>WAOT01000037.1 GCA_015521115.1 Desulfurococcales archaeon
CCTGGTGGGGGCTCCAGCCCAAGTTGTGGAGCCCAGCGGGCCACACCGTTATACAGCGTGCAGCCCGCCCCAGGGTGAGCGCCCCTGCGGCCTCGGGCGATTGGGAGCGGCGGGCTGAGCCCCTCGGGTGTAAGCCCCGAGGGTCTTGCACCCGAGGGGCTCAGCCCGCCGCTCCCAATCGCCCGAGGCCGCAGGGGCGCTCACCCTGGGGCGGGCTGCACGCTGTATAACGGTGTGGCCCGCTGGGCTCCACAACTTGGGCTGGAGCCCCCACCAGGGCTGTGGGTGGCGCCCCCTGTGCAGGCCCTAGTCCCGGGAGGATTCCCTAGACGGGTGGTGTGGGCATCCACATTATGTGGGCCTCTAGCCTATGGGCGGCGCTCCCTCAAGATATCCCCGACATTATTGGCCGGTGCAGGGTCTCAACCAGTCACCCCTATAGTCTTCTCCTAGCCCCTGCGGTCGTGTACCGGTGGGAGAGGAGGGTGAGGATCCTATCGTTTGGTTCCTGGGATCATAGCGGTTATGAGGCTCACTATTGTCCCCGTGTAGAGCGCCACAGGCGGCGGGAAGGGTATTGAGAGCGTTGAGAGCTCCAAGTGTTGGACTGCGCCTGCAAGCACTGCGTGGATGTATGCCGCCACTATCCCAAGCATTATCGCCGCGAGAAGCCTCCGGGGGCTCCTCCTATAGCCCAGGGCTGAGGGTATCATAGACCCGAGCACGGGGCCGAGTAGGATTCCATAGTCTGCAGCGAACGAGGCCACATACCCGACAATGTCCTGGGCCTTATCCATAGCATACCATGGGGCGAGCACCAGGCCTAATAGGCCCGCAGCTATGGCAGCGTTCCGCCTAGACCCTAGCCTCAGGCTCCTTAGGAGGGACTCAAGGGCCGGGAGGTTTGCTGAGAGGTCAGTCGTCCACGGGGCTAGGAAGGCGAATGCAAGGCCTAGTAGGGTCAGTGGGAGGCCCACCCCGCTCCTCACAATGAGCTCCTGCGGCAGAAGGGCCCCACTCGTAGCTGCCAGCATGTAGCCCGTGTAAGTCCCTAGGATCTGTCCTCCGACCATGCCGAGGAACACGCCCGCCGCGACAGCCCCTGGGCTCCTCGCGGTTCTACTGAGGTCGCTCATGTTTATCGCGACAGTCAGCCACCAGCCCGTCTGGACTGCGAGGTATGTGAGGAAAGCGTCATCAAGCCACCCGGTACCGCCAGGCAGCTCCACACCACTACTCCTAGGGGTCTGGGCTAGGAGTGCTAGGAAGTAGAGGAAGAGGAGTGGGCCCACTACCGACGCAGCCCTACCCACCGCCTCTATACCCTTCGCGAAGACTGTTGTAGCGGTAGCCACATAAAGGGCCAGGAATAGGGGGACGAGGAGTGTAGCCCTCTCCATAATCCCGTCAGTGGGCGAGCCAGCAAGTGCTAGGGCTATGAGGGCGAGAGCTAGAGCCCCATTATAGGCTTCAACACCGTACCACAGACCCCCGACCACGCCCCGTAGGAGCACCGGGATCCTATAATACCGGCCGAAAGCCATCCTAGCCTGTGAGTTGAAGTCCATCCTCTCCCTCACACCTGGGAGCCCATTCACCACCATAGCCGCCCCGACAAGCCCATTCCCGACTAGAGCCCCAACCAGGGCCTGCCCCAGGCTCAGACCGCTACTATAGGCCATAGGGCCTAGGAAAAAGAGGGGCAGACAGGCGGTCATGGAGAACATGAGGAGAGCGAAACCCACAGGGCCTAACCGTCTAGCCTCCAGGCCCGAGCCCATAAACCCGGCCCTACACTAAAACCCGCCCCCGGTATTTATAGTTACCGGGGCATGAAAGGGCGGTGTGGCTTGAAGAGGGCGGGTAATATCCTCTAGTGGTCAAACATGGAGGAGCCCCTCGGGCTCTGGGAAAAACCTTTTGACCCTATATTATTCATGCGGGTAGACTGCTGACTGTAGCCCTCCCACTACTTCCTTGTCAGGAGGTAGGCTGCCGCTGCGATGATCACTATCACTACTACTGCGCCGGCGGCTGCAGCGGTCTTCCCACTTATCCCCTTACCTCCACCTGATGTGGTCGTCGTGGTGCTAGTGTTACCGCCTGTCTGGGTTGGCTGCGTGGTCGTGGTACTTGTTGTAGTACTGGCAGTCGTCCCTGTAGGTGATGTTGTTGTCATGGTTGTCGTGGTGTTGCCTGGAGCCAGTGTCGTCCCGGGGGTCGTGGTCTTTGGTGTCGTGGTCGTCGTTTCAGTCGTTGTCTGGGACGGGGTTGTAGTGGTTGTAGTCGTAGTCTCTCCTCCACCGCCCCCGCCGCCGGCGGTCAGTGCTACCGGGATGAAAGTGCTCTGTGCAGGTACCACTGCGGTGAGGGTGTTACCGCTTATGGTCACGTTCGTCACGACGGTCACGCTACCATTCTCGTGTATCACGAGTAGGGCGGGCTCACCCGTGAAGTCCGTCGATACTACTATGTTGAGTGCTAGGGTTCCAGTCACGTTCCTAACTGTAACCATGGGGCCTATTGGGGTCGCGCTCATGTTAGACGGTATAAGGCCCTGGTCTGCGGGCTGGAACTGGGCCTGTAGGGCTCCTGTAATGGAGGATCCCGGCATCACGCTAATACTGCCATAGTCGGGGAACTCGAGGTGTAATGGTGCTCCCTCTACGGTCGCGGCCGGGAATGGGAGGCCGCCTGTGAAGCCTGTCACGTTCTCTACTATAATGCTGGGGATAAGCGGTGGTAGTAGGGCCGTCTTGTTAATGATATGGGTGGGCCCGTCTAGCCCGTAGTAGACTGTCCCGGCGTACTTGACTGCTAGTCCGGTAATGTTGGTGTCGTCTGTTACCTCGACGGTTGAGACCTCATCGCCATTGAATATGAATGAAACACCATCCGTGCCCTCGAGGACAGCATCGACTGATACGTCTGAGCTATTGGTCAGGTTCTCAAGCACTGACTTCATGATTGCAAACCCCATGAAGGGGCCTGACGGGCACTCAACACCGAAGTATACCTCTACAACCACACTGTTATTCTCCCTGTCAAGGTAAGCGTCCCCCTCTAGGGCGAGGCTGAAGTTATTGTCTAACGTGCAGTTTACTGCCTCTGCGCTGTAGGACGCGTTGGCCTTAAGTGTGGAGTTAGCGATCACCGCACTAAGCGAGGAATTGAACTCCAGCGTGAACCCGTCCTCGCCTGTTAAGGGTGCGAGGAACGTGATATTACCCAGCGCCCCTCCCATGGGTAGCCCTTGTCCAGGTGTGAACGGCATCTGCCAATTCCATGGCGTCTCAGGGGCTGTGTTGTTGAGCTGGAATATGCCGTTATAGTGTACAGTCACTTCCACGGTCGTGCCGAGGAAGGGTGGGGGCGTTATCGTCACGTACTGGGTGAGGTTGAGCATTTGGACGATCTGGTTAAGCATGTAGTAGGCCTGCATCGCTGAGGCATAATCTGGGAACACGAGCACGGTGTGGCTGTATAGGCTAAGGTTAAATGCGGTCTCATTCATGGGGGTCGCAGTATAGTTGTACTCGCCCTGGAAGCTCACCTGCAGGCTGTACTCGTAGGCGCCTGTGCTCTCATAGTTAAGCTGCCCCTGATAGACCCCGTCGCCTGTTACACTCTCATTGATCACCGTAGCGTTATTCTGGCCTGCGAGCTGCAGGTCTAGTGTCATGTTGCCCGTCGTCCTGTTACTGGCTGATAAGTTCACGGTGAAGTTATACTCGTCGTGGACAACACTCGTCCTAGACTCGACGCTCACCTCTATGGCGCGTTCGTCTTCTCCTGTAAGCTGGACGCTATAGCTCGTATCATTCACTACCCCTGAAGCGTCGGCCTCTAGAGTGACGCTCAGCAACGCATGCACAGTCTTAGTTGTAGGGTCGAAGGAGTACCGGCCTGTGACTGAGGTGTTCACACTTGCCTGCGTCCCATTAAGGGAGCTGTCGACCAGCAGTAAGCTCATATTACCTGTAGACGAGCACGAGGAGGCCGTAGCGGTGAAACTGGACTGCAACTCCTCCAGTGTGGAGTTTTCAGGCAATGGTATTGTCACGGTGAAGCTACCATTATACCCTTCGGGCGAGAACACCGTGTGCCCCGTTATATTCGTCTTCTCAGGCCCTAGCGGCGACGCTAAGACTGCTGGTGCGAAGGCCACCGCCAAGATAAGAAACGCCACAAGTATTATCTTACCTTTCACGTATACCATCCCCGGTGCCCCCAGACCTTTAGGGCAGGCTGGGGGCTTCTAGCTTTAGCAGTACATGTCAACATTTATATAAATTATCTCATATTGCCCTGGACAGGCGAGGAAATATATAGTGGGTGGGGTCTTTGTTCATACAGCCGATTGGGTTACATATACAATGAGTCAGAGCCCCTCTTCTCCGAGCCGCCCGTAATGGTGTAGACGGTGTTAACTAGGTCATTGGCAATTTCTTTGGGCAGCCCGTTCTTCACGAGAGTGTCTATGATCTCGTCTTTAGTCATCCCCTTCTCAATGTAGTTCCTCACTAGTAGGCCTAACATTAGGATCTCCTCCTTTGTCATAAGCTCTTCTAGCCCTGTGCTCAGCTTTTTGAGGTAAGTGTATACGAGTAGGAGCATTGCGAGTGCATCGTCAAACTCCTCCTTTGAGAGGCTGCGGAGGTCTAGGTCAGCGGCTATCCCCACTGTATCGTCTGGCCCGTAGAGGTAGAGTTTCGTCAGTGGTAGCTTGGGGAGGTCTAGGAGGATGCGGTAGAATTTCAGCTTCGTCTCCGGTGGTAGATCCCTCGTTTCGATGAACGTCTCGATCACGAGCCTCACATAGTCGAACTCCTTACCCTTAGTGCTCTTCGCCGAGAGCACGAGGAGGTTTATGGGAACCTTAGGGTGCGTCGCCCTGAGCGCGCGGCTGCCCTCCTCTTCCTTCTCGTCGATAATGCTCCACTTGAGGTCTACAAGGTTATCGGGGTTATCCTTGCCCTCCACAAGCCACTTCTTAATCGTATCGAACGTGACGCGGCCTCCACCTGACAATGCTCAACACGCCCTCCAAGAACCTGCTCATGAATATAGAAGGCCGACTGTGGATATATATTATTGGTGTTTTCTATGGGGGCCCTGGAAAGCCTGTTTAGGAAGCTCCTATCAGTGATGCCCTACCAAGCGAGGGAGAGGCTCGAGCTGGGCCTGGAAGACGCGCTCGCAACAGGAGACCCGGCAATGGTATACCACAGGCTATCCGAGCTCGACACAAACTACTATGGAGGTGACCTGAGGCCGCCGGATGTAGAAGAATACTACAAGTCATACCCCGGGAAGCCCCGCATACCCCTACCACCCCCAGTTAAAGCGTCAGGCGTCGACGCACTCGAAGCCATAACCAGGAGGAGGAGCAGGAGGAGCTACGTGTCCCCCATAGGCCTCAGGGAGCTGGGGAGCATCCTCTACTATGCAGTCGGAGTAACAGGGAGGGCGTGGTGGGGAGGCCCTAAGAGAACCTACCCGAGCGCGGGAGCACTACAGCCTGTTGAGGCCTATGTCAGTGCATCCCATGTCGAGGGCCTAGGGCCGGGGCTATACCACTACCACCCCCCAACCCACAGCCTCGAGACTCTCAAGAAGGGCAACTACTCCCGCACACTAGAGAGGATAGCCCTAGACCAAGAGCACGTTGGCGAGGCTCCAGCGGTGGTAATCCTAACAGCCGTCTACGCCCGCACGGCCTCGAAATACGGCTACAGGAGCTACCGCTACATACACTGGGACACAGGCTTCGCCGGGGAAAACATCTACCTCGCAGCCGAGGCCCTAGGCCTAGCGACAGTAGCCGTCGGAGCCTTCTACGACAGACAGCTCTGCAGGCTCCTAGACATAGACTGCACCTGGGAGATCCCAATGCTACTCTTCCCAATAGGTAGGAGGCCGTGACATGTATATTTGGGACTGGGTCAATCTCGGCGTATACTATCGCTTCTCAACCTTTAACCTTATGCCTAGTTTACCCATCAATTTAGACGCCTCGACCTTCACGATATACTCCCTACCCAAAAAAACTTCCAAGAGGGGCTCCAGAGTGATACTGGCTGATGCCTGGACAGTACCCCTAGACGACGACACGACAACCTTCTACCACCGAATAGTTGAGGTGAGGAGCAGGAGCGGTGAACTGCTATGGAGTAGGTGTGGGGAGTATGTAGCGGGAAGGAAGGCGTAAAGTAGGATTGGCGCCTAAATCCATTACTAGCATAGACCCGGTAACACTACAGCTTTGCGCCTGGAGTCAGGCAGGGCTCTTAGCCAAGCCTGGTAGAGCGGCGGGCTCTTAACTCGTAGGCCCGCTGGGTATGAGCCTAGCCACATAGAGGAAGTGGGGCGGAGGTTCTCTGGGTTCAAATCCTGGCAGGCTTACCTCAAACTAAGCCCCCACAAGCTCTTAGTACCCTCCTATCCTATGTGACAACCGAGATCTGTTTAAGCTTGCACTTCGCATTAAAGAACGAATTTATTATTGCCCACAGTATATTTAAAGATAGCAGCGCGCTATGTATAACTTGAGGACGGAGGATTATGGTGGTCAGAGTGCAACCCATAGCTCAACGAATAAGCTCAATAAATCAAGAATTAAAAAATAAAATTAATGAAATTCTAAATAATAATCATATTTCTAATGTTGAGATAATTATTTATCACGATAGATGTGAATTTGAAATATACCAGGAGGATCCTGAAAAGGGCTACTGCATTCGAAGCACTCTCGAGAGATCAATTGATCGAGTAACACGAGGACGGTCTGATATCGAGCGGCAATACCTCGACGAGGGATCTAAAGAGGAAATCTCTCCTGAATCTTCTGAAGTATGGGAATACGAAGATATTCTAACATATGTAAGCAGAGAGTGTGGTGTTAAAGAGAGAGCAATCACAATTTTTGGTCAATATAAGTGCTCTGATAATAGTATATTAGAAATAGCTAGAACCCCTAGGATTGAGATATTTGCTGGATGCCTAACATACTTTAATTTATACCGTGATAAATACTATGTGCGGAAGGCTCTTGCCGATGTTCTAGCCCATGAACTAATTCATCACCTCCAATTTAGAAAAGTCCGTGAATTTATAATTAATAATAAAGAAAATAGAATGCGGTTAAGAATAATCGTTAATCCCCCGAAATGTAACGCATACAGAGAGGTTGATTACTGGTATAGGCCACATGAAGTAGAGGCCCGCGAGAAAGAGAGCATGCTAGGCGACTATTTACTTGAAGTACCTGAACTAAGAGAATTACTAAATGAACTAGCGTCTGCTCTCGTGAACTCCCGGAAGCCTCGTTCGTAGATCTCTTTAAGGGCTTGGAAAATTTTTCCTATAGGTCTCTTCCACCCTTCCGGGTTCCCGGTTATATGTCTTGCGTTATCTCCGAGTATTTCTCGTAGTGCTAGGTGGTAAGTTCTGGGGAGGAAGCTTATGGCCCTTTCAATGCCGAGCTCGGAGACCTGGGGCTTTATCTTCTCGGCTAGGTGCTGGGGGTTTTTGGCTTTCTCATCGTAGGGGTCAATGTAGTCTTCTGGCATGAGGAGACCGTGCTTCGCCGATAGTATTAGCCATTTTGAGCCGCAAATGCGCATTGCGGCATCCGCCTGTGCCCGGAAGAATCTGCCAGAATAGAGTTGTTGGGCTGGTGCCGGGGTGCCTAGCTTTTTCTTACCGCACGACACGATGCATACCGGGGTGCTACCGCGGCCCTGTAGATATTTGTCCAGCCGCCTCTTTGACAGCATCTTCTTCGCGACCGCTGGGGCTCTCACTGCCCTCAATATCCAGTAGGCGTTGTGGACTGCGCGGGCGATCAGCCCCTCCCTGCCGCGCCTTGCTAGGAGGGTGGGGTTAGTCCTGCAGATCGGGCAACGGCAATGTTTGCTCAGCTCCTCCCAAGTCTCCTCCCTCTTCTTGTGCCTCTCTCTAGCCCCCGCCACAACCACCATTGAGAGGGTTCGGGGTTCGCGGGCCATCCCGAAGCTGGCGTCAATTATGTGGCTCGCCGTGTCGACGCTGTCAGCTAGGCCCGTATGTGCTAAGAGCGCGAGGAGACCGTTCCCTACGCCGAAGACGTGAACGTGTTTATCTCCTAGTAGCTCGCGGGCTTTCTCCACTATCTGGATAGCCTTCCTAGGCTTCCTAGCGGAGAGCGGGGCTAGACTGCCCAAGCCCACATACTTGACGCTCGGATGGGTTTTGCGTAGCGTGCTGACCGCTCTGCGTAGCGTAGTGTTACTGCCAGCATGCAGGACATAGATGTAGTCGTCGCCGAACTCCCTCTGCCACATAACACTGTTCTTGCTTGTCCACTCATTGCTGGCACCGTACTCCCCCTCGCCTGCCGAGAGGGGGCTCCTCACGGGGTGGTCTAGGACGACGGGGAGGGCACCAGTCTCGGCGGCAAGAACCCTCTGAGTCTCAATGACAATGCGTGGGTTCGGAAGCCTTCCGCGGCTAATCCAACGGAAGGCTCCGGAGTCAACGATGAGCTTTAGGCCCGGCCACCGGGAAGGCCAAATCCATTGCTTCAAGAAACGGACGGCACCGTTTACACCGTGATTCCATACATCATCAGCACTAACAAGAACCCAGGGATGACCTAGTGCCTCCGGCGGCCAAGGCGAGGCCTGTGAGAAGCTGTACGCTAGATATACTTTCAATCTACCTCCCGATTAAGCTATAAAGGAGAAATGCCTATTTGACGTGTAAGCCCCTATCTGTCAGCCTATGAAACCCTTTTGGCAAATCGTTAAACGATCCTACAAAGCCTTGATAATGTCTAGGATAAAGAATAATACCCATGGCCATCTAGGAAATATAGTGTAGCTGGGGGGGCCACACGCGTGCAGATTAACTTAAGGGATTTAATTGAAAAAAGCATCAATCTACTAAAAGATCTCAGCGAGAGACCCTCAGCTAGAGAAATGGGTCAGTACTGGTCAGCCCTACCGGATATCGAAGAGGTAGAGGAGAAAACCGCTGTATATAAAATAAAACCTCTCAAATGGGCTCCTAGACCCGAGTCAGAGCCCAAACAAGCTTCAGAGACTGATAGCGAAGCCGAAGACCTGCCAGTCTTCGAGATCCCTACGCCCAGGGACAAGCCTGTGATAGCAGGCATAGATGGTAGCAGTATTCCACTTAGAGCAATGGGATGGATTTTCGTCGGATACGGCGTCTCAGTTGCAGTAGAGGATGCAGTTGCTACTTATCCGGGAGTGCCGGGAGTTATGCCATTATTCGACCCGGACATCGAGAAACTAGTCAGACCGGCAAGCATTGCGTCACCACTGCTCGATGAACACGAGGTCAGTATAATCTCCAACTACCTCTTTTCAGTTCCAGCCGTCGGAATAGGTGAATTCCTCTGTAAAGTCGGAAGCGGTAAGAAGATGAGTCCCGTTATAGAGAGATTCTGTAAATATTCCGGCTATGCAAAATATAATCAGAAAACTATGATTGACGAAAATAGAATGATGCTAGAGAATTTCGCATTATTCTTCCTTAGTGAGAAGTATAGGAGCCCAGAAGTCGCTTTAATTGACGGCCCCATAGCAAGCACACCAGGAATTTATCAAAGACTTAGTGGTTCTGGTAGCTCCCTAAGCTTAAACTTAGGTTCGAGACTAGCACTCTCCTTATACTCCCTTAGCTACGCTTTAAACTCAATAATAAGAATTATTTTGAGTTTAAACATGATAAGTCAAAACCGCGTAGCAGTAGGTGTTGTAAAGAGACTTGAGGGCAGTAGACTACTAATGAACATAAACAACTGGAGCATTGCTAAGTCGCCGATCGCAGAGTTCGGCGATCTAGCAATAGTGGATTATATCATTAAACGATATTATACCCAGAAAGGATCAATAATAAATCCGCTTCTTGTAGCCCCACTACTCAATATTATAAATCTCTATAATATATTTAAAGAAATAAAAAGTACTTTCGAAGATGTAATGGGTATCCAGAAAGGTGAATTTTGTAGAACTCTTATCTCATATGTTGATCCTTTAACTATTAATATCAGAGAGGATCTAGGCTGGCTACTTTCAAAAGTACTAATGTCTTCAGGATCAAAATACATAGGTTTGTCGGATTTATCGAGTAAAAATATTATAAGAGCATTATTTTGTGAATCGTTTGATCTTAAGATCTGTAAGGCAGTGGGTTTCCTCTTCATACCTAGTCACTGGCGCACTCCTGCAGGGGCAGTGTATAGAATTGAAATTCCATACCCGTGCAGCAAGATTAGTGATGAAGACAAGGTGATGGATCTTCTAGAAAAGGCGGCCTCTTATGTCGTCTACGATTCTTATAAACCGGCAACTCACGTCTTGACACCTTTCCCGAGCCATATACATTTACCAGATTACTATGCGGGCAGGTCAGCTTCTCTCATTGTCAGAGAGATATACACGGCCCTCCAGCCATACACCGTGTTTAGTGTTGAGAGTCAGGAGGTCATGGGCAATGTCCTCCGGGCAGGATAGTAGTTCTGCTACACCTCTTTCAAGGCATCTACAGATCTGGACAGCTCATTATAAGAAATATATCAGCAAGAGTATTTTCCTCGCAGAGTGCTTAGGTGCGGATATTCACGTTGTTACGTCTGTTGTTGCTGATGAAGGAGGAGCGAGCACTACACCTCCATTACCACCCAAAATTATAGGGCTGGTTAGTGCCGAGGAGTCAATACAGGACGATGTGCCAGTCCTGATACCGAGAGATGTATGGGTCACACTACTACCCGTGTATCACTATATAGGGTCAACTGGCTATCCACTAGTCGCAATAGATCCTAAGACCTACAGTATAGTTCTGCTCCAGGTCGAAACAGCTCAATTAACCCCACAGACCGTAGCCTTAAGAGGGGGCTTCACGCATCTCGAAGTCGGAGATAGTCTCCGCCACGCCGACTCCAATCTAACACCCATAAGGCTCGTGACCAGGCCTGCCGCAAGGATAAAGCTAGACAGCAATTTTGTCGAAAGCCTGCCGGATCAGTGCGACCACGTTCTGCACGACAGAATTAGGAGAGCCATAGAGTCTGTCGAGCCAGAGGCGCCAGGAATTCCGCCCGATCCGTGGAGCCCGGTCATAATCCCGCAGCACTGGCTAATACTTCACATCCTCTTGACCGTCAAGGATGAAGGATTAACGCTCGGGGCTCTGGGAGTGTTAGACTTACCACTGATCCTGCCCGACGGCATAATGCCGGGACTAGAAATACCTTGGAGTGTGATGAAAAAGCATATTTTGATAACTGGAACAACTGGTAGCGGTAAAACCAGCCTTGTCAAGAACTTACTAACAAATGCTGTTTGGCGAAAGAAATATAAGCCAGAGTTTTGGAGGAAAACTGAAATACTCGTCCTCGACGCCAGTGGAGACTATGCAGTGATAGCGCTCCCCGGAAAAGTTACGAGAAAAAGTAGGCGGATAGCAGAACTCTATATTCCTTACAGGGGGAGTGGAACTACTATACCAGCACTTATTGCAGTACCTGTCTCCAACACGCCTAACAATGGCTCCTTTATACTAGAGCTAGAGAATTACGCGAAGAGACTGGTAAGCTCGTACAGGTACAGTAATGTCCCATGTCAAATTGAGCAGGTTCGGCCCATGGTTCTTCCCGGAGCACCAGCTCACATAATGGTAATGGGCAGGTGTGGTAACAGGAGGTTTAGGTTCGGAGTAGTAGCACTCGGGATAATTCCCAAGAAGTTAAAACTTCAAGAACTGTTGCGAGACGACCCGTTTTTAACAAAGAGAGCCCGCGACACCGTACTAGTTATAGATGATATACTGGATAGAGGAAACTATCTGCAGAATTGTCAGATTAATGATGCTAAGAACTTGATTGATGTAGCCATAAGGGCCTTAAAGGCTGCACTAAATAGCACGAGAAACGCTACATGTCCTAATACCTCCGGGTGTACACGAAATCTATGTAACGAGATTCGTCAGGTAGGTCACCATCAAACTCTCAATAATCTTTTGCAGCGACTCATATTTCTAAGCACAACAGGGCTCGTAGAAATACATGGAGATCCTAGGATGGGGTTAAACTATAAGACACTAATGGGGCTCGCCGCGAAGCTGGATCTTGATGCAGTCGTGATCGATCTTAGCTATACTAGTGCTGTAGGCAGCGTTGACGAGGAAAGACTTAAGGTGCTTATTGGATCCGGGATACTCAGAAGTCTTGCGGAGTCAAAACTAGGGTCAACCGGCCACACCCTTTCCAAGACAATTCTCATCATCGATGAGGCACACCTCTACTTCCCTAGAGAAACGCAGGAGCGGGACTGGCTTGTGGAGATAGCCTCCAAGATCAGGAGAGTCGCGAGGCTTGGGAGAAGCAGAGGTATCAGCATAATCTTTGCGACCCACAGAGTTCAAGACGTTGACAGACTTATCCAGACGCTTGCAAACACAAAGATATATCTTAGAACGGATTACGCCTCCGTTAGAGATCTGCACATGCCGGAGCATTACAAGCGGAGGCTCCCTAGCTATCGCGACCACGCTGCAGTTATTGACAGCTACTATATTAGGGGAGGTTTCATCGGAATTGTAGGATCCGACGCTATTCCTGGACATAAGGTCGGTTGAAACGCCAAATTGATATACATGCATATAACTGCCCCTTCCTTTGTAGGGTCATCGATAAGCCTATTTGCGGAATACACCTCGATATCGAGTGGGCTGTGCTGGTCAGTATCCCTCTCCTCGTACGGAGATATGTGCCCTATACATAGGGATATTAGAGTGAACACGGCGAAGATGACGGTAGAGGAATACCTAAATTAAGAAGGGGTTTAATCTAGAAGCTGCCCACCGCCTCCTGAGAAGGGCGGTGCGCTGATTTATAGTTACTATATGCTGACAGAACAAGAGAACTAGAGGGCAGAGCGCCTATACTATTGAAATCTACTGAAATGCTGGGCTTCGAGCCGGACGATCTTGGGGGGTTATAACATGCAGGAGAGATGAGACAGCAGCCCTGGCCGTGATCCCGGCCTCCGCTAGTGCTTCCACTTGTTCCTTCTTCCTCTTAACTCTAAAATCGTGGACGCCTAGGCCCGAGATGAGGGTTCTCACACCTTTTCACAGTGTCAAGGATTGTTAGATCAATATCCAGGATCACGCCTTCCACCACCAAGTAAGAATGGCATAGAGAAACAAGGAGAGCGGCTGTGTAAGAGCATGGTGGCGGGCCCGCCGGGATTTGAACCCGGGATCGCCGGCTGTCCCCGCGCAGGCGCAGGGGGTCGCCCCCGGCGCTTAGAAGGCCGGCGCCTTATCCTGGCTAGGCTACGGGCCCGCCCCGCACTATTTTGCTGTGTTGTCTGGGCTTATAGGTTCTCCTCCCGGTTTTAAGGGTATCTTGTTTATCTCGAGAGTCTTCATGTCAACCACATAGAGTGTGCCTGCAGGGCTGTAATCACCTAGTAAAGCCCTCAGCGCTAGTAGCGCCTCTAGGCTTGCTATGACTCCCACGCCGGCGCCGACCACCTGGATGCACCTCCTCCCGTACTCACTCGGGGCTATGCTCTTGAGCCTCGCAGTGTGTGGTGGGTGGACGAGCATGAGCTGGCCATAGTATCCTTCGACTGCTGCGTGGACTAGGGGGATGCGCCTTTTCCAGGCCTCCTCGTCTAGGAGGAGCCTCGTCTCCCAGTTGTCGAGGCCGTCAACTACGAGGTCGGGCTTGTACTCGTCTAGTAGGCGGGGGATGGTCTTAGCGTTTAGCGGGGAATACACGGGCACCGTCTCCACGCATGAGTTGATAGACCTCACTCTCCTGGCTGCTAGGTAAGGTTTTGGGAGGCCGAGGCTTGCCTCATCATAGAGGAGCTGGCGGTTGAGGTTATGGATCTCGACAACGTCCGAGTCGACGAGCACGAGCCTCCCGACGCCTGCAGCGGCTAGATACATGCTGGTTATACTGCCTAGCCCTCCCAGGCCCGCTATGAGTACTGTACTCTTCCCCAGTTTCTCCTGCCCCTCTACTCCAATGAGCCTCAGCTGCCTGATGTACCTCTCCGACCGGGGCGTGCACATACTGTTGTGATCCGCCTCCTCCAAACCCCCTATACCTCCTGCTAGCCTCTGTAGAACGTGTTCTTTCACGCGGGTCTTATCTACATCTCTAGACGGTTTGGGGGTTTACGGTGTTGATTACATCTTTAGTGTGGCGTCTAGGTTTAGTGGGGGTAGGTCTGTCGGAGGTATCCTGATCTCGAGGAGGTAGGGGCCTTCGGCGTCTATCATTCTCCTTGCCGCTCTGACCGCGCTCTCATCGTCTTCAGCGGCTTCAGCAGGTATGTTGAAAAGCTTTGCTAGCTCGGCGAAGTCTGGGTTCGTGTGTATTGTCCCAATGATTCTTCCACGCTTCTGGATCATCTGCCTTAGGAGTAGTACGCGGTAGCTGTTGTCGTTTACCACGACAATTTTCACGGGTACTCTGTGCCTCGCTATAGTCTCGAGATCCTGGATGGTCATCATGAGCTCTCCGTCACCCACAACGGCTAATGTAAGCCTGTCCGGGTCGGAGAGGGCCGCCCCCATGGCTGCCGGTAGTGCGAAGCTCATCGCCCCAAGGTTTGTTGCTGCTAGGAATGAGCGGGGTTTCCGGATTCGGATGTAGTTGTATGTATAGACTATGTGGGTGCCCTGTCCTGCGCTGAGTATGAAGTCGTCGGGGAGCATCCCAGCTAGTTCGTGGAAGAACCTGTTGGGGTTGACGTGTCCCTCATAGCTCCTCCCTACTGCCTCCTGGAGTATGGCCTCCCACTCACTCCACCAGCTCTCCACCAGCCTCTTCCACTCCCCCCTCTCCCCTCGAGGCATTCCCTCGAGCTTCTCTGCGAGCTTTAGGGCGAAGAGTGTCGGGTCACTCTTTGAGTGGAGTGTCGGGAGAATGAGCCTCTTCTCAGTGTAGGGGTCGAGGCTTGCCACAACCACCTCGCCTTCCGGCATCATCTTGTAACCGTATGTAACAATGTCGTCGAGCTCCCCTCCCAGGACGATCAGTAGGTCGGCCTTCTGGAAGGCCCTATCAGCGACGAGGCTGCCACCGCCGAAGCCGACCCTCCCTAGGCAGCGCCACCAGGTTTCATCGCAGACCCCTCTCCCGTTTCCTGTTGTTACTATGAAGGCGTCGGCAGCCTCGGCAAGCCTTCTGACAGCTTCAGCCCCCTCAGGGTTGTTCACCTCTCCGCATGCCAGTATGAGGGGCCTCTCAGCCCTTCTAACATATTCTAGGGCCTCTTGGATGTCGTCCTCCGAGGGGGTGACTGGGGGCGATAGGATCTCCTTGAGTGATGGTGGTGGAGGGGCATCGGCCGGGAGGGGCTCGTTCCACATGTCCTCGGGGATCTCGAGGAACACGGGCCCCTTGGGCGGTGTTAGACTGCTTCTTAGGAGTCTCCGGAGGGTTGAGGGTATATCACGTGGTGAGCGTACACGGGCAGCGTCAACTGTTAGGGGTTTAGCAGTGGCCTGTAGATCTACCTCGAGCCAGGCCATGGTGCCATGGAGCTTCCTCCTGACCCCTCCGGCGATGAGGAAGAGGGGGCTCCTATCCCTTAGGGCGATGCCGAGGCTGAGGGCAGCGTTGAGGAATCCTGGGGCTGCGTGGACGGCTGCGAAGCCTGGGCGCCCGGTTACCCGTGCTTCTCCGTCGGCGGCGCTGGCGGCTACTTGCTCGTGCCTTGTTGATATGTATGTGATCTTGTCCTTCATATCGTATAGGTGGTCTATGAAGTCTATGATGCTTGTCCCTATAACTCCATAGACTCGGCCTGATATGTTGGCTATGGTCTCCGCGATGTATCCTGCGACCGTATACTTAGACATGCCACTGCCGCCTCCGTTTGGGGCCTGGAGATCCCCGGGTTACATGTTTACTACGTACTTGAGCGGCTGCCCGGTTAGTGCTCTGACAATGTTCTCTATAGTGACCTGTATGATCCTAGCCCTGGCGTCACTGTTAGCACCAGCTATGTGGGGTGTCAGGAGGAGGTTGGGGTGCTCGAGTTTTACTAGGGGGTGGTCTTTGCCTGGGGGCTCAATGCTGTATACGTCTACGGCCGCCCCCATTATCCATCCCTCCTCCAAGGCTCTAGCGAGTGCCTCCTCATCTACAAGCCTCCCCCTGCTTGGGTTGATGAGGATTGCAGTCGGCTTCATGAGCCGTAGCTCCCTCTCCCCGATCATCTTCTCCGTCTCAGGTGTGAGGGGGACGTGTAGGCTTACAATGTCGCTATTCCTCAATAGTTTGGGGAGGCTTGCATACTCTACCCCCAGTTCCTCCTCGACCTCCTTAGGGGGCCTATACTTGTCATAGTAGAGGGTCTTCACGCCGAAACATTTCAGGCGCTTTGCAACCTCCCTCCCGATCCTGCCCAGCCCTATGATCCCCCAGGTCTTACCGTAGAGGTCGTATGTCCCCTTATCCATGAGCTCCCACTGTGGCCACTCGCCCCTCTTAGTCCTCAGGTGGGCTTCGAGGGCCCTCTTGAGGAGGATCAGGGCCGCCATTATTGTCCACTCTGCGACGCTGATACTGTTGGCCCCTCCAGCGTTCGTAACAGGTATACCCTTCTCTCTGCAGGCCTCGATGTCTATGTGGTCGTAGCCGGTGCTAGGCTGTGCGATGACCTTGACGTTCTCCATGAGGTCGCATATCTCACGGGTTATTTTGAAGTGGAACGTGTAGTCGCCTATCACCGCGTCAGCCCTTCGGAGGGCTTCCCTTATCTCCTCCTCACTAGCCTCGAGCACGCTCACAACCTCTATGCCCCCAACCTTATCAGCGTAGGGGGCGAGGAGGCTGGAGATGAAGGCGGAGGGTAGAGGACTAAGGCTAACCACAAGGCGGGGCATCTCTGACACCATAATATTGTTGGGTGTGAGAGCGCATATAACAGGGCCTTGTGGAAACGTATTGACCCGGGAGGTGCCCCCGGGCTCCTACTTCCTCCTCCACTCCGTCCTGTCCTTATAGTCTAGGAGTATTATGCCGAGCTCGAGTAGCCTGCTCCTTATGGCGTCTGCGAGGTCGTACATTTTCCTCTTCCTCAGCTCCCTCCTCACCTCCACGAGGAGGTCTATGTATGGGTCTGCGGCTTCACGTGCTGCGGTCTCGGGCGCTAGGATGTCGTCTAGGACTGCGTAGACCTTGTTCATATCGTTGAGTATCCTGTAGAGCCTCCCGAGGAGGAGGCCGCTCTCAGTATACTGGATCTGCTTGTAATAGAGGTTCGTCAGGTTCCATACTTCCCTTATGGCTCCGGCATAGTTGAAGTCGTTGCTCATCTCGGAGTGCCACCTCGCGTAGATCTCCTCGAGGGAGGCGAGCGCCTGGAGGTCTGAGTCCTTGACGTAGTGGGCTGGCTCCACCTTCTCTAACCTCCTCTGAACCTCCTGGGCTATCGCCCTCAGCCTCTCATATAGTCGGCCCGCCTGCTGTAGGCTCTGCTCATTGTATTCGAGCTGGGCCCTGTAGTGGCCGCTTAGGAGCCATAGCCTGAGCGTGTCAGAACCCCACCTCTTTATGGCCTCGCCGAGTACTATGATGTTCCCTAGGCTCTTGCTCATCTTCTCGCCTTCTATGGTGAGGTACCCCGTGTGGAGCCAGTATTTGACCCAGGGTGAGCTCCCTAGGTATGCCTCGCTCTGCGCCCTCTCGTTCTCGTGGTGGGGGAAGATCAGGTCAGCAGCGCCCCCGTGGATGTCTAGCCTGCCGCCGGCATAGCGTGTGCTCATAACGCTGCACTCAATGTGCCATCCCGGCCTCCCCCTCCCCCACGGGCTCTCCCAGCTGGGCTCTCCGGGCTTAGCTGCTTTCCAGAGAGCGAAGTCGTAGGGGTTCTTCTTCTCCCGGGCGACCTCTTCCTCCTGCCTCCACTGTTCCCTGCTATGTCTCCCGCTTAGTCTGCCATAGTCTGGGTACATGTCGACGTCGAAGTAGACGCTGCCGCTCGGGGCTGTATAGGCGTAACCCTTGTCTATGAGCGCCTGGACGAACTCTATTATTTCACGGATGTGGTCTGTCACCCTAGGGTGTATGTCTACTTTTATCTTGAGTGCTTCCAACTGCTCGAGATAGTCCCTGGTGTACTTGTCGGCCACCTCCCTCCAGCTTATCCCCTCCTCGTGCGATCTCCTTATGATCTTGTCGTCAATGTCTGTGATGTTCTGTATGTGTAGGACGTCATAACCCCTAAGAGAAAGGTACCTCTTGATGCCGTCGAATGCGACGAAAGTGCGGGCGTGGCCTATATGGGTGTAATCGTAGGGGGTAGGGCCGCAGACGTACATTTTAACATGTGGCGGCTGGAAGGGTGTGAACCTCTCAATCCTCCTGCCGAGAGTGTTCCTCACGTAGATAGCTCCCTTCACCGTTATACCCCTCTATCCCGACCTACCGGAGAATAAGGTGTCGGCCAGGAGCCTGTAAAACTGTGCTGTACGGCACAAGCTACTAACACTGACCGCCTCCTCGGGGCCGTGCACGTTGTACCCTCTCGGCCCGTAGTCTATGCTCTCGACACCCCTTGGACTGAAGTACCTGCTATCGCTTGCACCTCCCGCCTCCACAGTTCTCGAGGGGAGGCCCAGCGCCTTGGCTGCTGAGGTCGCAGCTTTGACGATCCTCGATGTTGGCGGGGTGTAGAGGTAGCCTCCTCCCCCGCTCACTCTCAGCTTATACCTCCTCCCCGTAATGCTGTTCTCGAGCGCATAGTTGAAGGCGTACTCGATCTTCTCGCGGTCAGTGGTCATAGCCCTTACGTCAAGTATGAGCCTGTGTACCCCGTCACTGTGTTCGTAGTAGTTGGGGTTTACGGTGACCCCGTAATCGCTGTATAGCTCGGCTTCTACTGGTGTGCGGACTAGTGGTATGATGGAGTGGATGAGGCTCGTTAAGCCCCCGTCATATTCATGCTCTTCCCCGCTACCGGCTAGGACGCCACATATGGTAGCACTCCTCGGTAGGACATTGCTCTTAACCCACTCTCCCCTAAGGGATGAGATGTTCGCCTCCCTGTCCCGAACCCATAGGGACGCAGCCACTAGTGCGTGAGTATCCACTCCTGGGATGAAGTATGCCGAGTGCATAGTCTCCCGTAGGAGGATCCTCGTGTTGAAGGTCTTCTCGAACCGTTCGCCCTTGACAATATCCTTCTCCTCGTCCACCTCTACCACTACACGGAAGGCGTTCCTCCTCCTAACGATTATCCTCTCCAGGCTCCCATCACCGTTTACTAGGTAGTCGGGCGTCAGACCCTCTTGGGCCAGGGAGTCGTAGAGCCAGGAGGCGGATCTCCCTCCCGTCTCCTCGTCCCCCGTGAAGGCTATGAGTAGAGTGCCCCTCCTCGGCGTGTAGTTTTTGAGCGCCTCGGTTATTGTAGCAATATTCGACTTATCGTCTGAGGCCCCTCTACCGATGATGAGATCCCCTTGCCTCCTAGGCTTGAAGGGATCCCCCTTCCAGCCGGGGCCAGGTGGGACGACGTCGTAGTGGGCTAGGTAGAGTAGTACGGGCCTCCCTCCTCCCCGCCTAACAAATATCGCCGGGGATGGGGGGTCTACGAGTATGTCTGCATCCCTTAGCCCATGGCCCCGTAGGATTCGTAGAATTTCCTCGGCCTCCTCTATGCCGGGCTTCACCCCTTTTGACGGGTCGTTGACTGTATTGACCCTGATTAGCTCCTGGAGGAGGTCGGCTGCGGGACACGAGATCCTCTGCCCCACGGGTAACACCATGGGAGGGTATACTCTGGTGGGGGGTTTAATGCAGGAGTCCTGCTCCCTGTATACCCTCTCTGATTATGCTAACTGCGAAGCCCGCTAGTATCATGCTCATGAACTTGTCTATGAACAATGCGCCATGCCGGCCCATTACTCTCATGAGGAGGGTGCTGGAGGCTAGTATGGGGTATGCTACTATGATGTTAACCGTGGAGGAGAGTATCGCTGTCAGGAGTCCGTACTTGTATTTTATGTAGATGAGCGTGGTTATGGAGCCTGGGCCTGCGAGTAGTGGTGTCGCTAGTGGGAAGATGGCGAGCGACTCCCCCTGGCTTGTTGCCCCAATGTGTATCTCGAATATGGCGCTCACTGCATAGATCAGTAGTATGAGGCCGGCCGCTATCTGGAAGTCCGAGAGGGTTACGCCTAGAATATCGAAGAGATACTCTCCGAGGAGGGCGAATGCTAGGAGCATTGCTAGCGCGGCAGCGAGCGCCTGCCTTAGCACGTGGGCCCTCTCCTCTCTGGGAACCCTCCTAATTATGGACTGGTAGTAGGGTATTATGCCGATAGGGTCTAAGACGACGAATAGCATTATGTAGGGGGTTAGATCCAAGGCAGCGACCCCTCTACCCTGCTCTCCTCAAGAATGAGGCGATCTTCTCCACTCCCAGCCTCAGCCGCTCAGGCGGTTCACCGGAGAAGCTTAGCCTAATGCTGCCCTTATGCGTCTGGCTGAAGTATGAGCCCGGGACGACGGCCACACCCTCCTCTCTTAGGAGTCTTACTGCGAGCTCCTCAGCAGTCATCCCTTTTAGTAGGGGTGTGAAGTCGGCGAACACGAACATCCCGCCCTGCGGTTTGAAGGCTACGACCTCGGGTAGGTGCTCTTCTAGGGCTTTCAGCAGCGTGTCCCTCCTCCTCGTGTACTCGCGGCGGAGGTATTCCATGAATGAGAGCCTAGTCTCCCTGTCCCTGAGGTAGTACTCTACCAGCCTCTGGGCGGGGCTTGGCGGGCAGTAGACTGTCTCTTGGACTACGAGCCTTATCCTCCTTATGGCCTCGGCTGGGCCGTATGCGAAGCCTAGCCTCCACCCGGGTATTCCTGGGTCTTTGCTGAAGGCGTTGAGGGCTACTGTGTGTCCGGGGGCGATGTTGTATATGTACACGTGCTCTCCCTCATATACCAGCGTGCGGTACGCCTCATCTACTAGGATCCAGAAGTCGTGTTCTACTGCTAGGTCTGCTATCGTCTTGGCGGCCTCTAGGCTTAGGACTCTGCCTGTCGGATTGTCTGGGCTTACTACTATGATCATCTTCGTCCTCCTACTCACAGCCTCCTTCAGCTTCTCCGGGTCGGGCTGGAACCCTCCTTGGAACGTGGTTGTCACAGTCTTAACCTTGGCTCCGGCATAGTCTAGGAGGGGCCAGTAGCCGAAGTACATTGGGTCTAGTACTATGACCTCGTCCCCGGGCTCTATGAGGCTGGTTATCGCCGCGAAGAGGGCTGACTGTCCTCCGGCTGTCGCGGTGACCTGCTCCGGCTCAAGTTCTACTCCGAAGTATTTCATGTCTTCGACTATCGCCTCTATGAGGCTCGCATAACCTCTTGTTGGGGTGTATGAGTAGAGGTGGCTTGACTCCTCTAGGAGATCCCTTGATAGGAGCTCTCTTGTCCTTCTGGGGGGTGGTATGCTTGGCTGGCCTGTTGATAATAGTATGATGTCCTTCCCCCGCCTCGCCTCTTCCTCCTTGATCTTGTCTATCTTCCTCGTGGGGCTCTCCCTGAATAGTTCGACTCTTTTGTTAAACGTTCTCACCATCATATCACCTCCCTGTAAGGGTGGGGTGCGGCTTGGTTGTTCTTGTGGTGTTGGTGGGTGTAATTGTGTTTATCCCCGGACGCCCTCTCATGGGAGCATGTAGATGCCGCCGCTCACGACATCCAGCTCCTCCCCCAGGATCTGTGTCCTACCGTAAATTGTGAAGACGTAGACGACCCTCTCACCTGTTTGTATGGCCTCTATTAGCTGGGAAGCACTCCTTACGCCTTCAATGTTGTGTATGTTCGCCTGGTTCTTTATGTAGAAGTAGCCCTGTATTGTACCGCATGATGGTATAGCCCAGACCCCACTCCCTCCGGGCTGGATGGTGTCTGAAAATAATAGCACATCCAGGAACCCCTTCCCGTTAAGGGGTGGCTGTGGCGTGCTTGACAGTATCACTGTCGCACCCCCTACTCTACTGTTGATCTCGAGTATTGCGGGAAACGCCCAGTGCGCGGGGTAAGAGGTCTCTTCTAGTCTAGAGGTGTAGTTGTAGATGTTGTTTGGTTCGGGGGTTATGTTTATGATGAGTAGGCTCATGTTGGACGGCGGCAGTAGGGGGGCGTATGTGATCTCCAACTGTATGGTGCTATTGCTTACTCCTGGTACCCGGTAGGGGTGTCGCGCTAGTGAGGGTATCATTGTCTGCCCCCCAATGACTGTGCCTGACAGGTCTTTCAGGCGGACAACTGCGATGCGGGGGTCGACCATGTCGTGGACAGTGATTGCGACACTGTGCTCCGGAGGGGCAGTCATGTGAGGCCGTGGGCCTGTTAGGTTCATCTCTAGGGCTGCGGGGGGTTGGATCTCGAGGCTAGTGTTAACCGGGGGGTTAACAGGCCTATACAGTTCCACCTCCAAGCTGAGATCTAGCGTGAATGGGAGGGGCTCCGCCTGGGTCGATACAAGCAATGATGCTACCGGGCCTGCTAGGGTGGCGTTTGCTGTAAAGCGGCCCTTGATCGACATCTTATAGTACCCGTAGACGAGGTCGCAGTGCCCGGACACGTTGGAGTAGAGGACTAGGGGGGCGTATGGGTAGGGCATTAATGTAGTGCTAGCGTGCTCGCACACGTCGTCCACCACACTCCCGTATGGGAGGATAGTGTAGTAGTGTAGGCTGGCATTCAGCCTTATGAGCGGTAGGAGCAGTCCCTGACTGTCCAGTGGGGAGAACTTCAGTAATAGGACGCTCACGTTATTGACGCTTTCAACCTCCGCCTCGAACGCTAGGTGGCCTCCTGCTAGGAGGGCTATTAGTGCGTCCTCCCCCTCCCTGGTTATGAAGCGCTTATCACCATTATCTAACGTTATTCTTATTATTCCTTTCTCCCCCTTAAGTCCCCCCTCGCTCAACGCTCCGGTTATGGAGAGGTTGAACGTGTAAGCGTATAGGGGGCCCTCGAAGCCTGGCAGCCCGGAGGGGGCTAGGGTTAGCATTGTCCCCCCGCTTATGGGGTTCCAAGAGTACCCGCTTGAGGGGGACAAGCAGCTATAGTAGGGCTTATCCCTCGGGTAGTAGAGGCTTGTCCCGCCTTCTAGGACGAGTACTATCTTGAAGGGTCTACACCACTGCTCTCTGAAGAGGGGTATCTCAGCCTGCTGGCCGGGAGCAAGGTCTAGGCCCCTCCCGAGGGGCTCTCTGACCGAGTGGTTGTCGAACTCGACGACTAGGGCCTCTATCCTGGTCGGGACAATTGCCGTTATGAGGGCGGTCACGCTCCCATCCCTGGTCGACACCTTGACCACTGGGGGGTTAGAGGCCTCCTGGAGGGCTCTCCCAGCTGTCGCGTATGCCTCGGTGATCCTCTTATTGGCCTCCTCGCTGGCATGGTATAGGAGTGCGATCATGCCTGTAAACATGATTACCATTATTAGGGCTCCCAGTACCTCGCTCAGCCCTTTCCTAACTCTGCGCCTCACCAGGATTCCCCATTGAGGGGTGCCGGGAGCTACTTAGGAGAGGCCCTCCCACCCCTCCGGACATAATATATGATACTGGCCACTATAAGGACGGCTACAACTCCCCCCACCACGATGTAGACCCTCTTGAACCCCTCGCCGGAGGATCCCGGTGGGGGGTTGGTGCTCGTTGGGGATACTCCTCCGGGCCATATTATGCTGTATGAGGCCGTGAAAGGTCTACTCCCATAGAGCCCTGAGACGGCTACCTGACCCCTCTGGGCGTCTATTATAAGAGGGGTGACATCGTTCTTGCCAGTTATCCTGTTTACAGAGGATATTACCCCAGTCTTTGGGTCTATGAGGAACACCACGCCCTCCCTCGCCCCAGTGGTCGTATTCGCTTCAAAGCCTGATACTGTGAGGATACCTCCTGAGCCCGCTATTCCTGTGAGGTGCACGTTTATACCGGTAATATTGACCACTGTCAGCTCATAGTTCTGTGCGTGCACAAGCAGTATCTGGGGGATCCTGGGAGTGTTGAATGAGAGGGCGGCAAGGCTCTCGTTTAAAGGTGTCCCTGAAGCGTAATGATATCCTTCTGCCTCTAGGAGCTTCACAGCCTTGCCCCCAGCTAATACGTATATGCCGAGCCAGCTCGTGTTAGAGGCGTTCTCCACTACAGCTATGAGATCGCCCCCCAGGGGCACGAGATCTAGGACGCCCTCATCACCGCTTGAAGAACCCCAAGATATGTTCCAGAGGAGGCGGCCCGCCTGGGTTCTAGCCTCAACATAAGCCTCCATCCCCCTACCCTCGACGGCCACTGTTCCATAGAAATAGTAGGTGCCCCCATGCACTGTGCAGCCGCTGAGCAGGGCTGGTCTTGCCGTCTTGAAGGAGAAACCGTCGGACTCCTCCCCGTTAGCCGTTAAGATCTTCTCATACACGTCCCCGCCTCCCCTGTCCATTATGAGGTCGAAGGAGCCCTGGTAATTGGCCAGGCATAGGGGGGTGGAGTGGGTGTAGGAGGCCTTAAACGCGGCTGTCCCATCCCCATCTAGGACGACGAGGGTTGTGGTGTAGTTTGACCCATTATATAGGGCGACCCCCACCCTGCCGCCTATGATTTTAATATAGACGGGCACGGAAGTTGATCTCTCTCCCCCGATGAAAGCCCTCCAGTTAAACTCTAGGCTAGGCCCAACGTCAGCCTGGGGGATACCGAGGATACTGGCGGCCACGCTGAATGCGAGCATTATTAGTGTTGCGAGTGCGAGCGTTTGACCTGCTCTCCACACCTTATTACACCCTTAACGTCCTAGGAGTCCCCATGTATGTCCTCCACAAATTAATCATACCCCGAGCCCGAACACCATCTGGTGGGATTGGAGGGATCAAGGGGGATGGGTAGAGTGTCAATAGTGCGGGTGGTAGCACTTGGCTGAGATAAGGTTAGCGGAGCCCACGGTTGTAGATAAGATGCTAGAGGAGGGGGTAGCCCTCCCCCAGCTACAGCTGGACATGAAGTCTGCTGAGCAGGAGGCTAGAGAACTCCTTTCCAAGCTGGAGGGCTACGACGCTAACATTGCCGACTTCGGGGAGGGGCTCCCACCAATAATTGTTGTCAGGCTTAGGAAGGCAATAGTCTACATCATTGTGCTCGATAAGGGCCACATACTTACCGGCACAGAGGCTACCAAGATCGTGGAGGAGCTCAAACCCTATACGGAGAAGATCAAGGAGGCGAAACTAAACCCCGTACTCATATTCTACTCTAGGAAGGGTAAGCTCACCATGGCCTCCTACCTCTACCTGGGCAGCGTCATCGAAAACCACGGGGTTGGAATACTCTTCGTGAACGGGGATCACGACGAGATAATCGAGATCCTCTGGCACCTCGAGAACGTAGGCAAGTACGAGGCCGGCGAGGACGAGGTCGTAGACCTCAAGAGCCTCAAATAGAAAGGGCCGTCACCGGCCCGGCCTGCGGCAGGGCCTCATTCGGTGGTCGGGTGCATCACCAGGCCACTGAAGGCCCTCAGGGCGGGCTGACGCCCGATAGCGTAGGGTCTCCTTCCAGGGTACTTAAACCCGACAACGCCTCAGACCCTCAATTAAATAAACCCTCTACGGTATACATGAATACATGAACCTAGAGGGTTTCAAGAGTTTCACTGGGGTGGTGGTTGTGGCTGAAGTCCTTAGGAGCGGTCTAGTCATAGCAGGCGGATACGCAGACAAGGTCAGGAGGGTTCTCTTTGCACAGTTAAAGGATAAGATCAAGCAGGGCGAGATCGAGGCTAGAGAAGTGGCGAGGGCTGCGGGAGAGCTAAACAGGCTGCTATTCGAGATCCTCGTGAACAAGCTCGGCATAGACAAGGGCGACGTCGTAAGGATAATGGTAGAGTACGATGTGGAGGACGGCCAGATCAAATGGCACCTCGACACCCTGACCATACAGGCCTGGAGGAGAATACCGGACGAGCAGATAGCTGAGGCCATTAAGGACATCACATCCAAGGCCGAGGAGATCCTACTAGAGACGCCGAGGTACAACCTGGTCAAACTAGGCGAGACGGACACGGGAGACTTAGTGTACAAGCTCACACTAGGCGACGAGGACGCCGGAGCTATACTAGTAACCCCAGTTAACGACAAGGCCGTAGTAAGAGCAGCCTTCCTCGTCCCAGCACCCAAGATCCTGAAACGCCACCTCATAGACATCGAGGGAAGCATTGACGAGACCATAGAGAAGAGCCTAGAAGGCCTCCTAAGAGAGGCTGAAGACGCTGAGAGGAGACACGCAGAAAGGGTCTACAGGGAGATCCTAGCACTGATAGAGGCGGCGGAGGAGGGAGAGGAGGAAGAGAACATATAGGAAAAGCTGGGAGCCCGACCGTAACTCTTAATACTCCAAACCACGAGGAGACGAGTATAACGGTGCGGGGGTGCCCGAGCCTGGCCAAAGGGGTCGGGCTTAGGACCCGATGGCGTAGGCCTGCGTGGGTTCAAATCCCACCCCCCGCACCATGACCATCTTTGTAACCCATACTACCTAGCGGGCTCGGCCTCCGCTATCGGAGGCTTCTTAGACGTGTAGAGGGGCGCGCTAGGAGCCCTCCCCTCCCCGCCCCCCAGCTCATCTCTGAACATTGCTGCCAGCGCTGCTATGGCGGCGGCATATATGGCTGCTGTGAGGCGGAGGGGGAGCTCTAGGTTCTTATCGAGGAGCCAGCCGCCGACAGCTCTACCCCCACCCGCTGGTAGTGTCCAGGAGAGGCTTAGGATCGATGATGCGATCCCCCTGAGATCCCTGGGGACGAGTCTCATTACGAAGGCGTCGAAGAGCGGTGTGGCCACGTTCATTAGAACACTACGGATGAGGAAGAGGGACGCGGCGAGGATGAAGTTGTTTGTGAACGTCATCGCTATGAGGAGTGGCACGCTCGCGGATGAGACTGCAATGTAGACCTTAAGGGGGCCTCCGACCCTGTCGGAGAGGCGTGGCATGTATAGCATGAGGGCTGCCATGGCCAGCTGTTGAAGGCCCACGACTGTGCCGAGCTGGGCGCTGTTAACATTGTATTTCGCCGCGAAATAGTAGTCTATGTTGTGTATGCTCATAGCTGCCCCGAAGCCTATAGCAACCTCTATCGCGACTATAAGATAGAACCTCCTAGTAAAAGCCCCTCTAAGCCTAACCCCGCCCCCACGGCC
>WAOT01000038.1 GCA_015521115.1 Desulfurococcales archaeon
GACTATAAGCCAGCTATAACTATTAGAAAAATCTATTTTGATAATTATTATCAAATTAATGTGTCTATAGTCAAAATAGTCAGGGGAACTTCAGTCAGCGTGTCTGGAACAAATATCACACTCCCGCAAGGGACTGAAGCCTATATTCGTGTAGAATTTAATGTAGACCCCCACTCTGTACACCCTGATTTACCTGGTAAAAAAGAGATAAATATCATGACAAATGAAGGATTTTTATCTAAATCTTATGCTAAAATTATAATTAAAGATAATAGCTGAGATAAACTATACTACCTTATATTCCTCATGCTTATTCAGGCCTTCTAAGGGTGGAGAGTATGCCGTTGCCTAGGGCTGCTGGTAGGTTTGTTGAGGCTTGGGATGCTTTGAGCCAGGTTAGGGATGGTAGTGTTGTTGTTGTGAGCGGGTTTAACTTGAGCTTGACGCCTGAGTACCTTATTCAGGGCCTTTATCAGTTGTATAGGGCTACTGGTCATCCGAGGGATCTCTTCTTCATAGGTGATACTTTCCCGGGGAGCCCTGGTAGGGGGTTTGACTGGGTCGCTGAGAGGCTGTATAAGGAGGAGGGTGCCAGGCAGGAGTTTATCCGTGGGATGTTGATGGCCTATTACGGTTGGAGCCGTTGGCTTCAGCAGATGATCGTGGAGGACATTATTGAGGCCTATACTTGGCCTATCTGTGTCCTTGCTCACTGGCTGCGTGATGTTGGTGCTGGTAAGCCTGGGACTCTTAGCAAGGTCGGGCTCGGTACTTTTATCGACCCGAGGCAGGATGGTGGCGCGCTGAATAGTCTCGCTAAGGAGAGGAGGACTGCCCGGGTCAGTGTTGTCGAGGTGAATGACGAAGAGTACCTCTTCTACAGTGCACCCCTACCCGAGGTGGCGCTCATAAGGGGTAGCAGGGCCGACGACCACGGTAACATCGCGCTCTGCGAGGAGGGCATTATAGGGCCTGTACTGCAGATGGCGCAGGCGGTCAAGAGTAGGGGTAGGAAGGGGATGGTGATAGCCCAGATACTATACCCTGTGAGGAGTGGGAGCATTAACCCTAAGAACGTAGTAATCCCTGGCCCGCTAGTCGATTACATCGTTAAGGCGCCGGAAGATAAGCACTGGCAGAGTGCCACGATAAAGTATGACCCCAGGGTTAGCGGCCAGATCCTCGTACCCCTCGAGCACCTAGATGTGAGGGGGGTGCCCCTTGATGTGAGGAAGGTCATAGCGAGGAGAGTCCTCCTAGAGATGCTTAAGATAGCGATCGAGCAGGGGAGGGAGTACGTCATAGTTAACCTGGGAGTGGGGATCCCGAGCCTCGTGAGCAACATTGCAGCGGAGGAGGGGTTAAGCGAGGTTATAGTCTCAACAGTGGAGAGCGGCCCGTGGGGGGGCCTCGCCCTCCACGGTGCAGACTTCGGCGTCGCGATAAGTCCGAGGGCGATTATACCCCTCATAGACCAGTTCAGCATATATGAGGGCGGCATAATTGATGCTGCAAGCCTAGGGTTCCTCCAAGTAGACAGGGAGGGGGAGGTTAACGCGAGCATCCTCCCCGGGAGGCTCACGGGTCCCGGGGGGTTCCCCTGTATAAGTACTGGAGCCCCACGCCTCTTCTTCGCGGGCCAGTTCACCGCCGGCAAGCGGGATATCAGGGTTGAGCCTGAGAAGGGTATCAGGATAGTCCAGGACGGGCCGATCAAGAAGTTCGTGAACAAGGTCTACAAGGTTCTCTACTGCCCATGTAAGGCGGAGGAGGAGGGCAGGGTTCACCTCTACATAACTGAGAGGGCAGTCTTCCGGTTGAGCGGTGGGGAGCTAGAGCTGATCGAGGTTGCCCCAGGAGTAGACCTTGAGAGGGACATCCTGGAGAAGATGGAGTTCAGGCCACGCATCAGCAAGAAGCTGGAGGAGATGCCCAAGATCCTCTACAGCCCGACGAGGATGGGAGTTGCGGAGTGGTTCTGGAGGGAGCTGAAGCGCTAGCCTTCAAGCCCTGCTAGACCGCGTGCGAGACGCCTAAGCCTCTCGAGGGCCTTCGCCCTCAACTTCTCCCCCACCCGGATCTCCTCGAGAGCCTCCCTTAGGAATGATACCGCCCTCATGGCTATCGTTGGCTGGAAGGGGTAGGGCACCCGATCCTTCCCTCCCACGGCGAAAGCGTATGCGAACGGGTTTAGTGGGAGAACCACAGGGTCACGGGAGCTCGTCGGCACGCCGTAGACTATGTCTGCTATTAGGGCTAGAGCCCTAACCACTTTGGGGCCGAGGCCCGGGGCGAGGGCTAGTTCCTCCTCGCTTGCCGGACTCCACCTCTCCAGGTCTTCGAGGGCCTTCCGGAGTTGTGGTGTCACGGGTATGGGGCGGTAGTATGGGGCTCTGGCTGGCTGCTTATGTGAAGGCTCTCTTTGTGGGGCGATGTAGTGGAGTATTGTGCGGGTGCCCCTGATCTGGGTATTGGCAGCCTCGATGTCTCTCACTATTTTCCTAGCTCCTTGCTGGACTATCTCTAAGTATACTTTTCTGGCCTCACGGCTCTCCCTTGCGGTGGCGTTTAGAATCGTACCACCCGGAGATCCAAGAACTGCACTGTGTGGTTCTTCTATCTCCTCTCTCGCCACGTGGTAGCGCCTTGCCATCCTCCTATCCCTATTCATACCCTGCTGTACGACCACAAGCCTACCTGTCTCCGTCACTATGACCGCGTGATGGTAGAGCTCGTAACCGTCTTGGAGGAAGCTCGAGTCGGCCCGGGCGGCTAGCTTGCTAGCCCTCTTAATCCTCTCAGCGCTTACCCCCAGCCTCTTCTCTGCCTCCAGTGCTTCATCCGGGACTCTCCTCATATGCGCCCCTTTACCGCCCAGGACTAGTATACCGAGCTCAGGCCTCCTCCACGTCACCTCCTTAAGCACTCCTGTAACAACAGTGGTGCTACCGCTGCTATCCTAGTCCATGCCCATCACGTTATTGAACGCCTGGAACCAGAATGGGTCTGCCAGCATCTCCACAACAGAATCGGGCCCCCGCACCTCGACCATGTAAGCGATTATAGCATCCGCTAGCTCCATCATTATCCTGAGCATCCACCGTGGGACGCGGCCTGAGTGTAATGGGAGGTCAGCTACCCCCGGCATGCCCGCTGATCCCATTTCAAAAAGTGTATATGACTGGAGGTGATTAATGGAGTGGAGGATGAGGTCGTGAAGGCGCTCCAGGCCTTGGAGGCCGCCTTGAGATCCTATGCCAGGGCCCGCGGGCCTATGGAGATATCCATACTCAGAGCGGCAGGCCTCATAGAGATGATGATCTCGACGAGGGCGCTCTACAGATACCATGAAGAGGACACGTTCTTCACTCTACTCGATGAGGCGGTAAAAGTACTGCTAGGCCACGCGGAGCTCGTCAAGAAAGAGTTGGGGGTGAAACTGTTGAGGAAAGGCTCAGAGGTTTACTTGTTAGTGCCGCTCGAGACTTTAGAGAGGCTCACTAGAGAGGGCTAGTTCGTCTCGGTTCCTGAATACGTTACTGGCCCAGCCGTTAGTTCCGCGGCGTCGGTTTCGACCTCATACTTGTAGGCCTCTCCAATGTATGCTGTTACCACTATTAGCGCCTTCTCCTTGTAGTTCATGTCATCGATCTCCTCGTTATCGTAGCTTATGAGATAGTATGGTATCCTTATCAGCTCCTCACCCTCCTCTGTCTTTTCGATGAACCCCCTCTCCCTAAGCATTCTCATAAACTCCTCGTCTTCATCACCTGCCGGCCGCCAGAGCCTGTCGTCCCTTATTGCTATGAAGTCCGCCTCCAGAGGGTTCCATTTCTCTAGTGCCTCTCTCGCCGCCTGCTTAACGATCTCCCCAAACTCTCCTTCAACGATCTTACTCTCTACTATCTTACCCATTACCGCCTCGACCACTAGGAACTTACCCTTCAACTCCACTACCTGCACCCGAACAATGGACGTTAGACCGGGGACATAAAACTTGGTTAGAAGGCTATACTCTCTCCTATTAAGCCTCGCCCGAGCCCAGACAATGCTATAAGGTGTGGGGATAAGGTGAAGAAGGCTGGGCCGAAGCAGTGGCCTGTAGTGGCGAGAATATACTGGTGCCCCGAGCTCAACGTCCCACTACTCGGCAGAGAGTGCCCAGACGGTGGTAGAGCCCGCCTTCTCCGGTTGACGGAGCCCGGCGACGCTAGACCCGCCTTCCCCCACGACTTGAAAGTGATGGAATACGGTTACAAGTACGAGACTGGGGGGGTCAGGGGTATTTCAGGGCTATTGGGAGAGGGTGTGATCCTCTTCAACAAAGTCCCCTTCATGGATCTCATGTATGAGGTCGTCAGCCAGGGAGTCATAATAGCGAGAGTATACTGGGATCCCTACTTGTCACACTGGAGACTCCGCTTCTCCCAGCCCGGCCTCAAGCGGGTGTGGCATCTCGAGCCTCTACCGAGGTATATTGTTAGAGGAGGCATGCGGGTACTAAGGAGGAAGAGGGTGTTCCAAAACGATGCAGGCCTCCCTCCAGGCTCCCAGGTGGCCCTTGTAAATGATGAGGGCGAGCCTATAGGTATAGCCTACGTGACCAGGGATGGGAGCAAGATCAGCACTCACACGGTCTTTTGGAGAGACCAGCCTGCATGGGCTGGGAGAGGTAATAGGGGATGGGATAATGTAGTCAAGGCAAACGACTACTACCTCTACTACTACACTAGCAGGGCCGTGAAGTTCATCCACGTGATGAACGAGAAAGTGAAGAAGCCTGTCATAGTGAGCTTCAGTGGTGGCAAGGACAGCCTCGTCTCCCTACACCTAACCCTGAGGACTGGTCTGAAGCCCTACCTACTCTTCAATAACACGGGCATCGAGATGCCAGAGACAGTCGAGACCGTGAAGAAGACTGCGGAGAAGTATGGCCTCGAGCTACTGGTAGCAGATGCAGGCGACAGCTTCTGGAGAGCTGTTGAGAGGGTCGGCCCCCCGGGGAAGGACTACCGGTGGTGCTGTAAAGTGACAAAGCTCGCACCCCTCTCACGCCTCCTAGAAGCGAAGTTCCCCGATGGAGCACTGAACATAGTTGGACAGAGGGCATTCGAGAGCCTTGACAGGGCTAGGAGCCCGAGAGTATGGAGGAATAAGTGGTTGCCCAAGATACTCAATATCAGCCCCATACAGGAGTGGCCGCAGCTCCTCATATGGCTATACATATGGAGAGAGGGGCTCGAGTATAACCCACTATACGAGAGGGGTTTCGACAGGATAGGATGCTTCATGTGCCCCGCAGCCTTCAGCGCTGAATACGAATTCGTGAAAGAGACGAGACCGGAGCTCTGGGCCAGGTGGGAGAAGATCCTCTACAAGTGGGCCGATAGGCTCGGCCTGAAAGGCCCCCTGAAGGAGGCGTGGGTTAAGAAGGGCCTTTGGCGGTGGCTGACCCCCGCAGTACAGAAGCAGAGGCTAGCATATAGGCTGGGAGTCGAGCTACCCGACTGGAGGGAGCTGTACAGGAAGTGGCTCACGCCCTCAATCTCAGAGGGCAAATTAGAGGGCAAGCGGTGGGAGGTGAAGCTGACGGCATCCTTCGACCCAGAATCCCTTAAAGACCAGTATACTGTGCTTGGAGCCTTTGAGGTAGAAGAATACAATGAGAACGAGATCGTCCTGAGAGGGCCACGCGGCGTCCGAGTGACCAGCAGGGGCCAGACTGTTAGGGTGGAGGGAGCGAAAGGCATACTGGCCCGCGAACTACTGCTAGATACCCTAAAACTCCAGTTCAGATGGACTCACTGTGCGGGCTGTAAGGCCTGTGAGACGAGCTGCCCTACAGGGGCCATAAAGGTCAAGAGGGAAGGAGACGGTTTCAGGCCTGTCGTTGACCCAGGCCTATGCATCCACTGTAAGCTCTGCTTAGACAACTGTCCCTTAGCCGATGTCACTGTCGAGAGGATCTATCCCGCCCTGCTGCTTGGAGAGGTTACAGCTTGGAGGAGGAATGGTAAGAGGACACGAGAGAGTGTGGTGCAGAGGTACATGAGGTTGAAGGGCGTAAAGATCGATGTCGAGGGAGCTAGGCTCCTAGATGAAGACGCCCTCAGCGCGACCAGCACCTTTTATGAGGGGCTGGAAAATGGCTAAATCCAAAATAACATAGATAACACCATAACCGGCCCGACCACCAGGACGAGGTGTCAAACGTGAAGGGGGAGGCCGCAAGACTCGCTGAGAAGTACTGTGTTGACGAGTACACGGACTACATGATATACAACTACCTAGCATCACATGAGAAGAATGAGAAGCTCAAAAAAGTACTAGAGGAGCTGGCAAAGGAGGAGTACGAACACTACATCTTCTGGAGTAGCCTCCTAGGTAGGAAGTGCGACGTTAGCATAAGCAAGGCTAAACTCCGCCTAATACGGGCTATTAGAGCGGTCTTCGGGCTGACATTCACCCTTAAGTTCCTGGAGAGGCATGAGAGCGAGGTTATAGCCGAGTACCGGGAATACTTGAAGTACCTTGAGGATGGAGATGCTAGGAGGAGGCTTGAGAAGATCATCGAGGAGGAGGAGAAGCATGAGAACGAGCTTATCGCGGGTATAGAAGAGACCATTGTAAGGTACCTCTCATTCATAGTCCTAGGCCTTGCTGACGCCATAGTCGAGATCACAGGGGTTCATGCAGGGTTCCTGGGGGTGACAAGTAAAACGCTAATGGCGGGCATAGCGGGTCTCGTAGTAGGCCTTTCAGCAGCAATCTCAATGGCAAGCGCTGCATATCTCCAGGCAAAGAGTGACCCCACGAGGGAGCCCTTAACGAGCGCCCTTATGACGGGGGCAGGATACCTCGCGGCTGTGGCTCTACTAGCGGCACCTTACTTCCTCATCCAGTCCATGCTAGCAGCGTTTACAGTCTCAGTGTTGGGTGGCATAGCTTTGATAGGACTGTTCACATACTATAGTGCAATAGTGTTTGACAGGCCATTCACCCGAGAGTTCATAGAGAGTACGACCCTCATGCTAGGCACAGCCCTCGCCTCATACATATTCGGAGACATTATCGGGGCGAAGTTCAACCTCCACACCTAGACAGGGGCCTCGCACCGCAGGGAAGAGGATCATCGCCCCTTCGGCTCTCATAGGTGTTGGCCAGTCATCGGCCCCCACTCGACTAATAAGCGTGGGCACAGCCTAATATGGTGCTGACAGCTAAGGCGACGGGGGCCTATAGCTAGCCACCCCATATATACAAATCCGACATAAACACATATCGAAGATGTAATAATTTAATCTTGTCTATAATATACTTACACCCCTAGCAGATTCTATATCCTCTTATGAATTGATTAAGTGAACACCCTATTATACACATACTATGAATTTTTAACCTTCATCGTTACATGTATACACGAGTTAAAGAGAGGTGAGAGAAATGCCCATACCAGTAAGTACGACACAGGCTCTAAAGGCGCTAATGAAGTGTAAGCAGATACCCGACGCAGACCTTGCTGCCCGGCTTATCGAATACCTAATGGAGCACCCGAAGGGCGCTACCATGGCTGAGCTATACAAGGCACTCGAGATCAGCTACCCCATGGTTCTCAAGGTGGTTAATGAGCTTGAGTCTCTAAACGTAGTAGAGACCAGTAAGGTCAAGCCAGAGGGAGGCAGGGGTAGAGCCAAGAAGCTGGTGAAGCTATACAAGCCAATGCTAAAGAGGATAATCGAGGAGTGCAAGGAGATACTTTCAGTAATAGAGGAGAAGCTCGAGTAACAAGGACACGGTAAAAACTAAAAAAGAATGACCTTTTTCCCTATTCTATTTTAAACTTTCCTCTAGTCGTGTACTTCCTCGGATCCCGATAGCTCTTCGGAGTGCTTGATTACAGGCTTGTAGCCCATTTCGTATGGCCTGAACCTGTCATGTAGTCTCTTGAGGACGTCGGGCAGGGTCGTGTACTCCATCTCTTCGGGCCCTAGCCTGTGAGGCATGAATGGGCCGTGTCTCCTCATGTAGTCTGCAATTATCTGTGCTAGCCTCCTCGTCTCGTCGAATGCTGGGTCGTCGAATAGGTCTACGGGGCCGATTAGCTCTCCGTTGTGTATCTGGAAGCCTAGGGCAACTACTCTTGGCGGGCCGTCGAACCTTGTCATCTTAGCGTCCTTGAGGCCGACGGGCATAAGTGGGCCGTGGTGGCTCCCCCTCATCCAGCCCGCTACTAGGTGTGGGAATGCGAACGCCTCTAGGACTTCTCCTACTGCTGGGAACCCGCTCTGCGCCCTTACTATCGCTACAGGGTCGTCTTTTCCTACATACCTGCCTGCTATCAGGTTGAGCCTCTCACTGCTAACTACTGCTGCGATCTCGCCGTCCTTCTTCCTGAAGACGTGCTTGACCACGTATCTGCCTGGGGTTCCTATCAGTGCGAGTATGTCGTATAGCTCCTCTGGGGCGTTTAGCTCTACAACTTTGCCCTCGTAGACGTCTAGGATCTGGAATGTGAAGCCGTCGTGCATCCTAGGGTCTATTACGAGGCCTGCCGTGTTGAACGGGTCAGCGAATATCTTGTACATGGGCATGTTGAAGGCTCCGGGCTCAGTCTTGTCCGCCATGAAGACTATGACTGGCTCGCTCTTCCTCTCTACGAACTCCATCTCAGCGACGCCTGGGCCTAGGCCTCTCACGTTCCCACTGAAAGCATCGCTCAGGAGGTCTTGGCCTGCAGCGTAGAGGCCTAGCTCCTTGGCGACCTTAGTCGCGGCCTTGAAAGCCTCCCATGCTAGGCCGTGGATCTCCGGGTTGTCTACTCCCTTGTCATGGGTCATTATGAGTTGGAGGTCGTCTCCTACGTGGGTGACATAGAAGCTCTTAATCACTCCCCTCTTCTTAGCGTCTGCTAGAACCCTGTTAGCTGCTAAGATCGTATCGGGGTGCACCTTGTGGTGGCCCGCTATGCTCCCGATGTCCGCCTTTATAACGCTAATCGTTACCTTCTGGCCGGGCATAACCGATCACCTCACCAATCTCGGCCATTTTGTCATGAGTGTGGTTGGGGCCTGTTTAAACTCTTCCCTACACTCTAATACCTCCCCGGAAACCCTAGGCGGCGAACAATAAAATCTCCCGCCGGGCAGTCGCGTGTCGGGTGTAGGACGTGAAGGGGAAGGTGAGGCTTGCTGTAATAGACTATGAGTCCTGTAAGCCTAAGAAGTGCAGCTATGAGTGTATCAATGTGTGCCCCGTTAATAGGACTGGGCGTGCGGTCGCTATCGAGGCCGACCGTGCTGTCAGGGGTAAGCCCGTAATATATGAGGACGCATGCATAGGCTGCGGCCTATGTGTGAAGGCATGCCCCTTCAAGGCGATAAGCATAGTAAACCTCCCAAGCGAGCTTGAGGAGCAGGCTGTCCATAGATACGGGGTCAACGCCTTCAAACTCTACAGGCTACCAATACCAAGGGATGGAAAGGTTGTCGGCTTGATCGGGAAGAACGGTACCGGTAAGACCACTGCTGTTAGGATCCTCCTTGGAGAGCTCCGCCCCAACCTGGGAGACCCGGGCAGACAGCCTGAGTGGGACGAGATCATTAGACGGTTCAGGGGCAGCGAGCTCCAGGTCTACTTCCAGAAGCTAGCCAATGGAGAGCTGAGGACGGCCCACAAGATACAGTATGTCGACCTCGTGCCCCGAAGGGTTAAGGGCACAGTCGGTAAACTCCTGGAGAGGGCCGATGAACGGGGAATTGCGAGGGAGCTGGCAGAGGAGCTTGGGCTGAAGACTGTGTGGGACAGGGACATTAGGAAGCTTAGCGGTGGCGAGCTTCAGAAGCTCCTCATCGCTGCAGTGCTATCCAAGGATGCCGACGTATATGTCTTCGACGAGCCAAGCAGTTACCTAGATGTAAGGGAGAGGGTGAGAGTAGCGAGGCTCATAAACAGGGAGGTAAAACCCGGTAAGTTCTTCCTAGTTATAGAGCACGACCTGGCAGTCCTAGACTATCTAAGCGAGACCGTCCACATACTCTACGGTGAACCAGGAGTCTACGGCATAGTCAGCCAGCCGTACGGGGTTAGGAACGGTATAAACCACTTCCTAGAGGGGTATCTCCCAGCAGAGAACATCAGGCTGAGAAAGGAGCCCATAAAGTTCAGGAAAGGGGTAGAGGCCGAAGCTACCGGTAAAGAGGGCGGACTGGGTAGGAAGAAGCTACTCGAATGGACAGACCTCAAGGTGAGGAGGGGCTCGTTCGAGTTAGAGGCTGAGGCGGGGGAAATATGGAGCGGGGAGGTCATAGGGATAGTAGGGCCTAATGGTATAGGGAAGACTACGTTCCTCCTAACCCTAGTGGGCAGACTCGAGCCTGAGGACGGGATGGTGCTCCAACTGGGAGAGTACACCATAAGCTATAAGCCACAGTATGTCAGCCCAGAGCTCTTCCCCAAAGGCATGACTGTGGGTGCCCTCATAAGGGAGGTCAACCCTGAGGCGGCTGTACCCGGGAGCTGGCTCTACATTGAGCTGATGAAGAAGTTGAGATTAGACCGCCTATGGGACAGGGATCCGAGGAGTCTTAGCGGGGGTGAAATGCAGAAGCTTGCCGTCGCACTGGCACTCTCCCGAGAAGCCGATATCTACTTCCTCGATGAGCCCAGCGCGTACCTAGACGTGGAGGAGAGGCTCACTGTTGCAAGGATAATAAGGAGGCTTACCGAGACGAGGGAGGCCGCATCTTTCGTTGTAGAGCACGACCTCCTAATACTAGACTTCATAAGCGACAAGGTAGTCCCCATACTTGGACAGCCTGGGATAAGAGGCCACGCATATAAGCCTAGCAGCCTCAAGACGGGCATGAACATCTTCCTGAAGGAGCTGGGGATAACGTTCAGGAGGGATCCCCAGACGGGGAGGCCTAGGATAAACAAGGAGGGTAGCTACCTGGATAGAATGCAGAAAGCAAGGGGAGAATATTACTTCGGCTAGCCTGCGAGGCCTGCCCTCACGATGAAGTCCACAGCCAACTCCACCCCTCTTACACCCTTCTCCACTCCATACACGGCGGCCGCGAGAGTATAGAGCGCCTTAACGGGTACCCCCCGAGACAGTGCGAAGGCTACCTCACCGTAGAAGAGATCCCGGGGGATGTCCTCCTGCTCGAGCTTTCTGAGCACCTCAACAATAAGATCCCGATCGGAACGCCATAGGGCTAGCCCGTGCAGCATGGGTCTCCTAAACTTCAACTCCTCGATCTCCGGAACCGGTGGGCTCCATGGGGGTGGGCTCGCTAAAGGTTTAAGGTCGTAGTGGAGTGGGAGGTAATAGGCTGCTAGCCTTGCAGCGACCAGGTCTTCCCTCCCCACATGGTGTGCTATGACCCCGTTTACCACCTCCTCCGCAGCAGGGGGCGGGTTCACCCCTCTCGCGTATAAGTAGGCCGATGATGCCGCCAGTACCGCTGCTTTCCAGAGCCTTACCGGGTCTATCTTGTCGGCGTCGTCGAGGTCTGTGTGGTAGTGTGGGTCGGGCCACTGGTTCACTATCTCACTCTCCACGCCATAGGCTAGGAAGACGTCGTGGTCGCTACCATACATGTACCTAGTAAGGCCTATGCCCAGGTTGCCCAGTTTTGAGACCCAGTACATGATATCTGCAAGCCTGTGCTCCGGGGCTGTGACGGGAGGATAATAGATCTTGGCGGAGTCAACACCGAAATAGGAGGAGGCCCCCACCATGTCAAGGTTAACTACTGCAGTAGCCTTCCCCTTAAGCCAGCCTTCAACGCTCAGTACTGTCCCCATATACTCAGGGACTAGCACGAGCCTAATCGTGTCCTCAACCTGTTCAAGCACCCCACTATCCAACGACTCCGCTAACGCCAAGAACGCCTCCACAGCGCTCGAGGCTCCCGAGGCGTTATCGTTAGCCCCGGGGCGGGGGTGGCACATGTGGGCTAGTATCACCGGCCCTGACCCATTCCGGTCTCCCACCCAAGCCACAAGAACCGGTAACCTCCCCGGCCCGCCGATATCTGCGTCCACCCTAAATCTAACACTCTTCCCGGCCAGGTGGGATGCTTCACTCCACGGGACTGTTATTGCGGGGGTAGTGTACCGTTGTGCCTCCTCAGCGGTTAGGAAGAGCCCTAAGTAGGGAAACCCGTTTGGGTGTGCGTTCCTCTTCGCAAGGATCACGCCCGCCACGCCCTCCTCAGCGGCCACCCTGTATGCAGCCTTGTGGTGCTTGGTTATGAGGTATATGGCCTCCTTATCGGAGTAACTATCGGGGTCTAGGGGGTCTTCCGGCTCCCTGACCTCGCCTTCAACCCATCCCTCGGTAGGTGGGGAGTGGGCCGCGGGTAGTGTTGGGTGCTGGTCGAAGGTGTACCTCCTATCCCCCACCTCTAACACGGCTGAGGCGACATCCCACCTAACAGGTAGTGGGAGCCAGCTTGGGCCCGAGCGGCCGGTGTAAACTATTAGCTCAGTGTCAATTATGTCAGGGGCCAGTTCGAGCACTATTTCCTCGAGCTGCTCGGCCGCATCTATTAGTCCTGTTGACCCCTGTATTCTGTGGTAATCTGTGAGGGCCTTGAGTATCCTGAAGGGCCTGTGAAAGCCGGTCATCCTTGCTATAGTCTTAACGGTTCTGGACGCAAGAGTGAGGTCTTTAATGAACTGCTCGCTCAAGCTGGTTCACACCCGGTTATTGCGAGTACATCCCCTCCAGGCTAAATATGGCCTACAGTGGCACTGGAGCCTGTCCGGTGCCTGGGTTGAGAGAGGCCTACTGCACTAGTAGAGCCCTACTCCTAGGGGCGGGGGGTAGGATTGAGCCCCTCATACACCCTAAACCGGGAGGAGTTACAAGGTGCTGGGAGTTTAGGGGCGTTTCGATATACGACTTCGCACTCGCATCCATAGCGCTGGATAGGGCGCTGATCGCGTCATGCCTGAAAGGCTGTAGAGAGGGGTGCATGGCTGCCGGGTTTAAGAGTTACCTAGACACAGCCTCACGCCTCGGGTTAAGGTCTAACGTAAACACTGGGACGCTCCTATTATTACTACCGTTAGCTTGCACCCTTGGCAGCGCAGTGGATCCGGGGAGGCACGCTAGGGAGGCAAGTAGATGTGCTTTAGAGGTGGCTGCAGACGTTGACGCTTACTGGTATTATAAGGTTCTAGAGCGCTTCAAACCCTCACACCTAGGGGAGTACAAGGGGCCGCTCCCCCCAATAGGCTCGGGGGAATATCCTAGGAGTGTGGCCGAGATCCTCCGGGGAGTAAGATGGGATCACGTTCACAGGGAGCTCCTAAAAGGGTACCCTCTAACGCTTGAGGCAATCGAGATCATGAGGAAAAGAGGTTATAGTGAGGAGGGGCTAGCCACAACTGTTCTTGAACTAATTGCACGACATGGTGATACCCTCATCGGAAGGAGGCATGGGTGGAGGGCTGTTAAGAAGGCTATGGAGGAAGCCGTTGTCGCCCTGAAGATGGTTAACGCTACCGGGGATCTAGCGTGGATAGAACGGTTATGGATGGAGTGGCGTAGGAGAGGCTGGTCTCCGGGTTCTGTACTCGATGTTGTAGCGGCTGCTTTAGGACTTTCATATTTGCACGGGTTAATCGAGCGGTGAGAGGCCTGTCCTCATTATCCGTTTGAACTGATCTTCGGTCTTTTTGTGCTTCACAAATGTCGCCCTTATCCTGCCGTCGCTGAGCTCCTCTAATGACACGAGGGTTATGAGCACTCCGAGGCTGTACATGTAGACTATGTACTCGTCTAGCTCCTCCTTATTATAGAATGTTAGTGTGAACTGCTCGGCAACTGGCTCGCCCCTTATGTGGGCTTTTAGGCTTTCGACTGCGGGTATGAGTATGGCCTCTCCGATCCTGTGGGCTTCCATTCTGAGCCTTGACTCATCCCACCCCTCCTCTACCGCCTTGAACATCTGCCTTAGAACGCGGGAGAATATGAAGGTGTGCCCCTCGTCGAAGGGGTATTTCATACCCTCCATTATGTCCCTCGCATTGATGTAGCTTGTAGTGTACTTGAGTGGATCAACCCTGTAGTGGGGGTCTTTCATTACTATGCCCTCTCTTCCTAGGGTTTCCAGGCCCCTAACGATAGATGCTATCTCCTCCCATGACTCCTTGGGGACTATCCCTAGGAGTCTCACATTCCTCATGCCGGCCTCCTCGACTATGCTCCTCCTATTCTCTACTGAGAGGAACTCGAGGGGGCCTTCGAATATGTCGAAGACGAAGTAGTCCCACTCGGGGGCCTCGGGGTAATAGTAACGTGTGTATGGGTTCTCCATGCCGACAACCTCACCCGCTACGACTGCGTCGTCTCCAAGGTTGTCGAAGATCTTTTCGAGGTTTCTACCGTATTTCCTCCTCATCCTCGCTGTGGTGTAGGGGCATATGTAGCCGCCCCGGGTTATCGCGTATATTTCACCGTCAAACCTTACAACTCTCACGTTGTGACCGTCCATCTTCTCCTCGACTATCACGTTGTCTATGAAGTGTCTAGGCACCGCCCTGCTTAGTAGGAGGACTCTAGGGATGTGCGGGTACCCTTCGACTACCCTATATTCGCCCGTCTTGTTGGAGTATAAGATCACCGTGCCCTCGTAATGGTCTCCAATGTCTCTCCTTATTGTCATATATGTTATGCCTCTGTATTTGAGTATCCTTGTCGATCTGCTCTCGAGAAGTCTCTGGGCTCTATCTTGGGAGAGGCCGAGGGCTTCTGCCACTATACTTTTAAGCCAGGAGTACTTCTCGGGTTTCTGCAACATTCTCTCCCATAGTGGTGATAGAAATAGGGGGAAGGTAAAAACGTTGGGCTGGGCCTACTTCTTGCACCTCTCCTCTAAGGGGACGTACTTGAGGCCTACTGGGCCCACGTACTTCTCGCTTGGCCTGATGATCTTGTTGTTCAGCACCTGCTCTATGTAGTGTGCTGTCCATCCGACTATCCTGCCCATTGCGAAGATCGGTGTGAACATTGGTATGGGTATCCTTAGCTGGTAGTAGAGTATTGCTGTGTAGAGGTCGATGTTGGCCGGTATGTTCTTCTCCCTCTTCATGACCTCCTCTGCCTTCTTGAGCACCTTGAGCCAGTACTCGCCCTCGGGTAGCTGTTTGATGAACTTTGCCGCCACATCGGTTCTGGGGTCGTGGACTTTGTAGACTCTGTGGCCGAAGCCCATGATCTTCTCCTTCCTGGCGAGCTTCTCTAGGATGTACTCCTCAATGTACTCCTCTAGCGGTACTCCCTTCTCCTCAGCCTTCTTCTTTGCGTCTAGGAGCATCACTAGGGCCTTCTCGTTAGCGCCTCCGTGGAGCGGGCCCTTCAGTGCACCGATGCCCCCTGCCACGGCACTGTACATGTCGCTTAGGGTGCTGGCTATCACCCTAGTTGTCCAGGTGCTGGCGTTGAAGCCGTGATCCATGTAGAGGACTAGTGTTGACTCGAACGCCCTTGCCTCTAGGTCGCTTGGCATGTCGCCCCTTATCATCCTAAGGACATCCTTTGCGTGGTCTAGGCTTGGGTCAGGCCTGATTATGCGGCCATGGTGTGCGAGGTTCCATCCTGCAGCGAATATTACAGGTAGCTGGGCGATGAGGCGTAGGGCGTGGTCGTAGAGGAAGTCCTTATCGAACTTCCAGTCATATGCTGCGTTGTACATGCCTAGGAGGGTGACGCCATAGCTGCCGTAGTACATGGGGTGTGCCGGTCTTACTAGCTTGAGGGCGTCGAAGACTTTCTCCGGTATCTGCCCCCTGTAGGTGTCAATCTTCTTCTTTATCTCCTTGAGCTCGTCCTCGCAGGGGAGCTGGCCGTAGAGGATTAGGTGTGCTGCCTCATAGAAGCTGGCATGCTCCCCTATGTCGTCGATCGTGTATCCCCTGTAGATCGTCGCCTGGCCGGAGGGGTCAACTCCGCTGATGTACGTGACATCGGGGACAACTCTTACGAGGCCCTTGGGGACAATGATGTAACCGTTCTCGATCTTACACTCAGGCTGTGCCTTGCTCATTCTAGACCACCATTTCCACGGGTTCTGGTTAGAGAATAGGAACGGAGCGGGGCACTATACAATTGCATATATAAAAATATGTGCAAGTAGGATGTGATAGCGTATATAGGCCGGGTCTTAGGCCAGACCCAGCTCTTCCATGATGCGGGCTACACCTGCCTTCTCGAAGACCCCCCTCTCCAGCAGCAGTTCCAGGTCTCCACGCTCTAGACCCCGTGTTGCTGCGTAGAAGAGAATGTTTTCACCTATCGTTGTTGCGCTCGCACTGTGGCTTGCCTCTTCAACCTCTCCAGTATATATCTCCAGCATTGGGACAGACCTGCCCTTAGCCTTATCACCAACTATAATCACGTGCATCTCAACACGTGTTCTAGAGGATCCCGCCGTGTGAGAGACTCTTGCAGTCCCTCTCATAGTAAGCTTGGACTCCTCCCTCGCGACACCATTTCCTGAGACTAGTGAGACTGTATGGGGGGCTATGTGGGCTACGTTGAATATAATATCACCTATAGACCTTCCTCGTGAGGAGAATCCCAAGACACCGTCGACCCTGCTGTATGGCTTGTTGAGGAGGGAGTCTATTCTGAGCCTCGTCATCTCTCCCGGCCTTCCACCTGCCCTGTATATCAGCCTGCTCCCCTCGCCACCTCCCGCTTTGACGAAGGTATAGACGGGGGCGTTCTCGGTATGTGCTACCAGGTGGGTTACGTCGAGCTGGGACTGTCCTCCCACCTGTATTTCTATGAACTGTGTCTTCAGACCGTGTTGTAGGGCTGTGTCGATGATTGTCAGGTTAGCTTTAACCATTGGTTCCGTCGATACTTTGAGAGTGTACCCTGTATACCCGTTTCCGCCCGGTAGGAGGAGGGTATAGTCTCCCTCTTGTTCTATCGTTATCTCGAACCCAGCGGGCTTCCTATATACATGGTACGCCGCCATTCTCTCCTTTGTAGGGATCTCCTCGACCTTCCAGGGGCTGGTCGAGATCCCCGTGCAGTCGTGGGTGTATGGTGAGTTACCCTTGATCACGCAATTACCGGTTCGCAGGTATATAGGGTCTAGGCTGGTCGCTTCTCCTAGATTTAATTTTTCTTCGTATTTCCTCCAGTCTGTATAGTATTTCTCTGTTGGGCTGTCCGGGATCTCCTGGTACGGCATCTCTCTTACGGACGGTGGTATTGGCCATGTACTTGCCATCCTCCTGGTCACCCCACTGCTCCTAGTTCGCTAAACTCTAGCTGGACTACTCTCCTCAACACGTTTACCATCTCGAAGGGGAGGTTTACCAGCACGTTTTCGAGGTACCCTAGTACGATGAGGCTCTTAGCCTCCGACTCGCTGAAGCCCCTGCTCATTAGGTAGAACAGTTGGGACTCCGATAGTCTCCCTGTTGTTGCCTCATGGGTTATGCTGGCTGTTGGCTCATCCACCTGGTTGTGGGGGAAGGTGTGGGCAGCGCTTTTGCCGTCCATTATTAGGCTGTCACACTCTACGTGTGCGGCGCTGTTCTTAGCCCCCTTAGCGATCTTGACGAGCCCCCTGTAGATGTTTACACCCCCGTCCACGCTAATAGACTTGTTGACTATCTTACTCCTCGTGTTAGGTGCTAAGTGTATCATCTTGCTCCCAGTGTCCTTGAGCACGGGCCCCTTGCTCAGGCTCACAACATAGCTCTCGCTTACAGAGCCCCTACCCCTGAGTATAGTGCTCGGGTATGTGACCGTTATCTTCGCCCCAATGCTCCCCTCGAACCAGTAGACTTTAGCGCCTGACTCGGCTATCGCCCTCTTATTGTTGTAGTTTATCACGTTCTTGCTCCAGTTCTGTAGTGTTGTGAACCTCACCGTGCTGTTCCTGTGGGCGTATATCTCTACCATTCCGTCGTGGAAGCTGTAACCTACAAAGCGTGGTGCGCTACAGCCCTCGATGAAGTTTACATAGCTGCCCTCGTCAGCCACTATTAGAGTGTGCTCGAACTGCCCTTCCATAGCGCTACCTATTAGGAAGAAGCCCTCTATAGGCTCAGGGATTCTAACACCCTTGGGCATGTATAGGAATACTCCTCCGCTCCATAGGGCTCCATGCAGGGCGGCAAACTTATGGTCTGTTGGTGGGAAGACCTTCATGAAATACTCCTTAACTATTGGGAGGTCTTTCTGTACAGCCTCGTCCATTGACATGAGTATTACTCCCTTCTCTCGAAGTTTTTCTTTAACTACGGAAAACACGTTCTCGGAGTCCATAACGGTCTGAAGCCCTGCTAGAACTCGCGCCTCCTCCTCTGGCAGTCCTAGCCTCTCATAGTATCTCCTAATCTCCTCCGGAAGATCCTCCCAGCGTGTGACCTTTGGGACGTCTGGTTTCACGTAATAGACTAGTTCTTCCAGGTCTATGCTCTCCACACCTGGCAACCACTTGGGCATTGGGAGCTTGTAGAACCACTCGAGGCTCCTCAGGCGGAGCCTTCGCATCCAGTCTGGCTCCTTTTTTATCCTGCTTATCTCCTCTACGACGTCCCTTGTTAGTTTACCTTTGATCTCGATCTCCCTAGCATAGGGGGCGCTCTCCATGAACTCGTGTGTTCCTATCTTTTTGAATACCTCCTCGTCTAAGCTTATGTGGCTACCCATACCTTTTCACCCCTCCCCGTTGATGCCGAGCCTTTTGATGAGCCCCTTGTATCCGACCTCGTCAATGGTTTTGGCGAGCTCCATTCCACCGGTTGCCACGATCCTCCCTTTGTAGAGTATACTTATCCTGTCGGGCTCTATGAAGTTGAACATCCTCGTATAGTGTGTGATTAGGAGGATCCCCTTACCCTCCTCCTTCTTCTCTCTGAGTATGCTCGCTACAGTCCTCACACCGTCAACGTCTAGGCCGCTATCAGGCTCGTCGAGGAGGAGGTATTTGGGGTCGATTATTAGGGCCTGTAGGAGCTCGCTCCTCTTCTTTTCTCCTCCACTAAACCCCCTGTTCACCTCCCTCTGGAGCACGTTGGAAGGTAGGCCCACCTTGTTGATCAGTTTCCTGAGCTGGACTAGGAAGCGTGGATCCCTGAGCTTGAAGAGGTCGTCCGTTTCCCCCATTGACTTATTTTTAATTGCTATGAGGAAGCTGCTCATCCTGACCCCAGGGATCTCCGGTGGCTCCTGCATGGCCAGGAATATTCCCTTGAGGGCCCGCTCGTAGGTTGGTAGCCCCGTTATGTCCTCTCCATCTAAGATTATTCTCCCACCGGGCACGTCGAATATCTCCCTACCCATGATGGCATAAGCGAGGGTCGACTTCCCGCTCCCGTTAGGGCCCATCAGGGCGTGGATCTCTCCTGGCTTCACGTCCAGGCTTACTCCTTGGAGTACTGTGTTGGGGCCCACTCGTACATGAAGGTTCTCTACTCTAAGCCCTCTCATACTGATCCCTCCGCCTTTAACACTGTTAAATACCTGGGGGGTTAAATCGTATGCATATACCCCCTAACCCCTACTGTGCACTTAAATTAGCCTCTTAACGGCTTAAAGAACAACCCGGGAGTGCTAGGTGAGCTTTAAGATGAAGGACTCGAAATCAGAGGGAGACGTTAAGATAACAGGGATAAACGTCGAGGGAAACGATAAGAGCATAAAAGAGAAAATAATAGTTTGGGCAGCGGAGGAGGATTTCGAGGCCAAAATAGAGGCAACACCCAAGGAGGCGCCAATCGACTGGGCCCTCCGAATCACCTCGAAAGCACCGATAACCGTGAACATAATAGTCCAGAAGCCCCGCGGGAAGGAGTCGCAACTCATAGCTAGTTTAGGTGTTGTTGTGAGCGAGCAACACTACAATGGTCTAATGGGGCTCAAAGAGAAGGACAGGTGGGAGGTCGTCTACTCTATAATCAGAGACCTGACAACAATCTGCCCTGACTGCTACGTAATAGTTCAGCCAAGCCCTGTAAACCCGCAGAGACTCCTAATAACGAAGATCTTGTACACTGATACTCTAACGAAGGAGAAGTTCCTGTCAACCCTAAGAGTACTCGTCAACATGTTCGCCCTATTAAGCCTACGCCTGAGCGCCCTTTTCGGGGCACACGCAGGTAGGAGGGCCAAGGATACCATGGGGTTCATGTGAAATGAGCGCCCCCACGGGGAAGTTAGAGCTCACAGCATGCCCCATACTTCTAGCTGAATCGCCACGTTTCATGGTAACACTACTAGCCGAATGCGGTTCAAGTACGCCATGCGGGCCTCCAGTATGGCTCGCTCAAGCCATTACCAGGATACTAGAGGGGGAAAGCCCTTACACCTGGGACGGCCGGGAGCGTGCCATCCTATTCTCTACACTCTATGGCGGATTCATACTCTTCTACAAAAGTAGTGGGCAGGGTGTAGTCCCCTTATCCCGCCTGCAGATCCCCACGACATTCAGTATATCCTTGGACGAGAGCAGAGGTGAAGGGGTAAGCGATGAGTGGATACTCGAGCTCTGGGCTAAGATAACACTACATGGATCCCGAGCCCTCCCCCAGGAGGTTAGAGCTGTTCACCCACCTCTCAAGATAAACCCGGGCCGGGACGGAAACTGCAGACCTGCACCTGTGGGGTACTCGTTCCACGTGGAATTGAAAACTAGAGAGGAATAGGATTGCCCCACTGTTTTCGGGCGTAGTGTTCTCGCAGTATGCTAGGGTTCCCACTGTCACCCTGTCAATATGTAGTGGTTACGCTCTTATCCCAGGCTGAGACCCATTAAAGCATGGTGAGTGTTGTGGGAGGAAGACCTATTCCGCTCTACGAGATGCATAAGGATTTAGGCGCGAGGTTCGGCGAGTTCGCTGGATGGCTTGTTCCAATGTCCTACACGAGCACGATGGAGGAGCATATGGCTGTTAGGACTAATGTCGGGATCTTCGATATCAGCCACATGGGCCGCCTCCGGCTGCGTGGTAGTGGCGTTATAGACCTGTTGGAGAAGCTCTACACTAAGAAGATCTCGAAGACTAAAGAGATGTTCTTAAGCGGGCCAACGCTAGCCTTAACACCACTAGCTAGGGTTAAGGATGATGAAATGTTCTACCGCGTCTCCGACGAGGAATGGCTTGTAGTCCCGAATGCCGCTGTCAAGGATGAAATGCTCTCATACCTTAAGAAATGGGGCTCCGCGCTCGGGCTAGACGTTGAAGTGGAGGACTTGACAGGAACCTACAGTATGCTAGCACTACAAGGGCCTAGAGCAGCGGAGGTCATGGAAAAACTCGCAGGATCTGAGATAGCTGGGCTAAAGCCTCTCGAGTTTAGACTAAATGTTCGTATAGGGTCTGGTAATGCATATCTTGTAAGTCGGAGCGGGTGGACCGGAGAGGACGGCTTCGAGATTTGGGCCGAGCATGGCGAGGCAGAGAAGATCTTCAAGGAGTTCCTTTCAAACGGGATAGCACCTGTGGGTATAGCGGCTAGGGATACTCTACGGATTGAGATGGGCTTCGTCCTAGGGGGACACGAATATGGCGAAGACCCGCTCAAGTACCCCTGCGCGTTGAGCCTACGCTACGGTATGGGGGCGATAGACTGGAAGAAGACGGGTTTCGTGGGGGAGGAGGCGCTTAGAGCCTGTAGGAGAGACGGAGTCCGCTGGATTAGGGTAGGATTTGTCATGAAGAAGAAGTACGCAAGATTCATACCACGCGAGGGTTATAAGGTTGTCGTAGACGGTGTCGAAGTTGGGTGGGTAACGAGCGGCACGTTCAGCCCTGTGAGAGGGAGAGGTATAGGGATGGGCTATATTGATGTTAGATACGCTATCTTCGGCGAGCCCGTCACAATAGTCGGGAGATCCGGGAGAGCCGGTGAGGCAAAAATTGAGGACTTCCCATTAATAAAGAGGAAGTAACTGATAATGCCGGGTCTCACCAGGGCTCAGCTACCTCGGCGAGTCTCTCGGCTAGCGTGTCGGGGTCTACACCCTCAACGTATACTGTTTTCACCCTAGAACGGTGACCATACACGATGTCAACCTTGTGAGGGCTAACTCCTAGGGCCCGGGAGACAAACCTGATGAGGCTGGCGTTAGCCCTCCCGCCTACCGGTGGCTCATCAGTGTAGAACACGAGCTCGTCCTCCTCTAAGACTAGGGCCACGCGGTTTGACTCCGGCTTAACGTAGACCTGGAACTTTGCCCCCTCCTTATAGGGTTCTATTAGTTTCCGTATAACCTCCACGTTCACAGGCATTACGGTCACCCGTTTATCTAGTCATGTCCCACCCCTTAATATTGCGTGGTGATGTCGAGGTGTTGGAATATTGCGTTGAAGGGCTTGTCAGCATAGCTCTCCGGATAAAGGAGTGGGGTTATCCGGTGCACGGCCATGATGTTAGGGTGGAGGCCTGTTTTTCATCGAGAAAACCTGTGGATGTGACCACACTCTCCAAGATACTGGGAGAGGCGCTATCCGGGTTCGACCACCGGCCATTATGGGAGGTTCTACCGGGAAAGAGTGGTCGTGATCCGGTCATTGAAGACCTGCTAATGCACCTTTGCCGGGAGCTACCAAGAAGGTTAGAAGAGAGTGGTGTCGGGGATGTTGAAATACTAGGAGTGAAGGCTGTAATACCGGGAGCCACAATAAGGCTCCCATGTGTTAGCACACCGGTTTAGCCCATGCAATATAACCCCTAGACAACACATCCATCCCCGAGATCCGGGTATGTACTAGGATGTAGCAAGGGTGGTGAAGTACTGGGAGTTGACGGGTGAACAATGTCATGATCGGATTCGGTTGGTGGTTCGCCTACTGGTGGGTTATCCTTGTGGAAGCTGTGGCTCTGTTAATGGTAATGGGTGCAGTCTCGGTCGTCGCGCCACGGTTCGTGGGCAGCGAGCCGAAGAACCTGGGCCGCCTTAAGGCTAGTATGTGGGTGACCCTTATCCTTATACTTGTTAGCTATGTGGGCATCTTCTACGGGTTAGGTCTTCTAGCGTCTTCAAAGACTGGTTGGGCAGGCCTGCAAGGGCTCTTTCTTGGGGCCGTGGTTATTGTGGTAGTCTTTAGCATACTACAGTGGCTCTTCTCACCGTTCATCATAAACCTAGTGTATAGGGCGAGGCCGCCCTCAACGAGGAGAGAATTTGACATACAGAGAAGGCTCGAGGAGCTGGCCAGGAGAGCCGGGATGAGGAGGATACCTAAGCTTAGGGTTGTCGACACCATGATGCCCAACGCCTTTGCATATGGAAGCCCCATTGCGGGATCCTATGTTGCGGTGACAACAGGGCTACTCAGGATTGCGGACGACGAAGAGGTTGAGGCGGTTCTGGGCCACGAGCTGGGACATCATAAGCACAGGGATGTGGCCTGGATTTTAGCGTTAAGCATTATCCCACTAGCAATCTATTACCTCGGAAGATCTCTGATATACGCCTCGTTCTTTAGTGGGCAGACGTCGAGTAGGAGAAGGGATGAAGGCGGCAGTGGATACCTCCTCCTCATAGGCATAGGACTAGTCGTCCTAGGATTCATATTCAAACTCCTTGTAGCGCACTACAACAGGCTGAGGGAATATTATGCGGACGCGTACAGCACTCTAACATTCGCTAAAGGCCGACAGCTTCAGAGGGCTCTCACGAAGATCTACCTCAGGATTAGGGAGGCGCCCACAACCAAGGGGGCGGGCAGTATGAGCCTCGCCTCAACACTCTTCATAGTAGCCCCCCTGGTAGAGGTTAATGGCGGCTTCCTGGTTGATACCAGCGTTGATCCCCTCGTAGAAGCTGTGAAGAGGGAGAAGGTTAACCCTGTAGTAGAGGTCTTCTCGACACACCCGCCAGTACCTAAGAGGCTTAAGTTCATCGATAACCTCCTACGCTGGGGCCCTATTGAGAGAGGGTAGGATCATGGCGAGGGAGGCAAGTAAAGCGGGGGCTGCCCTTGTCTTCACGGTAATCCTAGTATTCTCGGGCCTCTACTTCCTATATGATGCAGTCAACTTGATAACTGCTGAAACCCCTCAGGTGGCTGGGGGGTTATTAGCAACGGTCATAGGGCTCTCCTTAGTATCCGCTGGGGTTACCCTCCTTAGAACATGGATTATAGCTTCTTCGAGTACTCCCGACGAGAGTGAAGGTGAGGGCTGAGGCCTTCCAGTGCAGACAACAATTATGGGTTGGGGGCCTTCAGCCTGGGGTTCGACGACGTTCATCCCCCAAGAACCCAGGGGTCGCCAGCGGCAGAGGTCAACAGCGGCCCCCATCGTATGGTTCGTGTAGCATGCTGGGCGTTTTAAGCTGAGTTTCCTCCTGACTCCGCCTTTTCAATGTATCTCTCCAGTCTTGACCTCAGCGCGCTCTTGCCCATGCTTCCAACTATTACATCAACTATTTTGCCGTTTACAAAGACTGCTATGGAGGGTATTCTCTCTATATTGTACCTCTCGGATATGCTGTAACTCCTGTCAACGTCAACCCTGCCAAAGTAGATGCCAGGTTTTGAGAGCTCTAGGGCCACGTTTCTGAATGTCTCTAGGAACGAGATACAGGGCCCGCACCAGTCGGCTGTGAAGAAGAGGAATACGACCTTATTACCCTTAAGCACATCGTCAAGCTCATGTCTTGTAACCTCGGGGACTGGATCCTTTGCAAGCTTCTCAATATACTGCCCTCTTTTGAGGAGCTCTTCTGAGAGCTTGCGTGCTAAACTCCTAACCTCGTCCATCTCGAAGCACCTCCGAGGATAGGTGCTGTCGATCCTTTTATGTACTCGACTCTTGTTGAAGTATTCTTAGGTGAGGAACACAGTATGCTAGCTTTTAAGTTAGACAAGCACATATATGGCTATATCATGGATGGGGGTCAGAGTCTTGGCCGTGAAGGCACCCACTGTTAAGGCGAAAATTGCCGGTCTAGAAGAGCATAGAGTCCTACCACCGCCTAGCAGACTGGTAGTGGAGAATGGAGAGCCCTACGTAGAGATCGCGGGCAGAAAAATACCCATAGGCGGCCCCCTGCCTAAGTTAAAGCCTGGCGAGAAGCACCTAAGGGTTGTTTCCACGCTATGCCCCTACTGTCAGAGGCTCCTACCGGGTAGAGTTGTTGAGAGGGACGGTAAGGTATACATTAGGAGGGTGTGCCCGGAGCATGGTGAGATAGAGGAGCTCTACTATGGAGACGCAAGGCTATACCACAGGATGATGATGTATGAGGAGACAGGAGAGGGCGTAACCAACGTTAAGGCCTACGTAGGAATAGGAGGCCCATGCCCATTCAGCTGTGGACTCTGCTCGATGCACGAAAACCACACCGCACTCGCCAACCTCGTGGTCACGAACAGGTGTGACCTCTCATGCTTCTACTGCTTCTTCTACGCGGAAAAGGCCGGATACATCTATGAGCCCACAATAGAGATGCTAAGGTTCCAGGTTAGGCAGCTGAAGAAACAGGGCAGGACAATGGCAGTGCAGATCACCGGTGGAGAGCCGACTATGAGAGAGGATCTCGTAGATATTGTGAAGATGCTCAAAGAGGAGGGAGTCAGACACGTCCAGCTAAACACTAACGGCATCAAGTTCGCAAAACTATACTTCGAGGATCCAGCAAAAGCCGTAGAATATGCTAGGAAACTAAGGGAGGCCGGTGTGAACACCGTATACATGAGCTTCGACGGTGTAACACCCAAGGCCAACTGGAAGAACCACTGGGAGGTACCCTTCACACTCGAAGTCTTCAGGAGGTCGGGTATGACAAGCGTCGTCCTCGTACCAACCGTTATCAAGGGGATGAACACGCACGAGCTCGGAGACATAATCAGGTTCGCAGCTAAACACATGGATGTTGTGAGGAGCGTGAACTTCCAGCCCGTTAGCCTAAGTGGGCAGATGAAGAAGCATGAGAGGGAGAAGATGAGGGTAACAATCGCAGACGCCATCAACCTAATAGCAGAGCAGACAGACAACCAGATCTACCCTGAAGCCTGGTATCCAATACCTGTCGCTGCAAAGTTCGCCAAGTTCATAGAGGCATGGACAGGGGAGCCCCAGTTCTGTATGAGTAACCACCCGATGTGCGGCGCAGGCACATACGTTTACGTTGTTAGAGGAAGCGACGGCCTGCCTAAGAAGTTCGTCCCAATCACAGACTTCTTCGACGTCGACAGCTTCATCGAGTGGATAGAGGAGAAGAGGCTATACCTACTGGAAGGAAAGTCCAAGAAGATGCTCATACTAAAGGGTGTAATAGACTTCAGGAAGTTCGTGAAGAAGGAGAACCTCCCTGACGGTATAAGTGTTGTAGGCCTCCTCAAGGCTATAGTCCTGAAGAGGAACTATGACGTGCTAGGAAAGTTCCACTACAACTTCATGTTCCTCGGAATGATGCACTTCATGGATCAGTATAACTACGATGTGACAAGGGTTAGGAGGTGTAACATCCACTACCTAAGCCCCGACGGGAGGATCATACCATTCTGTACCTACAACGTGCTAGAAGACATTTACAGAGACCATATACTCAAGAAGTACAAGACAACGGCTGAAGCACTAGAGAGGGAGCTGAAACTGAAGGGGTTCAACCCCGGAGAGAAGTACAACAGGAGCAAATACTACAAGTTGATAAAGAACCACCCCATATACAAGGAGGCGTACAGGGGCATTCTCTGGTAAGCAAACCCCAACTACCTTTTTACCACGAGGTACCTTAGAGAAACCCAGCCGCCACAGATCTCCTCCACACCTATGAGGGCTAGGTCAGCTTTACAGGTCTCCTCACCATGAAAGAGGGAGACGCCGGCGCCAAATATTGTGGGCGATACTGTCACGTATACCTCATCAACTAGTCCATCCCTTAATAGGGCACAGTTAAGCCTGCCCCCGCCCTCCACCATCAACCTCCTAACACCATAGTCTCGGCGAAGAATCCTGAGGGCAGATCCCAGGTCAACTTTGTCCCCGCCCGCTACTATAACATTAACGTGCATGTCTTTGAGGAGTCTAAGCTTATCAGGTGGGGCATCCTTCGATGTCAGGACTATAGCCTTTCTGGGGTTTGCGAATATACGGGCTTTCAGGGGAATCCGCAGCTTCGAGTCTACCACTACCCTATATGGAGACCACCCTTTGGCGAGTCTGACTGTCAGCCGAGGGTCGTCTTTCAGGACAGTATTAGAGCCAACCATGACGGCATCCACATGCGCCCTAAGCATGTGCTGGCGTTTGAAGTCCTCATAGCAGCTTAACATGGTGAAACCGCTTGGGTCTGCTATGCGGCCGTCGAGGGCCATGGTCGAGAAGATCAAGACCCGGGGCCGTAACAATTGGTGAGCACCCGACACTCACGGGGTGATCGTGTGCTAGGATATATCTCTTAACGGGAGACGCCTACAACCGATAATGGGTGTTCTCCGTGGGGTGCAAGGTGGTTCATGGAGAGGTCGGTGTCACGAGCCGTGAGAGATTCGAAGTCGTAGTCATCAACCGGGAGGTAGAAGCCTGGCTCCGCAGTATCAGAGCAGTGGACGGGATATTAACAGTATATGTCCCACACACTACTGCCGCAATAGCTGTAAACGAGGCGGAGAGCGGGCTCATGCAGGACATTCTAGACATACTAAAGGAAACGACTAAACCGGGCTGGGGGTGGAAGCACAACAGGATCGACAATAACGCGCACGCCCACCTAGGGAACATCCTGGTGGGGCCTAGCGTCGTGATACCGGTCAAATCCGGTGCCATGCGTCTCGGGACATGGCAGTCCATAATGTTCATAGAAATGGACGGCCCGAGAAGGAGGAGGGTTCTACTCACGTTTACCGGAGAAGTGGAGGAGTGAGGTGTGGAGTGCCCCGTCGAGTGGCCCTATGAACAGTTTAGGAGAGGCCAGCGTGAGGTGGCGGAGGAGGTAGCCGCTACTGTAAGAGAGGGGGGAGTGCTGAGCCTTACAGCTCCAACAGGTTTTGGTAAAACACCCGCGATCCTCTATGGCGTTTTATGCGGTGGGGCTGAGAGGGTTCTGTACCTTGTTAGGACGGTTAACGAGGTCGACCCGGTACTAAGGGAGTTGAATAGGCTCGGTGCTGACTACACCTTCATATATAGTGCCCGTAGGATGTGCCCCCTCCTCAGAGGTGATAATGGGGAGCTTACAAGTGAGGAGTTCTGGAGTGCTTGCAGGATTGCGAGGCTACAGGGGCTTTGCGACTACTATGCTAGGCTCGAAGAGGTAGAGGTGTCCGAGCTTTCCGCTACAATTAGATCGCTTGGGGAGTCTAGGAGCAAGCGGATAGTCTCGTTCCTCTCCAGGCAGCTACAAGTCTGCCCCTTCTTCGCCCTCAGGGGGCTTCTCGATAAGTCGCAGGTTATTGTTGCAACATATCCATACTTCTTCAGGCCCGACATCTTCTCGAGCGTGTTAGACCCATACGATTATAGTGATTTCGTCGTTGTTGTGGATGAGGCGCATTCTCTCATAAACGCCCACTCCATGTTGGAGAGGAGGCTAACCATAGAGGACATTGAGAAGGCGATAGAGGAGGTTCGAAGGTATTCCAGTTCTCCGGGCATGGTAGTCGACCTACTAGAGGGCCTGTCATCGTCGCTCAAGGCCATGGGCAGATTGGCTAGGAGGAAGGTAGAGCTTGAAGATAAGGAGAGGCTGTCAGAGTTGCTTGATGAGTTAAATGTTGTAAGTGATGTTGCAGAGGAGGTGAGGGAGAAGAAGTTAGAGGAGGCTATCCTCCAGGGGAGTAGGACTGCTAAGTCTTTCATAACTAGGGTTGAGGCATGGCTTCAAGCATTATCACAGGATCATATACTCCTCTTTATAGAGCCCCCTAGCAATGATAGTGGCCCCGTATTTGTGGCAAGCCCTGTAGACCCGGCCGTTGTAACGCGGGCACCTCTGGAGAAGGCTAGGGCGGTCATCCTAGCCAGTGGCACGCTGCCCAAGGGTGACTATGTGAGGGAGCTGCTTGGCGTTGAGAGGCAGGTCAAGTACATAGATACTGACCTGCTCTATGGCCCCTTCATACCGCCAGCGAACATATACACGGTGGTGGCAAGGAATGTTACTACCAGGTATACTCGGAGAACCCCGGAGATGTACCGCACACTCGCCAGCTATGTTGCTCTAATAGCGAGGTCAATGCCGGGCGCTAAGCTTGCAGTCTACCCCAGTTATGAGGTGATGGAGAATATTGTCAACAAGATACCGGCAGGGCTGCCACTCATTATTGAGAGGCGGGGCACGAATATTGCGGACGTTGAGGCTAAACTCCTGGAGTCCCCCGACCTCCTCATCAATGCGGTAGCGGGGGGTAAGCTCGTTGAGGGGGTCGAGTTCAAGATAGACGGGGAAAACCTCCTTACAACCGTCATAGTGGTAGGCGTCCCCTACCCCCAGCCAGACGCATACACTCACACAATGCTCTCAGCCCTAACACAGCGTTTAGGGCGTCATAAGGCTAGATACTATGTCTACACATTCAACCCCGTCGTGAAGGTGAAGCAGGCCCTCGGTAGAGCCACTAGGAGCCCGGAGGATAGAGCAGCATACTTCCTGCTCGACCACCGGTACCTCTACAAGGACATACGTGAGCTCCTCAGACTCCGCTACAACCGCATCGTAGCGTCGATTACAGACCTCGCCGCCGCAATACGAGAGGCCAGGAAAATAGTGAGGGGAAACACGAAATTTAGCGCCCTCTAGCCAGGCTACCTCATAGCGACTGAATAGGCTGCCAGTATCGCCGCCTCTATTGCTGCAAAGCTCTTCCTGATAGTGTCGCACTCGAATCTTACACGCAGACCGTCAACTCTCTTAGTGCAAGGTATGAGCTCTGCGACATCAGCGAACCAGGGCCTCTTGAACTCCACCTCAACCCAGGGCTCCTCCGGTAATAGAGGCTTCAGCTCCCCTGACTTGTAGTTGTTAAACGCTTTGGAGAGACCCTCCCACAGCATCCTTCTATACTCGTATGGGGACGGGGTTGTACTCGCTAGTGATGAGACCTTCTGTGTGAGCGGTACGAACACCGCCCATGGCGTGTGCTTCTCAACTTGTCCTCTCAGCGTTTCATCCCCAGCAACGAGTGCTATAGGCACTCCTATCTCGCCTAGCATTAGTGTGTTAAGGAGGTACTCGCTAGCGTCATCTTCACCCTTAATCCTCATCCTCTGAACTATCCTCCCACTCATAGTGTGGCCGAGCAAGCCTCCCATCGGCGGGGTTGCGTGGTAGCCTAAGAAGACTGCGAAATCGCTGCCCTCAGCTCCATTAACCATTGAGAGGGGGCGGGGGAAGCCCCTTACTAGTGAGATCTTCAGGAGCTTTGACCCTACATAGTGCTCAACTAGAGCGTTGCACAATCTTGTCTCATGTTTTGCTAGACTATTGGTGCAGAGTGATTCCGACAGTCCAGATATTATTGTACTCCAGAGCTTCATCGGCTCAATATTCATCATGCTACCGTGACTGTCCGCGACCACAACCTCCAGTGGAACCTGCGGTGCAGGTAGAAGGGTGTCCAGCTCTTCTAGAGGCTTTCCGGTCGATAGGGATGAGATGATGTCTGATGCGTGCTCCTTTATGAACAGGTTCTCAAGCTTACGTGAGATTTCCTTTACTTCCTTCTCGTTTGTGAGCCAAGTGAGTGCCTGTATAACGGTTGATGTGATGGAGGTCATATTCTCTCTCGTCTCATTATAGTAGGGGTCGTTTGGGGACCACATGCTTCGGGAGGCGGCAAATGGCATTCCCTCCGCGTCAACGCTTATGAAAACCTTTAGGGGTTTGCTTCCCACGGCCTTGCACCACTATTCTCTTGAATGGATCGTGCTAGAATAATATTGTCACACTCCACCCGTCGCTCTTATAAATATGTACTGGAGTCCGCACGGTACGAGGCGGAGGTATTGTAGTGCCCGGTATGATTCGCCCCACTTCGTCTTGTACGTCTCTGATGCACTATCGAGCTGCTTAAGGGTTTCCTCCGGGAGGTCTAGTTTTAGAGCGATAGCATACTCTCTCACCCTCTCAGGCCTTCTCGTGCCCGGGATCGGTATTGCACCCTTAGCTATTAGCCATGCAAGGGCTATGCTACTCCTAGGTACCCCTAACCTTTCAGCGGCAATATTCAGTGCTTTCTGGAGCTTGTCATCTCTGGCAGCGGCCTTGTATACGGGATCCCCTCGCTGTGCCGGGTCTACAGGCCTTTTTGCCCCCGCTAGGGCCCCTTTAGCGAGGGGGCTCCAAGCTATGATCTTGAAACCCTTCCTCTCCGAGAGGGGAAGTAGTTTGTTCTCTGGAGACCTGTAGGCTAGACTGTACTGTACTTGATCCGATACGGGCTCGTGCCTTTTAGAGCACTCGTAGACTTTTTCCATTAGCTTAGCTGGGAAGTTGCTCAGGCCATATGCACCCGCTAGCCCCTCCTCCACAGCTCTCTCAAGGCCCCTCACAATTCTGCATAATGGCACCCAGTAGGGCGGAGGCCAGTGGAGCTGGATCAAGTCCACCTTCCTACCCAGCCTCCTGTTAATCCCCTCAACCCCTCTCTTCATGAGGGAGTATGTGATACGGAATGGTGCGATCTTGCTCGCAATGATAACGTCCTCAGCCCCTACCTCCTTGAGGGCCCTGCCTAAGCGCTCCTCGCTCCTCCCCCAGCCATATATCTCAGCCGTGTCGAAGAGTTGTATGCCGTGTGCTATAGCCTCCTCTACAACCTTTGAGACCCAGCTCGCACCCTGGGGGGATCTCCACAGTTTCCCGCCTGCCTGCCAGAACCCTAGCCCTAGGGGTCTTATCCTCCCTAGGGGGCCTAACTCTACACTCATAAACTCCCAACCCCTGAGCCGGGAGTGTTGAGGGCCGTTAAAATTGGGAGGTATACACCTATCCAGGGCGTTCATGCTGTACTTGTTAGCTTCTTCACTATTGTGTAAGCCCTACCTGGATATCCGAGGTCTGTCAGTATTCTGAGCGCCGCGTTGACACCAGCCACCAGGTTCACTTCACCGCCGGGATAGCTGCTGGCTGAGCCATGATAGAGGCCTTGGAGGCTAGTCCTGTAGTTGCCCCAGCCCGGGATGGGTCTTTTATTCATTATGTAGGGGTCTATCATCGGTATATGGTCTGGATGGCCTGTTGAGTTGCCGCAGCACCTCTCCTGCTCAGCCCTCCTCCTTATAGTGAAGAGCATTATGTCCTCCTCGTTAACCCCGGGTGGGAGAGGGTCTAGAGGGTTCTGTATGCCCCCGCTTCCCTGAACTATAGGTGGAATACTAGGGGTGTAGGTGTGGGGATAGGTGTACTCACCGCCCCCCTTAGCAGTCCAGTAAACCAGTATGGGAGACCCCCTCCACCTCTTCTCCACCGGAAGGGAGGGGTTCCTCCTGAGGATGTAGTCCACTCTTGTAACGTCCAACTTGAAGGAGGAGGCCCTCCTGAGGAGCCTGATCTCTTGCTCTTCTAACCGGTCTCCACCCTCAAGGGATGGGAGTGTGTAGAGTGGAGGTGTATAAAGTATTGCTCTACCATAGACTCTTCTCCCCGACCCGGTCTCGACACCTGCTACCCTGTCATGCTCGAATATGAGGCGCTCTACCCTTTCACCGAATAATAACTTGGCACCCCGCCTCTCCGCGCACTCCTCTAAGAGGTTCGCTACTTTACCCATTCCTCCTATAGGCTGATCCCAGACGTTACTGTTCTGTAGGTAATAGGCCAGGCTGAAACCGTTACTCCTGTACATTGAGGGATATAGTATGAGGCCCCAGGCCCAGTACGGCAAGTACCTCGACATTATCTTACTCGCCCTCTCCTCCACAAACACTGCTGCATCCGAGTCGCAGCTATCGAGTTTGGAGGCTGCATCCTCGGGGCTGGGTGGACTGGGGGTGTAGTATAGGCCTAACCTTTTGTAGCACCTCCAGAATCTCCCCGCCAGCCTAATGAGTTCTGGGAGCCCCTCTAGGCCATGACTTTTGGCCTCACCCTCGAGATCCTCGACCTTCCTCCACCATCTAAACACAACCTCTCCATCCTCATCTAGCTCTACCCAGCTGGGGTCAGGCTTGTGGAGGATTAGCTTGAATTCATCAGTAACCCCTAATACCCGTAGCACCTCCTCCGGGACTAGGCCTATAGCATAGGCAAAGAGGCTCAGGGGGAAGCCTGGGCCCCCTCCTGCAAGACCGCCGGGAAGCGGGTTCTGCTCCAAGACTACTACCTCAAGGCCCTCCCCTGCCAGGACACATGCTGCGGTTAGCCCGTTCACACCGCCCCCGACTATGACAACATCAGCCTTCACGTCCAACCCCTCTATCGCTAGCTCCCCAAGACTCCTAGTATTCTAGGGGTTGTTTAGCATGGTGCATGGGCCTTGACCTCTCTCTATTACCTCGACGAATAGGACGGGGTGGATCTCAGCCCATTGGCCATGGTCTGTGTCGACCACAAGTGGGCCCGCTATCCTGACCTTATCTCCCACACATAGTCCCCCACCTGTCGTGTTGAGCAGGCTTATGTTTGAAGGAATGATCTCAGCGTGCAACTTACCCTTTCTCAATATGATATTCCCGAGGGTCATGATCGGCTTGTAAGTCGTGTTTTCAACATGAAGGTCGAAACAATAGTCTCCGTCCGCCGCTACGAAGGGCGGGTCTACTATAGTCCCTGTCACCACAACACACCCCTCTACTATCCTCAACCTCTCCGGGTCGTGCACGCCTTGGAGGACGTTTGGTATCATACCACAGGGTTCCCCTGAAACGCCCCACCTATCGTGTGTGTAGCTGGAGGGCTTTAGGGGGTGTCCGATGATTTTAGCGTTAACCATGAAGGGCTGGATTCCGACCGCTACTCCTATTATGAGGAGAACGAGGCCGACGCTGAGAGGCTTCCATGCCCCACCCCCTTTACCTGTTGTGTAAGCTAGAGCCAGGGCGGCTAGGGATCCCAATAGGGCTGGCATAGAAGGGAAGAATGCGGTCGACAATATGTACACTACCACCGAGGTGTAGGCGAGGGCTGCGGGCGCCCCTCTAAGCCTTGTCGCCACTAGGATCAGGAGTGCTACTAGGAAGTCGTAGATCGTGAGTGATGCGTGGATACCATCATCGCCATAATATAGTGTCGCCGCTGTGAGAGCGAGTAGGGGGTCTAGCACGCTAAAGGTTAGAACAGAACCCGTGTCGCCTAGCCGTCTCCTAGCCCGAGATGCCACATAGACTACCAGAGGGCGAAGGATGGTGCCAAGCAGTGCCACCTCTAGTATCATGCTATGAGATCCGAGGATGAAGGGTAGAGCGATAAGGTGGCCTGCAAAGACCACGAGGGCCGCGAGGGCGGGCTCGAGCATGAGTAGCGTTAAGACTGACGCAGCCGTAACCAGCCCATAACCGCTGAGAAAGCTTGGAGCGTTCACCTGTAGAAGTGCCCCTATAAAGTTGGCTGCAAATAGTGCTGTGGCAGGCTTCCAACCCTTAAGGTAGATGGGGTGCTCGCCATACTCTAGATCCTGGTTCACAACTATCCCACCATCTTATCCATATAAATATGTGTTTACACCATATCTCTAAATATACGAATCGCGAGTCTGGGGTGCGTCCTTTGGAGTTCAAACTACTCAGAATAGACCTCACAGAGTGGAGGGCGAAAGAAGAGGTACTAAAGGACGGCATCATGAGGAAGTACATAGGTGGCAGAGGCCTCGGCGCATATCTAGCCATGAAGGAGATCCCGCCCCACATAAACCCTCTTAGCAGTGAGAACAAGATCTACATCCTAACGGGCCCACTAACAGGAACAGGCGCCTTCGAGACAGGGCGTTACCATGTCGTTGGTAAGAGCCCACTTACTGGGATCTTAGGTGACAGTAATAGTGGGGGACAGTTCGGGCCTTGGCTCAGATTCGCCGGATACGATGGAATCGTCGTTGAGGGGGCTAGCGACGAACCGGTATGGGTCAGCATTGTTGACGGAGAAGTAAGGTTCCACCCTGCGAAGAGGCTGTGGGGTAAGGGGGTCGTATACACTGAGAAGAAGATCAGGGCCGAGATGAAAACCCCGAGCGAGCATATTGGTAGCGTGCTAGCCATAGGGCCCGCAGGAGAAAACCTCTCGAAGATAGCTGCAATAATGAACGACAAGTACAGGGCCGCAGGGAGGACAGGTCTTGCAGCCGTGTTAGGCTACAAGAAGTTGAAGGCGATCTTCGTTAAGGGCTCCAGGAAGATCGAGATGGCGGACAAGAAGAAGTTCCATGAGGAGTCCAAGAAGATCCTGAAGAAGATCATGGAACACCCCATCTCAGACGCCCTAGGAAAGTTTGGAACCGCAGTGCTAGTCAACATAATAAACGCTCACGGAGCTTTCCCCACTAAGAATTGGACTAGGGGCACATTCGAGAAGGCCTTCGAGATAAGCGGTGAGTACCTGGCTGAGAAGTACCTAGTAACTAACAAGGGCTGTTGGGGCTGTGTGATAAGGTGTGCAAGGGTGTCAAAGGTTGACTCAGGCCCCTTCAGAACCCCTGTATCAGAGGGGCCCGAGTATGAGAGTATATGGGCAATGGGGGCTAACACCCTCATAGGAGATCTGAAAGCACTCATAAAACTCAACTACCTCGCAAACGACCTAGGCTTCGACACCATAAGCCTCGGGAACACCATGGCCACACTAATGGAGCTCTACGAGAAAGCAAAGAAGGGAGAGCTACCCGAGGATAAGGCCAAGGAGCTCCTAGACCTACTAGAGGATATAGCCCCCGAGTGGGGAGACCCACACGCTTTCATACAGGCAATATGGAGAGCAGCGTATAGAGATGGGATCGGAGACTTAATCGCTGAGGGCGCTAAGAGGCTAGCAGAGTACTTCGGGAGCCCCGATAGCGCTATCCACGTTAGAGGGCTAGAGCTGCCGGCCTACGACCCAAGAGGCATTAACAGTATGGCCCTAAGCTATGCCACCAGCAACAGAGGAGGCTGCCATCTAAGAGCTTACTCCGTCAGCTTTGACGTCCTTGGAGTGCCAGAGAAATTCGACCCCCTAGCCATAGACAAGAGGAAGGTAGAACTGGTAAAGTACCAGCAGGACTACTTTAGCGTGATCGATAGTCTCGTCCTATGTAAGTTTAACACTTTCGCCACCGACCACACAGACTATGTCGAGATCCTCAAGGCTGTCACAGGCTGGGACGACCTAACCGCAGACGAGCTCCTCATAGCCGGAGAGCGCATCTACAACCTAGAAAGGCTATTCGCAGTCAGAGAGGGACACGGCTACAAAGACTACCTGCCTAAGAGGCTAATTGAAGAGCCACTCCCGGACGGGCCGGCTAAGGGCAAGACCGCTAAGGAAGCGCTTGAGACATACCTACCATACTATTACGAGCTCAGAGGATGGGTCGACGGAATACCGAAGAAAGAAACCCTTCACCGGCTAGGCCTCGAGGAGTTCGAACATCTCGGCGCATAACATAGACCCCAGTTTTTACCCTCCCCACAACACTCTCTTTTCCCCGGGGTATAAATTGAAGGTTAAGGTAAGGTTTCTCCAGGAGTTATATCAGATAGTTGGGAAACATGAGGTCGAGTACGAGCTTGATGATAGTGCGACTGTGGAGGATCTCCTCAAGATCCTACCCGAGAAGGTAAAGGAGATCGTTCTCGACGAGAGAGGAGGTATTCGATATCCTGCCGAGGTTGCAGTGAACGGTAGGAGGATAGAGTTTCTTGACGGTCTTAAGACTAGACTAAATGATGGCGATGTGGTAGTCGTATCCCCGAGAGCGCTATTTGTTGTCTAGGACAGACCGTATAGCCCTTAGGAACGCCTGATAGAAGTCCTCCCGTGTCACACCTAACAACTCCATAACACCCAGCCTGCCCTCAGCTAGGAGGAGGGCGTTCTCGTTGGCAGGTTGACCTGCTAATGCTGCTGCAAGGTTAAAGGGTGCGTTGGGTGGTGCTGCGTGGAAGACCCCATCTACTCTAGCATTGGATATATATGACTCGAAAATCTGGATCCCCACTCGCACATAGTATTCTCCTCTCCTTACAACAGTCTTTATGCTCATAGGCTCAGCTCCAAGATACTTGATCCAGCCCTCATGCGAGTACGCCATGCTAATGGAGTTTAACCCCTCCAGACCGATCTCCTCGACTAAGAGCCTACGCCCGAAGATCCTCTCTCCCACGCAGGCGGCAGCGTCTTCGGGGTGAAAGTCTCCTATTACCTCAACGACGCCTGAGGCGAGCCTCTGTGGGCCAAACCTAGTTGCACCCCAGACTTTACCCCCAACGCATCTTGCCAGCTTTTCAGCTAGGAGGCCCACCTCCTCAAGGTTCTCGCTCGCGAACACGAGACCAAGATAGCCTGTGTCTTTATCTACATAGGCGTCTGTTCCACCTGTGATCCTCCGATATGCCTTCAAATCCTCGTCTTGGTAGGCTTTATAGTATCCTAGAACGACTCCCTCGTCTCCCCACTCTCCTACAACGAGCCCCGCCTGTATTTTCCCTTCTAGATGGAGCCCTACTAGCTTTTCAAGGGCTGCTTGGAGGAGTGTTGAGCGGAGATCTAGGTCTCTGCCTTTTACGAGCTTTAGAACTCTAGGAGTTAGCAATTCGTTCCCCTGTATATATTGGGCGTGGGGGGTTAAATCTGGGCGTCTTGAAAACCTAAGGAACTAGCCTCCTGCCGCCGCCTTCTGCTCGAGCTTTTTCTTGAGCATCTTCAGCCTCACGAAGTCCTCCCTCATTCTCTCGTCTAGTACTGTCTTGATGAACTTAATCGCCTGCTCATAGCTTGGGAGGATCACATAGTCGAGAGCGTTTATGAGCCTCTGCGTCTTCCTCAGCTCTTCTAGGAGCCTCCTTAGAGCTTCCTCATACTCTGCCATCTTGAGTATATCAGGCAGTATCTCCCTCATCATTATAGCACTCTTCACTAGATGCGGGCTGGCATCAGGCGGGTATGGGGGTGGGGGTACTTGTTTAGGATCGACTGTGAAGGTCGGCGTCTTAACGGCGAAGAGGACTCTGACTCCCTGGCCTATTTCAACGTACTTCTCCCCAGTCTCGCTATACCCCCTAGTTCTAGCGAATCCCTCCTCTGCGACCCCACGATAGTACTCCTTATAGACTTCGTCCATCTTTTTGAGGACGTTCTCCTGGTATCTAGCGTATTCCTCAGCGCTGCTCTTTATGAAGTGGAGTAGTACTTCCCTCTTCTCCTCTAGAACACCCCTTATCCGTCGTAGCATTTTGACTTCTCTTCTCAGCCTTATCAGGTTTATCTTTGTAGGCAGCACCTTCCTTGGGTCTATGGCCATCGCGTCTCACCTGCCCGGTTTAGTTGGGGTGGTGTGGAGGTGGTTCCGGTTATGCTGCCCTCCTCCTATACTTGGGGTGGTATTTCTTGATGTACTCCTCCTTTATGTTAGTGAGCTCCTCCTCGGGGAGTATGCTTAGGATCTCCCATGCTAGGTCTAGGGTCTGCTCTATGCTCCTGTTCTCCCTCTCGCCCTGCTTTAGGAAGCGCTGCTCGAATGCGTCTGCGAACTCTAGGTACTTTCTGTCTGTGGCGCTTAGGCTCTCCTCTCCGACGACGGCTGCAAGGCTCCTTAGCTCTACTCCTCTACTATAAGCGCTGTATAGCTGGTTGCTAACTGCTGCGTGATCATCTCTAGTTTTCCCTGGGCCGATACCCTCCTTCATCAGCCTTGAGAGGCTCATTAGCACGTTTATTGGTGGGTAGATGCCCCTGTTGTAGAGCTCCCTGCTCAGCACGATCTGGCCCTCAGTTATGTAGCCCGTTAGATCCGGTATTGGGTGGGTGATGTCGTCGTTTGGCATCGTGAGTATGGGCATCTGAGTTATGCTCCCCTTCTTGCCGTGGACTTTTCCTGCTCTCTCATAGATGCTTGCTAGGTCGCTGTACAGGTAGCCTGGGTATCCCTGTCTCCCTGGAACCTCTTCTCTAGCTGCGCTTATCTCTCTGAGCGCCTCAGCGTAGTTTGTCATGTCAGTTAGGATCACGAGGACGTGCATGTCTCTCTCGAAGGCAAGGTATTCTGCCAGTGTGAGGGCTGCCCTCGGGGTTACGAGCCTTATCATTGCGGGCTCGTCAGCTAGGTTGACGAACATTGCCACCCTGTTCAGGGCGCCCGTCTCCTCGAAGAACTTCTTGAAGAATAGGAAGTCGTCGTACTTGATGCCTATTGCCGCGAACACTACGGCGAACTCCTCTTCCTCTCCAAGGACAGTGGCCTGTCTCGCTATCTGGGCTGCAAGGACGTTATGGGGTAGACCGCTGCCCGAGAATATCGGGAGCTTCTGACCCCTCACTAGGGTGTTCATCCCGTCAATAGCGCTAACTCCTGTCTGGATGAAGTCTTCCGGGTATGCTCTCTCGGCCGGGTTGAGTGGGGCTCCGTTAACGTCCCTCTCCTCTTCAGCTATTATAGGTGGCCCATTGTCTATGGGCTCTCCAAGCCCGTTGAAGATCCTCCCAAGCATGTCCTCGCTTACCGGTATCTCTAGTGGTTTTCCGAGGAACCTTACTGTTGTGCCTGTGGTTGTTATGCCCGTCGTACCCTCGAAGACCTGGACGACTGCCACTCCCCTGCTAACGTCTAGTACCCTTCCCCTCCTCTTCTCTCCGGTTGCCAGCTCTATCTCTACTATCTCGTCGTAGGCCACATTGGAGACTCCCTCGACTATGAGGAGGGGCCCCTTGATCTCCCTTATCCTGCTATACTCCCTAACCCCGTACAGGCTCACTCCCAATCACCCCACTACATATGCATATGGAAACAGGGTTATGCACCCTTCCTCTCGAGCTCTTCCAGTGTCTTCAGCATCCTCAGCCTTAACTCCTCTATCTTGTCCAGCTGGTCGTTTGGTATGTCGAACTTCGCCTTTATCATCTCAACGTATAACCGTCCTAGTGCCTCCCTTATTCTTGCAACTGTTATTCCATGTTGTACTAGCTCCTGGGCTTTCCTGTAGAAGCTGATGAACATGTGTAGGAGCTTGAACTGCTTCTCTGGCGTTGTGAACGCGTCGATTGGGTCGAAGGCGTTCTGTTTCAGGAAGCCCTCCTTTATCATCCTGGCAGTCTCGAGGACTAGCTTGTCCCTCTCGTCTAGGCTCTCGGTACCCACTAGCCTCACGATGTCTTGCAGCTCGTCCTCTCTTAGCAGGATCCTCATTACCTCGTCCCTGAACTCTTTCCACCTCTTATCGACGTTCTTGTGCCACCACTCTGCCACGGTATCTGCGTAGGCGCTGTAGCTTAGTATCCAGTTAATCGCTGGGTAGTGCCTGCTATAAGCGAGCTTCGTGTCGAGAGCCCAGAAAACTCGTATGAACCTCTTCGTGTGGCTCGTCACGGGCTCTGTGAAGTCTCCTCCCGGCGGGCTTACTGCGCCAACTACTGTAACACTTCCCAGCCTCTCAGGGGATCCTAGCGCCTCGACCCTTCCCGCCCTTTCATAGAACTCTGCAAGTCTTGATGCTAGGTAGCTCGGGTATCCCTCCTCTGCCGGCATCTCCTCAAGTCTACCAGCGATCTCTCTAAGGGCCTCAGCCCACCTGCTAGTGCTATCAGCCACTAGGAGGACATCGTAGCCCATATCTCGGTAGTACTCGGCTAGTGTTATACCGACATAGATGCTTGCCTCTCTCGCTGCCACGGGCATGTTACTAGTGTTAGCTATCAGGATCGTCCTCTCCATTAGAGGTTTCCCAGTCCATGGATCCTTATACTTGGGGAACCTCTCAAGCACTTCTGTCATCTCGTTACCCCTCTCACCACACCCTATGTAGACAACTACTCTCGCGTCACTCCACTGGGCTAAGCTGTGTAATGTGACTGTTTTCCCGGTTCCGAATCCTCCCGGTATTGCTCCTGTCCCTCCCTTGGCCATGGGGAAGAGCGTATCTATTATCCTCATCCCAGTTATTAGTGGTGTGTTTGGTTCGAGCTTCCTCTTGAATGGTCGTGGTATTCTTACGGGCCATCTCTGCCTCATAGTTATTGGGTACTTCTTGCCGTCTCTCTCAACCTCGGCTACTACTTCTGTTACCGTATAGTCGCCCTCTGGGGCGACCCATGTTAGCTTGCCCCTTATGCCTGGAGGGATCATTACTTTGTGGGTTATGAGGCTCGTCTCCTCTACAATCCCTATCACATCTCCAGGGTTGACCTTGTCACCCACGCTCGGCTTCGTACCGTTGAATCCTGGGGTAAAGTGCCACTTCTTCTCGAGGGGTATTGGTGGAACCTCTATTCCTCTCTCGATGAAGATCTTCCTCCGTGGATCCCTCTCCGCTACAGCCTCTGCTATGAGCGGTAGTGGCCTCTGGACTCCATCGTATATGTTCCCGATTATACCTGGGCCTAGCTCGACGCTCAGTGGGGCTCCAGTCCCTTCTACTGGCTCTCCTGGTCTGAGACCGGTTGTTGACTCGTACACCTGGATGTAGGCTTTGTCGCCCACTATTCGTGTAATCTCCCCGATCAACCTGTCCTCTCCGACCCTGACCATCTCATACATCTGGGCCCCGCTCATCCCCTCTGCCACTACTAGGGGCCCAGCGATCCTCACAATCTTACCTTTAACCGGCACTTTCCCTTACACCCCATACACCACTGTCAACCGTCATGATGTGGGGAATAATACTCTAGAGGCGGCCCCGAGCAGTCTGTGCTCGTTTATTTTTATGAGTAGGTCTAGGCTGAAGTCTAGTCTGACAGATTTGTCGGGTGTCTCTGCTATTACTCCGCCTAGTATGTCAACGGGTCTCGTAGACACTACAAGCTTGTGGAGTCCTAACCTGCTTATAATAGCCTGCACCTTGCTAACGTCGTCTTCAGACGTGTAGACTACTAGTTGGGGGTAGTCTTCCTCGTTTAGCCGGGTTAGAACCTTTACGAGGTAATTCTCGTATGCCTTTGAGTTCTTCACTTCTCCTATTTGGGAGAGCGCCTTTTTCATAGCCTCTTCCAGGTACTTCGTTTTTAAGGCGGTGACCTCTGATTTGACTTCGAGCTCCAGACTTGAGACGACACTCTTAAGCTGCTCCTCGGCTCTGGAAATCTCGCTCCTAAGCTGTGTCTCGGCCTCTCTAAGGGCCTTTTCGTAGGCTTCGTTTATGAGTTTTAGCCCATGCTCTAGTGCCTCATCTACAACCCTTTTCGAGGTCTCGAACTCCTTCTCGGTGACCTCCTTGGCGACCTTCTCCGGATCCCCGTATATGTTTTTAGGCATTTACCTCACCCCAGCCCGAGAGCTTTTGCTAGAAGTCTCTCCACATTAATCTTCTCTGCGGGGGCCCAGAGTGTTGGGAGGATTAGTGTTGGGATCCCCAGCTCCTCAGCCTTTTCCACGACCCTATCAACGTCCTCTACCACGTGTTTGAGTATAATGACTAATGAGATATCATGCCTCCCGGCTATCCGCTCGAGCTCGGCTATCACTCTCTCATCCCCTACGGCCTCCTCTACCTCTAGGCCTACGCTTCTGAATAGTGGTAAGTTAACCCTGTCTCCTATGACGACCACTCTGCCTCTTAGTATCTCGCTCAACGCTTGCCCCCAGAGTCTCGGTCTATTGAGGTTCAATTTAAAGGGCTACCCGCAGGGACGTGTTAGCCTTATTATACCGGTCAACCCGCTAGGCCATGATGGATTGAGCTGATGTAGTGACCGACCGCTCCAATGGAGGGATAGGAAGTGCTGCTGCCGAGGAAGGTCGAGGAGGTATTAATTGTAGTGCCGACCCACCTCTACGACGAGGCAGTCGCAGCGGTAGCAGAGTTGGGGGTGCTCCATGTAGCTAGCCCTCCCAAGGTTGAAGGCGGAGAGGTGGCTAGGGAGTATAGGACATTCTACGCTCACGTTTCAGAGCGTGTGTCACGCTTAGAATCCTACTTCAAAGCGGTAGGTGCAGAGCCTGAGACGGTCGCCGGGATCGTTATAGAGGCCGGAGGATGGGAGGAGGCGTTCGAGAAGAGCATAAGGGAGTACAAGGAGCTTGAGGAGGCGTTCGAGAGGGGGATTTCAAGGTTACAGGAGATTGAGAGCAAGCTTGGTGAGTTAAGGATACTGAGGACAGTCCTAGAACCTATATCCCACATTGAAGCCGACATACGGAGAGCATACGCTGAGACCGCGTTCATGGGATACTCCATTGGCTACATCGAAACGAAAGATCCCAACACAACAATAGCCCAGCTGGGGAAGCTAGCAGAGAAGCATGGGATAGTAGTGGCGGTAGAGGAGGTAGAGGAGGACAGGATTGCCGTGGTGGCAGCGGGCTCCCCGAAGGCTGTAGCAGGTTTTATGCAGGACGTTAGAAGACTCAAATGGACACCTATCAACATACCAGACGAGCTGCCGGGCTCGCCTAAGGAGGCAGTTATCGCAATAGCTGAGACTGTCAAGAACTTAACTGAAGAGTACGACATGATCGTGGAATCACTCAGGAAGAGGCTCGAGGAGCTCAAAAAATACTATACAACCCTCCTATCCATCAAGCACGCAGCCGAAATACTTGCCAACACGGTCAAGACGAGAACAGTCAGAATGTTCAGGGGATATGTCGATAAGGCTGACAGGAAGAAGATCGTGAAAGCACTCGAAAAAGCCCTAGGAGGGGCTTTCATGGTACATGTTCTAGGCGTGAAGAGGGCCAGAGAAAAAGTCCCAACAAAGGTTGAACTGCCCCGTATCATAAGGCCCTTCCACGAGATCGTTAGAATGTATGGGGAGCCCGACCCAGACGAGGTCGTACCCACAGTCTTCTTAGCAGTAACATTCCCACTAATATTCGGCCTCATGTTCCCCGACGCAGGCCACGGCCTACTAGTGGTGTTGTTCGCACTCTACTTCCTCGACAAGAAGAGCATGTGGAGGCCGATCCTTACAATCTTGGGCAGCGTTAGCATCGTCACCGGATTTCTAGCTGGAGAGTTCTTCGGGCCAGTAGTCTCAGAGAAGATCGGCCTCTACACTCTATGGGAAAAGCTCGGATTCGAGCATCCACCCCTAGCGGAGCCCACATTCGCGGTTGAGCATGGGCTGGGGGCTGAAGTAACTAGAACCCTACTGTTCCATATAGTCAGCATTAGCCTATGGCTAGCAGCTTTCATGCTAATATTCGGTACACTACTCGGATTCATAGACGCCCTACTGAAGGGCGACAAGGAGCTCGCCTTCGCGAGCAAGCTACCCGCATTCATATTCTTCACAAGCGCCACACTACCCTTCCTACTCGTACCCAACGCGTCCGAGGCTGGAGGCATTATTAAGGAGGCAATCTTCAATAAGGGGAGCGGCGGGATCCTGCAAGCCATCGTGTGGTACGGCTCTATAACAGGCCTCCTATGGAAATTGTTTGGAGAGCCTATAGCGTTGGCCATAGAGGGAGAGAACCCGCTCCATGGGCTGGGCTCAGCCTTTATGGAAGCATATGAGATGCTCGCAATGGTTCTAGGGAACGTCCCGAGCTTCCTCCGAATTCTGGGACTAGGACTGGCACACTCGGGGCTCATGCTTGGGTTCGCTAAGCTCTACTACCTAATGGCTGGGGGCGGAGTCGTCGGCCTGATAGCAGGTATACTCGTATACATCTTCGGGAACCTACTAACGGCTGGATTAGAGGCTATCATAGCCCTAGCACACAGCATAAGGCTCCACTTCTACGAGTGGTTCAGCAAGTTCTATAGCGGTCAGGGTATAACATTCACCCCTGTAAGGCTGGAAGGAGTCAAGATCATAATAAGACCAGCACTCTAGTTATGTTACCCTACCTCCTCTATCTCTCCGTGTTTTTATTCTCTCAAGGGGGACTATTTCAACAGTGGATCCTGGGGGGGAGACCATGTCTGAAGGTATCTCAATACTATATGAGTATTACATGGACTGGGGTAAGAGTGCTGAGAGAGCATACCGTGCAGGGCTCAACACAAACATTCCATCATATTATTACAATACAAACAAGTACTTCTTCTGCGGTATGGGAGGTAGTGGAATAGCGGGCCTATACGCTAGCTTCATCCTCGAATCCCTAGGGATCCAGAGGGTTGTCGGAGCGTCCACAAGTTATCGGATACCTCCATGGGTCGACAGGCGAACTCTAGTTTTTGCCATAAGCTTCTCTGGAAACACCAGGGAGACTATCAGGTGCACGCACAATGCCCTAGCAAGAGGGGCGAGAGTCATCCTCCTTTCCAGGGATGGGAAGTTTGAGGATATGTCGAGGGAATTGAACCTATACTTCTTCCGTGTACCAGAGGCACCTGCACCTAGGGCGGGTCTCGCAGGCCTGCTCTACGGCATACTTGGGATACTCGTAAACATGAACATACTAGACCCGACCCGTCTGGAGATCGAGAGCTCTATAGAGATAATGAAGAGGGAGATATACGAAGCTATCGACGCAGCGGAGCATCTGGCTTCCACACTTTACAAAGCAAGAGACAAGATACCCCTGATCATTACTGGTGACAGTATCTGGCCTGTCGCATATAGAGTTAAGAACGAGCTAGCAGAGAACGCGAAGACCGCTTCACTAATTGGAGTGATGCCGGAGAGCGGTCACAACGATGTAGAGGCCTGGAATAATATGGACAACCTAATCCCCCTAGTAATATGGACAGGCGTCACCCTCGAGGACAAGATGATAGAGGCCGCTTTGGAGGTAACCGGATTCGACTCATATATAGATATTAAGCCTAGGGGCCAGTCAATCCTCATAAGACTTATCTGGCCCTCCTGGATAGCAGGGCTCATGAGCGTGCAACTAGCCAATCTCAAGGGGATTGATCCAATGGATATTCCGACGATAAAGATGTATAGGAAGGCGGTCTCAGAGATCTTCTAGGGCTTCCCGGAGCTGGGAGAGTGTGATAATATACCGCAGCTTTACCCCCTTTCTTTCCAGTTCGCTCCTAGCACCCTCCTCTCTATCCACTATGACTAACGCCTCTCTGACCCTGTAACCCTCACCTCTCAAGGCGTCTACGGCCGATGATAAGCTCCTACCAGTTGTAGCCACATCGTCCACCACTAGAACACTAGACCTAGTAGGGAGGTCTGCCTCTACAACCCTACCCCTGCCATGCTCCTTTTTCTGAGGCCTGACGTACCCTACTGGTTTAGAGGCTAGGAGGCCCAGCCCGACTGCCCATGGAATCCCGCCCGTAGCAACGCCTATGATTGCTGAGACCGTTTCTACTATGTCCTTGTGAAGGAAATAGGCTAGGCCGAGCAGCAACTTAAAGACTGGGGGGTGCGAGGGGACTAGCCTTAGGTCGATATAAATATCGGAGGTCTTCCCGCTCGAGAGGACAAATCTCCCCCTCTTTATAGCGCCTATGCTTGCCAGCTCCTTTACCACTATGCGGGCCACTTGCAACCCGGGCACACCTGAGGCCGTAAGCTTACCTCGGCCACCCGGTTGTGGCCTGGTATGTTATGTCTAGTGTGTCTGTGATGAAGACTCCCGCAGATGATAACTCATTGATATTCACAGGTTGGGGGAGCTTTACTGTGAACTGCTTGTTTATGGGCCAAGACCCCTCAATGGTTATGTTCGTGGACGTACCATTCTGGTAAACCACTAGTAGGGATATCTTCTTTATGTGATAGTCATCTACTAGACATGACGTGACTCCTCTTGTAAAGACAATTAGAGTGTCGTTGTCGACTAGTTTGGCCAAGGCCTCTGTGATCATCGGTGGCCCAGGCTGAACCCTGACATTGTCAACGGTGGCAAGTGTTCTCCACTTGTACACGATCTCAACCATGTACACACTCGAGGGTGATAGGTTCACTTTGTAGAGGTTATCGCCCGGCCTGATCTCGGATTGATACACCTTGTTGCCAAGCTTATCAATTATTCTTAACTCCATGCCCTCGCATCCACCTTTAACAACGATTCTAGTCATGTTTTCTGTTAGACATACCTTCTCGATCTTAACATCACAGCTCGTGCTATAGTTGTAGTATGCTACTGCCATAACCAGTATGATAAGGAGTGCAATTATTACTATAGCGACCCGCCCACGCTCGCCTGGCATCCTAGTCCACCACACGCGGCTAGCGTGTGTTAAGAGTATTAAGACGCTCGCAACCCTTTTATGACATATTGGCTGTAGGGTGGCAGGAGTTGATGGGTGCCAGCGCGGTCACTAGCATATCAAAGCATGATATTATGGTGGCAGCGGCTCTCTCAGCCTACGTATTAATAATTGTCTACACTACTAAACCTGTCTACGATATTCTTAGAAGGAGGGGTACTCCCCACAACGTTGCAGTCTACTATAATAGAAAGATAATCCATATACTGGCGGGCGGTGTTGTAGCGTTTCTGGTACCATTCCTATTCAGTGGCCCCCTCATCCCAATGCTTATGGCCTTCATGCTTGGCGCATTCCTCTACTACTGGCACTGGAAGGGAAGGCTCCTCTACTGGTTTCAGACTGAGGAGAACATGTATGAGGTTAACTTCACCATTGCATGGGGGCTCAGCCTATTCCTCCTATGGACTCTAACGGATAACGCGAAGATCTCTGTCGTCCCCGCAGTTTTCATAGCCATAGGTGACGGTGTAACAGGCATAATCAGAAATGCTGTATTCGCCCGGAGGACAAAACACTGGCTCGGTAATATCGGCATGCTCGCAGTCGTAGTGCCACTGGGCTATGCACTAGCAGGAGGACTGGGTGCCGTTGCAGGGGTTTTGGCCAGCATTGTTGAACGGTTCGAGTTCCCTCCGATTGATGACAACCTCCTAGTGGCATTCACCAGCCTAGCAGTACTATTGATCCCACGCGTCTTCTAGGACGGGCGGAGGCCTCAGCTGTCCTAGCCCCGGTCACAACCATCTGGGTTCCCCGCTTTTAACCCTCAGCATCGGCCTCCAAGACATGTCATATCATGGTAGAAGATATATGGCTGGCCCCAGAGTATATGCTCACAAACGATCTCCAGGTTTTAGCTCAATTCCAGATGATAGATATATCACGTAGCCCATACAATGGGCCGGCGTGGTGGTTATAGTGAGGGACGCTATTGTAAAATCACTCGCGATCATCCTAGGAATAATCCTACTAACCCTACCCTATGCGTCCCCCGCCCTACAGAGGTTTATAGATCCAGCCTACGGGGTAATGGCTGCAGCCGATACAGGGGGTCTGCCAAAAGTCACACTTCATCTTACAGGCATTAATGGGGAGGCCGAAGTTTATTTTGACAGGTTTGGCGTGCCACATATCTATGCAACAACTGACGAGGCAGGCTTCTACGCTATGGGATGGGTAACCGCAAGTCAGAGGCTCTTCCAGATGGACTTGCTAAGAAGGCTTGGCGAGGGCAGGCTAGCAGAGCTCGTCGGCAAGGACGGCCTAGATACCGATAAATTCATGATAATGTCGGGCATCGCTGACTCAGTTCAGCGTTCGTGGGAGGCGATGAGTGCTGATCCACAGCTTAAGCCTGTAGTGGACATGCTTGAGGCCTACTCTAAGGGTGTAAACGACTATATAGACTATGCGATGCGGAACAACCTCCTACCAGTCGAGTACAGGGTTCTGGGTCAGACCCCAGAGTACTGGAGCCCTGTCGACACTATAGCTGTAGCGAGGGTGATCGCCTACGTCCTCGCATGGAACGATGAGGATCTCGTAGTTCAACACATAATTAACAGGTACGGCAAAGACGCCGTGCGTATCGCAGAAGTCTTCGACTGGCTTACTTGGAATGGCACAGTCACCCAGGCAGACTGTAAGTATGCTGTGAGCTGGGCAGGAGTGACGGGCTTAAACCATACAGCCACATTCGCTGAGAATACCGTGCCAGACAGCCCCGGTGAGATACCTGTTGAGAAGATCCTCTCCATGAGCCAGGAGCCATTAAACTACCTTGGCGTAACTAACACCTTCCTGGAGGCATCAAACAACTGGGTTGTGAACGGCTCATACACCCTCTCACGGAAACCGATTGTAGCTAACGACCCACACCTAGAGCTCTCAGTACCCCCAATATGGTTCCTCGCAGAGTTGAAGACTCCAAACTACCATGTAATAGGCGCACTCTTCCCGGGCACACCACTCGTCATAATAGGCAGGAACGAGCACATAGCCTGGGGGTTCACAAATGTTATGGGCGACTTCACAGACTATTACTACTATAAGTGGAGCAGTGACGGCAAATACCTCTACAAAGGGAAGTGGCTTGAGCCCGAGAAGGAAGAGCGGGTGATAAGGGTATGGGATCCCGTCTCCGGGAAGTACAGTGAGGAGAGGATAACTGTCGAGAAGACCGTGCACGGATACGTCCTGAACGTAGGGGGAGAGAAGCTAGCCGTCCGCTGGACGGGCCACGACCCATCGTTTGAGGTAGCGTTCTTCTACTACCTAGACAAGGCATCTACCGTCAAGGAGGCACTCCAAGCACAAAGATACTTCCACGTGCCTGTTCAGAACTTCGTAGTAGCTGATGACAAGGGCAACTTCGCATATAGCCCCTTCGGAGGCTTCCCTAATAGGACCAACCTCCCAGTCTACAACATAGATGGGCACCTGATCGTAAACACAGGGTTCCTACCCTTCAACGGTAGTAAGGGAGAGGGAGAGTGGCAGGGCTACATACCCCCCAATAGAATACCAATACTCTACAACCCGCCGGTACCATTTGTAGCAACTGCAAATAGTAAGGTGTGGAATGGGACATGCGGCGACTTCATAGGATGGCATTACCACGACAAATACAGGGAAGAGAGGATCACGGGACTGCTACAATTCTATACATTCCGCGGCATGATAACTATGAGGGATATGGCCTCAATACAGCTTGACCAGAGGGATCTCGGTGTGCTCGACTACCTCCACACACTCTTAAACCTAGTAAAGGATAAGAAAGACCCCTACCTAGACAAGGTTAGATGGTGGTATGGGAAGTACCGCATGGCCGAGATCCCATATATATCCTCAAGAGACCCCAACGCCACAATAGCTATTGCATGGCTCTTCACCTTCCACAAGAACCTGTGGACAAAAATATACGGCTCACCAGAGCACCTCTGGTTCTTCCGCGCACATTACGCTCTGAGCTTCATAAAGTCCTACGAAAAGAGAGACCCGCTCACGAAGAGAGTGATGGGAGATCTCAACCTAGAGGATTTAGCTTACCAGTCCCTAAAAGAAGCGGTAGAGAACCTCACAAGATACTTCGGGACACAAGAAACTGGCAAATGGCTCTTCGGAAAGGTACACTACTACAGCCCCTACCACCCTGCCTTCAAAACCCTCAACTACCCAAGAGAGCCTGCAGGAGGAGCCACGTGGAGTATAAACGTAGCGCCAATCAAGGAGTTCACTGTTGAGAGGGGGATGCCAGTGACTGTAGGGCCGAGTATAAGGATGGTGGTCGACCTGGGAACAAGCCATTTCTGGATCCAGCTGCCTGGAGGGGAGAGTGGCAGCCCATACAGCAACCACTACTATGACATGTATGAGAGGCTCTGGCTACGCGGGGTTTACGTTGACTACGACCTCAACACTCCGCCAAGCATCTATGGAGACCCATACGTCATAATAATAGGTGGCTCCTAGGAGGTGGAGGTCTTGGAGCACAAGAATATGATTGCGATCATAACTGGCACAATAGCCTACGCCATACTCTTATACGTCCCCTATGGTCTGACGCTGGCACCGCTAATCACAGCCGTCATTGTTGCAGCCCTAGCGAGGAAAGGGTTGAACGCCTTCCTAGATGGTCTCATAGCCGGCGGCCTGGCACTCCTCTACACAGCAGGTGCGGGAATTACGCTCAGCCTTAAGCTTATGGGTGAAGCCGGGGGAGTCATAGTCCCAGTCCTAACAGTACTATACCATCTACTGACCCCTGCCCTGCTTGCAGGGGGCTTCACCATATTCTTTAAAGGAGAGGGCTAGCTCTTACCCCCGAGAAACTCTTTTTCCTTGAAGTACTCTATCATACCCCAGACAGTGCTCTTGTAGAACGTGACATAGATTATCTTATTGTCAGCTTTGAGGGCCTTCCTCGCCTCGGGTAGTCGTGAGGCGAGGATCCTGGCGGCCTCATCTGGATCCGTGATACCCTCCTTCACAAGCTTTTCGACCTCGTCCAGCCATGTTTTCAGCTGTAGCATGTGATAGTTTATGTACTCAAGACCGTCCATTGGGTCGAAACCATAATGTGTTGGGGCCACACGCTCTGGCCTAAGCTCCGCCATCCTCTGAAGGCTCTCTATGTAAAGTTTGGGTCTGAATGGTGGAGGCGTTGTAGGTAGACGGATCCTATCCCCATCCACTTCAACGCTAACCCCAGCCGCATCCCCAGTAAACAGGATCCCCTCAGGCTCCAGTAACACTACCTGATGATGGCTTGCGTGTCCCGGTGTGTATAGAAGCCTAAGCCTTGACTCGTCAAGGTTAATCGTACCGTTATCTCCACAAGCACACAGGAGCTCCTCGGGGACAGGTACTGGCTCACCGTATACCTCGGCTATTGGCCCGAGAACCGCCCTGCTCGCAGCCCAAAGCTTTGACGGGTCAGCCAAGTGTTTGAGACCCCTCGGATGCACTACTACCTCAGCATTAAACTCTCTCGCTAACACTCCCACACCTCCTGCGTGGTCTAGGTGTATGTGTGTTACTATGATCTTATCCGGCTTAAACCCGTCCCGCCTGAGCTCTTCAATGAGTTTCTCAGCGCTACTTCTAGGGCCTGTCTCTATAAGAACAGCTCTCTTCCCTACAACCAAATAGGAGGCTATGAGCTTCTCTCCCCATCCGGGAGGTGTTACATCGTACACGTATATATCGGCCATCCCAATTCTCCCACTCACGATACCGTATTATGACAGCCGTTTAATCCTTGAACATTGACATGTAAGAACCTCTTGTATATAAGCATCTACAATCTTAACCTGATATCCCCGCGCTTTTCAGTGCACTCTCAAAATAATATATATGTCGAAGCACACTATGATAATGAGCCATAATAGGGATACTAGTAGGATGGTGACAGCTAGAGTGCTTTGGAGGATCTTGTTGAACGATAAGGTCAGGGCAGGCCTAATAGCAGTAGCGTTCCTTATAATAGCAGCAGGGATACCGGCCTCAATTATATCAAGCCAAGCGTCTCTCGCCTCAATGACAAAGAGCTACCTTGACGTGATAAACCCTATCGTGGAGGTAGCAATACAGGAACTTGAACCCTTCCCCAATGAGACTCTACAACAAGCACTTAGCAATGTGACACTAATAGCTAATAATATTTATGAGAAAGCCTATAATGACACTATATTTGCTGACCGCGGAGAGCTCCTCTACATTAAGGTGGGCACATTTATAACTTACAAATCGGAAGAGTGCTTCTCGAGTAGTACTGGGCCCACAGGGCCGGTGAAGGATACAATAGAGATATCTCTCAACAGGAGCGGGGTGGCAATTCCCTTCAGGTTTTCCCCGGGCATAACTATTAGGGATCCCGCTAACTTCTCGCGCTATTGCCCGGTCTACTACTTTAGCTTACTGGCTACAGCTCCGCTAAGAGGAGACCAAAGCTGGTATTATATTAGTGGGGCCTCCATTCCAAACAACTCCGACAACAACGGGCCAGTGAAAGTGTTAGCGTTTAAACCTCTAGCATATGCCATGAACTGGAAAGCCGGAGATACTGTTAATCTCTCCGGAGTTGAGATAAAAATTATTGGATTTTTTGACTATAAAAAGAATATACAATCTATTACAGCGATCTCGCCTCCAGCACTTATAACAGATGAAAACGGGCTGACAAGGCTGATTGATGATGTCGCAGAGAGCGTCCTCCATGTAGCAAAGGCTCAGGATACCAATAAGGTCTTGAGCTATGCCGTTGTAGACACTATGGGAGTACTGAACACGGGCTCGACAGATGTAATGGTTAAGGAGCTGGAAATGGAGAGTGGTAAACCGGTCTTCGTTCCATCCCTTTACCCCTTAAGATATAAGCCATACAAGGACAGTATCTCGGCGCTGATTAATGAGTCTTCTAACAATACTGCACTTACGATCTTCAAAAGTAACATTATCAAGCCTACTTTTGGCGTCATAGTCTATTACGACGCTAATCACAGCCTGATGGATATCTTCAAAAGAGCTAGAGAAAGGGGTGAGAACGACCTTGATGTCGTAATGAATCTGGCAAACCAGATCTCTAATCAGGTTAGTTCTGCAGTACCACAAAGGTTTTTAACATACACCATAATATCTACGCAGTACGGTTTTCCCATGGCCTATGAAACTATATCGCCTCCTCCCGAGGGGTCTGAAGGCTTTAGTGGCGCTCGTTATCAGGTCTCAATTAAAACTAAGTTTGAGGATCTCCCACAGATGACAGGCGTAATCTTTAACAACCCGATGGCCGGGATATCATTCATAACTGTCTCACTTGGCTTCATAGTTGCTGGGTACTATGCTACTAAACATGTAGTAGAGATAGCAGTTTCGGATCTGAGACCATTCCTAGCATCTATAATAGCACGTGGTGCTTCCCAGAAGAGGATGAAGAGGTGGCTTGGACTAAGCATTCTCCTCCTAGCATTATTGTCCGGCATCGTCGGGCTAATTCTATCGGTCTACTCCGTTGGTGGTTTCTATAGAATGCAGCTTAGCGGCCTAATTCCTCCTCCACGCTCACTATTAGCAAATAATATTATAATAATATCAACTTTACTTGTAGTGCTAATTATATTCGCTTTAGTATACCGTTCAGTCCTCAAGCAGATAGAGGAAATTAGGCCGCAGGAGGCCATCAGACCTGTAGAGTCCATGTTTAGGGCGCCTCCAGCATCGAAGAAAGGTAGAGTTGCCATAGGGGGACTGTCTGCTGCTATCTTATTTTCCACTCTTGTCGTCATGGTTGCTGGTAACATTGACGAGTTCCTAAATAGACTCAATGAGTACGGTACCCTTGTAGTTGCCTTAGGCTTCGTAGTGGCACTTATTGGGTTCGTTGGAATGCCTTTCGCCCCACTTCTTGCAGTCGTGTCGTTATCCAGGCTCGCTGCTGTATGGTCTGCCCCCTACAGGGCTGCTGTCTCACTTGCAAAGAAAGTTGCTGGGCGCCTCAAGAGCCCTGTATCTATAAGTGCTAGTACGCTGTCTTCGAGGATCGAGAGTCTTGTGGGAGCTAGTGTTATTTCCTTATCATTAGCCCTGGGAGCATTAATAGCACACTATAACTACTTATGGCTTGAGCATAAACTCTACGAGGTTCAAAGCTACCTCTACGCCCCTGGTAGCCCATATGATGTATCTCAGATACTCCTTACTGGGAGTTCGGCGTCTGCTGTTGCTGGCGAGATGAAGGTTTTGTCGGCGTTCTCAGCATTCATAGGCCTTATCGCTGTATACACACTGTTTGCCTCGACTTACAAGCTCATTGAGAGTGAGGTTGTCGTCATGAGAGTTAGAGGGGCATCTAGGGGTGACGCTATACGTTTCGTTTATGGCATGCTCCTACCTTCAGTCATCTCAATATTTGTTGTAGCTCTAATAGGAGGATTAGCAATGTGGGTCTACACCCTAGCACCCGCAAGGCTCACTTTAGCGTATCTAAGCAGTGATGAGAGCAGTATGCTTGCATCCATTATCCCGGGGCTCAAAGACATTATCCTCGCACCCGTACATATGGTAGAGCCTTGGCTCGTAATGGCCGCCCTCCTAGGGGTTCTACTGGTGGTGCCTGTACTGGTTTCCTATGGAACAGTTCGCGGGCGTAATTTAGCGTCCCTTCTTAGGAGGCGGGTCATGGGGTGAGAAATATGGAGGCTGAGCCTGTTGTTGTGGTGGACAGGGTCATCAAGATCTACGAGTCTGGAGCTGAGAGGGTGACGGCTCTCAAAGAGGTTAGCCTCTCTGTCATGAAGGGTGAGGTCGTAACGATAATGGGGCCAAGTGGTAGCGGTAAGACAACACTCCTAAACCTAATTGCAGGCGTAGATAGACCAAGCGCTGGTAGAGTGATAGTCAATGGAAAAGACCTGACTAGGATGGATGAAGAACAGCTCAGGCTATATAGGCTATTAGAGGTCGGTTATGTATTCCAAGAACACAACCTCATACCCACTCTGACCGCCCTGGAGAACGTGCTCCTCCCAATGACGCTTGCAGGGAAGAGGGATAAGGAGAGGGCACTCCAACTCATACGTTCCGTCGGCCTTGAAGGTAAGGAGCACAGATACCCGGAGCAACTTAGTGGTGGTGAGCAGCAGAGGCTTGCTGTGGCTGTCGCTTTAGCTAACGACCCGCAGCTCATAATAGCGGATGAGCCTACAGGTGAGCTTGACCTTGTTACTGGAGAGAAGGTTGTAAGGCTCCTCCTCGACCAGGCTAAGCTTGGTGGAAAGACCGTTATAATAACGACACATGACCCGAGAGTCGCTAGAATGACAGACCGTGTAGTACTCCTAGAGGACGGTAGGATTAGAGGATCATACAGGCCGAGCAGGATACCTGTGTCTGGTACAGGTGGAGAGGAGGAAATAGCGGCTGAGAGGATCATCGTTGAACACCTGAAAAGACTCCTAGAGGACGCAAAGAAGAGGAAGGAAGAAATAGCCAAGAAGATAGCGGAGGGCAAAATAACACTGGATGAGGCAGTAAGCATGTACTTGAAAGTTAAGAGCCTTGAGGAGGCCATACTTGAAGAGCTCACAAGGCTCGGAGCAGGTAGCGAGGTTCTAGGAAGGTAACGCAGTATCTCACAGGATTTTTCCCCGGTACGGGTTCCTGGATAATGATCTCGCTACTCATTTCACTATTAAATGCCAATGCTACCATTAGGTTGCGGGGTGTGTAGGTATGGATAAAGAGAGGGTGGATGTTTACGACTTCCTCGACTCTCTCATCTATCTCGCTGCTACTAAGCTAAGCGATGAGGATGTCAATAAACTCGTGATGCTCACCGAAAGACTCCCCCTACTCCTTGAGATGCTTGAGAAACTTGACGAGAAAACGATTAAAGGACTGGAAAGGCTCCTCAACATAGCCTCTCTCCTTGGAGAGAAATACGGGAGCTGTCTGGAGAGCGTTGCTGAGCAAAAAGTTGAGCCGGTCGAAGGGCTCAGGGGTATCATGTCTATCCTTAAGGACGAGGAAGCTATGAAAGGGCTTGCTATAGCACTATCATTCATTAAAGCTTTGGGTAAATGTGGATAAAAATCTTTACTAATGAGATTCTTCCTCTTTCCTCCTCTTCTCCTCTGCTAGCCTTCTTATTACTTCCACTATCTTCCTGAGGCTCGTGCCAGGAAGGAATACCTCCTTAACCCCCATCTCCTTGAGCTTATCGATATCAATGATAGGTATTGTTCCCCCTACGACTACCGGTATATCATTAGCTCCCATTCTCTCGAGCTCTTCCATGAGCTTCTTCACATGGTGTAAGTGGGCGCCGCTCAGTATGCTTACCCCTATTACGTCTGCGTCTTCCTGGAGTGCTGCCATTACCACTTGCCTGGGTGTCTGCCTTATTCCCGTGTAGACCACTTCGAAGCCTGCGTCCTTTAGGGCTCTAGCTATTACCTTAGCCCCCCTGTCGTGCCCGTCTATTCCTAGTTTAGCTACTATGACCTTGTAGGGTCTCCTCTCCGGGATTACCTGCCCGCTAGTATATTGGCGGCTCGACATATACTCCATACACCTCCTTTAATGTGCCCATTATCTCTCCAAGGGTTGCCCTGGCTTTCGCGGCTTCGAGTACGTAGGGCATAATGTTTTCTCCCCTCTGGGCTGCCCTTCGGAGATTGTCTAGGGCAGTCCTCCATCTGGCCTTGTCCCTATTCTCTCTCACCCACTTAACCCTTCTCTTCTGCCTCTCCTCGATCTCCTCCTGGTCAAAGTCTAGTAGTGGGACTTTCCTGATATCCTCTTCCTCCTCCTCGGGGAAGATGTTTACTCCAACTATGAGCCTTTTACCCTCTTCTACCTCCTTCTGGAAGGTGTATGCAGCGTCCGCTATCTCCCTCTGGGGGAAGCCCTTCTTGACGGCCTCAAGCATTCCTCCCATCCTCTCAATTCTCTCGATATATCTCCAGGCTCTCTCCTCTATCTCGTCAGTAAGCCACTCTATGAAGTAGCTCCCACCGCACGGGTCTATGACATCGGCTACGCCCGTCTCGTACGCTATGACCTGCTGGGTTCTTAGCGCGATCTTCGCTGCGAACTCGCTCGGAACCCTGAAAGGCTCGTCGAAGCTATTGGTGTGCAGGCTCTGTGTCCCTCCAAGTACTGCTGCGAGGGCTTCGATCGCTGTTCTTACAATGTTTATCCAGGGGAACTGTGGCATGAGGCTTACTCCTGCGGTCTGAGTGTGGAACCTCATCCACATGCTCCTCCTCTTCTTAGCACCGAACCAGTCCCTCATTATCTTAGCCCACATCCTTCTTGCCGCTCTGAACTTGGCGATCTCTTCGAAGAAGTTTATGTGGCTGTCCCAGAAGAAGCTGAGGCGCGGGGCGAACTCGTCGACATCGAGCCCTCTGGCTATGAGTTGTCTCACGTATTCAATGCCGTCGGCTATAGTGAATGCCAGCTCCTGCACAGCCGTCGCGCCAGCCTCCCTGATATGGTATCCGCTAATGCTTATCGGGTTCCATTTGGGTATGTTCTTGATACTCCACTCTATCAGATCCATAGCGACTTTTACCGCGGGCTCTGGCGGGAAAACGTAGCTCTTCTGTGCTATAAACTCCTTAAGCGGGTCATTCTGTGTTGTGCCTCCGATTTTATGGTATGGTGTTCCCTTGCTCTCAGCGACGCCCACGTAGAAGCTCAATAGAACCGGGGCTGGTGGGTTTATGGTCATGTTGGTTGTTACTGAGCCCATGTCGATGCCCCGGAAGATTATGTCCATGTCAACTATTGTCGGCACACTAACGCCTACTATCCCAACCTCGCCCTCAGCCATTGGGTCGTCGGGGTCGATTCCAATGAGTGTTGGATAGTCGAATGCAAGGCTTAGACCGGTCTCACCATGTTTTATCAAGAAGAGGAGCCTCTCATTAGTCTCCTCGGGGCCTCCGAAGCCGCTGAACATTCTCATTGTCCATATTCTGGCCCTATACATTGTAGCATGTATTCCTCTTGTGAAGGGGTATTGGGCTGGGAACGCGAGTTTCTCCATGTAGTCGAACCCTTTGAGGTCTAGCGGGCTGTAGACCCTCTTGAGGGGGATACCGCTGAGGGTGGTAAACTCCTCCATCCTTTCGGGGAGCTTTTTAAGCCATTCAGGGACAAGCTTCTCCTCATATTCTTTATATGCTTCTGCGATTTCTTTGAGGGCCTTCTCGTTGAACAGATCCGACAAGTGGCTGCACCCATAAATGGTGGGAGTATACTGGGAAACGTTATTAGCTTTTCAAAAAGGGCTGATCATAGTGTTGAAAGATTAACCCCCTTGGACACCGTACCCACCTGGGAGAGGAGCGGTCATGGTCAGGGTTTATAGTGAGGTGCTCGGGGACTACGTCGAGATCCCGGACAGGCCTGAGAGGATTGTGAGCCTCTCACCCGCAGTCACAGAGACCCTATACCTCCTAGGACTTGAAGAACGCATCGTCGGGGTGAGCTACTTCTGTAATAAACCTCCAAAAGCCGCTAAGAAGCCGAGAGTCGGAAGCTATTACAACGTGAATTATAAGAAACTTGAGGAACTCAAGCCCGACCTAATACTAACAACAACCGGGGCACAGAGGAAAACATCACTCGAGCTTGCACAGAGGGGATACACAGTGTACCCTCTACCCCTCCCGGTCTCACTTTACGGTATCCTTGAAAACATAGTCTCTATCGGCCACGTGACCGGGACTACTGAGCGGGCCAGGGAGTTGTCTAGGAGGGTAGCTCAGAGCCTGGAATATGTGAAGGGTCAACTGGAAGGCCTGAAAGTCTACTATGAGATATGGCTTGGGGGCCCCGTCACTGCCGGGCGGTTCAGTTACATATCCGATGCCCTCAGCCACATTGGATTACAGAACTGCTTTGACTCGCACAAGGAGCCCTGGGTTATAAACCCGGATCCCCGGAAGGTGATAGAATGCGGGCCGGACGTAATCCTATACGAGCTCCCACCTTACAGTGAGCAGCTTAAAAAGAAGATCTGGGAGAGTCTAAAGGAGAGGGGGCTTCTAGATATTGACGCAGCCAAAAACGGCATAGTATTCCTTCCCCCAGACTCTCTAGCACACTACGGCCCAAGCATCGCAGAGTCCCTAGAGGACATAGTCCTCGTGATCAGGGGGAAGCCTCCGGTTCATTCGAGAGTCGAGAGGGTTAGACCGTGAGAGGTTAAGAGGTTTAAGGGGCTTAGACCCTAATAGCGAGTACCAGGCGATGTCCGAGAGAGCGGGGATGAAGAGGGGATCCCTGACCGAAGGGGATGAGGCCTCTTTCGGTCGGCCCGACCCGCTACCGCACCCAAAAATATCCCAGCACGCAATATCTCCACCAGAAATATGATCGGTGACTAAGATGGAGAGGAAGTGCCTGGAACGGGGGGCTGTAGTCTGGTTTACAGGCCTCCCTGGTAGCGGTAAAACTACACTTGCAAGGGGTCTCAAGAAGATCCTTGAGGCTGCCGGTTATAGGGTAGAGCTTATCGATGGTGACTGGGCGAGGCAGACGGTCAGCAAGGGTGCCGGCTTCACCCGGGAGGAGAGGATGCGGCATCTCGAGAGGATCGCATGGATTGCACGTCTCCTCGCAAGGAATGGGGTGATAGTTCTATGCAGTTTTGTCTCCCCCTATCGGGAGGCCAGGGAGATGGTGAGGAGGATTGTTGAGGAGGAGGTGCCCTTCCTCGAGGTATACGTTAAAGCGAGCCTTGAGACCGTGATCAAGCGAGACCCTAAGGGGCTATACGCTAAGGCGCTAAGGGGGGAGATAAAGCACATGACCGGTATAAGCGACCCCTACGAGCCACCCGAGAACCCGGATCTAGTTGCAGACACTGAGAAGTACACGCCAGAAGAACTTGTTGACATGCTCGTTGACCTCCTCGAGAAGAGGCTTGGACTTAGGATTAGAGGGGGAGCAGGTAGCTACTTGTAGATCCCCATCTCCGGTCTAGTTTTAACCAGCTCCTCAAAAACTTCTTTCGCAACCCTATCTAGGAGGCTCCTCCCCTCAGGAGTCAGCGTACGGCCTTTCCCGGGGATCTGTTTGACGAGGCCAGCCTTCTCCAGCTGCTGCAGTATCTTCCTCGGAATGCTTCCACCAGCCTTACGGAAGTGTTCGGGGGCAGATCCCCTGTTCTGTCTACCTCCGTATATGGTTCTGAAGGTGCCAACACCAATCGGCTCGCCCGACTTGTACAGCTTTCTAAGTATTGAAGCAGCCCTCACATACCACCAATCTGAGTCTGCGGGAGGCCTCTCCTTGTGTACGCCGGTCTTCACTAAGTATGCCCAGGCGGGCGGCTTAACGTGCTCTGAGTACTTCTCCTTTAAGACAGTAGCCAGCCTCGCAATCAGCATGTCAGCCGGTACATCTAGGGCTGTGACCATTACTTTCGACCCCCGCCTACCTCGGTTTCCTACCAGGTTTATAAGCTAACTGCCGGGTGGGGTACGTGGAGTTAGTAGTGGGCTGCCCCCCACTCTCCCTTTTCCTATAAAGTACGAATGTTCTTCCGCGAACCCCCATTAGCCTTGCATTAAGGAGTCTTGCTACCCTCCTCGCTATCTCCCTTCTATCAGTGTCTTCTACCTCGACCCCACTGCGGAGTATTTTGATTTTAACGACTTCCTTCTGCTCCAGCCTCCTGTCTATCTCTTTTATGAGCGATGGCGTAATACCGTTCTTCCCTATAATTACATCTGCCCTACTATGGTGCGCCATCTGCACCCTCTTCCTCAGCGATTCCGCCCTCTCGCTCATAGCTCCGCCCCTTCCTATATGGGTACCTGTGGATCCAGCCACACCTTTTACAGGTTATCACTACGTAACTGAAACCACCCTGAGTCTTCAGCCTGACCCTCGCCGTCACTCCGGGTATGAGGGGGAGGCCGCAGTTCTTGCATAGTGACCTTTTGATCCTCCTCTGCAATCTCACCCCAGTCTTCATTGAGAGCTGCTTAATGTACCTCCCAAGCCGGGCCGCATACTCTAGGTCTCCGCTCTTGGCTGCGGCCTCTGCTATCTTGAGAAGATAGGATTGGCGTTGGCGGACTATGTCCTGGTAGGTCCTCTTTAACTTGTTACGCCGCCTCCTCAACCTTCCTCAACTGCCTCGTGTACATCTCGTATAACTCGTCCTCCGTGGTGGCATCCTCCGGCCTCTTATCTGGCCTCCATCTTATGAAGCGCGGGAACCTTATTGAGATCCCCACGCCTGGCCTGACACGGCCCAGGCAGCAGGTGTGCATTGGGGAGAGGGTCAGCTCTGCCCCGAGGATCTCTGCGACAAAGTATGGCTCGATCCAGACGTCGGGCTGCATTTTAGAGTCTACTCTTGGGTGTTTATGTGGGATAATGTGTGGCTTGAGCATGTCCTGCATTCTGAGGAGTTCCTCGTCCGTGAAGCCCGTAGCTACCTTACATACTGTCCGGAATGTGTCGGTCTCTGGGTTGTACGCTGCCATGAGTAGGCTGCTTAGGAGTCCTCCCCTCTTACCTCTCCCGTAGAATGCTCCGACTACCACGAGGTCTACGGTATCAATCATCTCACTCTTATAGTCCTTCTTAAGCTTTACCCAAAGCCACCCCCTTACTCCTGCCCTATAGATGCTTCCCTCGTGTATGGCCTTTACCATGACACCTTCAGCACCGTTTTCTATTGCCTCTAGGAAGAAGTTCCACAGCTCTTCTGGGCTGCTAGTGTAGATGTGTTTTGCGAGCTGGAACGTGTCCGAGGGGTCAATGGACTGTGTTAGGTTCTCCCTCCTCACAGGGAGGGGCTTCTGGGTGAGGTCGTTTCCGTCCCTGTATATCATGTCGAATAGGAAGACGGCTACGGGCACCTCTTTCATTATCCTATGGATATCGTATTTCCTCTTCCTCTGCATCAGAACCTGGAAGGGGAGGAGTTCGAGTGTATCGGGGTTTATGGCCACTATCTCCCCCTCAAGGATAGCGGTGTTCGCTTTCACATGTTTTCGAACCATTTCTACTACATCTGGGTACATTCTTGTTATGTCTTCGAGCCTCCTGCTGAATATGACGACCTTGTCCCCATCCTTGTGGATCTGGCCTCTCTCTCCGTCATATTTGTACTCAACTAAAGCCCTCCCCCCAACTTTCCTTAATATCTCCGCTGGGTCGCGCCCCCTTTCAGCTAGCATTGGGCGGACTGGTATGCCTACTGTTGGTGTCAAGTTCTTGAGCGCTTCCAATCCTTTTTCGGCGAGTGTTTTCGCGATGAATCCTAAGTCCGCTCTCAGGTTGTAGGCCCTCTCCACTATCTCCCTTGCATGTATGCCGCCACCATATACTATGGCGAGCGCGTCGAGGACTGTAGCGTCTCCTATCCCTACTCTGAGCCTTCCCTCAATGAACCTCACTATATATCTGGCTTCCAGGGGTTCGGCGTCGCTTAGTAGCCCCGCTATTAATCTTAGCTTAATGTCTCTACTGTTTTCCCCCTGAGCGTAGGCGACACGTATCAGGGTCTGGTAGACGCGTGATAGTGTGAGCGGTTTCTCCTCCTCGCCGAAGAACGCGGCTAATGAGGCTTTCTTGGCCTTCGCCTTATATTCTGCGGCTAGGCGTTCTGCTACGCTTCCTAGGTCACCGATTTTCTTGTAGAGGCTATTGACCCTCTCCTCGGGAACCTTGTATGCGAGTGCTATGGCTTTAATGAGGAGCTTCTCTCCCACGCCAAGCTCTGGTATGTCCTTCCACTCTGGCCCCAGTTTTCCCTGGATGAGGTATACTAGCTTGTCTATCACTTCTGGAGGAGTCTTTTTGATTAAGCTTACGAGAGCTAGTGTTAGCTGTGTTCTGCTTGTTATGCGCTCCATAATGTCGAAGGTTTTGGCTACTTCGATGAAGCGGAGATCCGTCAATCTCCCACCCCATAACAATAAGTCGTTGCTTGACGGCTAATAATAGGGTGGGGCTGTGAAGAGACCCGGCAAGTCCGGAGGCTACCTTGAGCCTGTGCGGATTAAGTAGGGTCTGAGCCCCGCGTTAATCGCCTTTATCCTTCTTCCTGTATATCTGGTACAGGAGCTCGCCTGCGTAGCGGAGTGCTGCTTTAGCTTTTACCTTCTCCAGGGGGGTATAGAGGTTAACTATTCTCGCCTCCCTTAGGATCCCGTCTGGACCTTCCTTTACTTTAAGTCTAGCTCTCTCTTCCGGTGCTACACCATCTTTCGCCTGTCGTTCGGCAATCTCTTCCACGACCGATTCGATATACGATTTTATGTCTACTGGGAGGACTGTGGGGAATTTCGGTACTAGTCTAACGTAGTCTTCTCCTTGGCCGAGTTTAGCTATTACTCTCCTGCTGACCTTTACGTCCTCTACCCTCTCGCTGGGGTCTATTGGCTCCTCGACTGAAGCGGGTTCTAGCATTGCTAGGATAGTTGCTAGGATCCTTAGCTCTGATTTTAGCTCCTCGATTCTCCTCTTCAGGTATTCTATAAGCTCCTCTTTACTTGCTAGACTCTCCCTTTCCCCCAGTATGCTCAATGCGTTGGCACCCAGTATTACGATCTATGGGTTTAGGATTGGATTGGGGTGGAAGCGTAGTATTACAGCGATAATTCATTGAGTGAGGGGATTTTCATAGTCTTTTTCACGTTTTCCGGTATCCGGGCGAGGTACTTCTTTGCGAACCGGTTATACACCTTCATGTCCCTATACTCATCATCTAACATTACGGGAATTTCATCGATAATTGGGTACCAGCGTCCGCAGTTTAGACACACGATAACCCCTGCCCGGATCCTTTTCCTGGCGCACTCTTTGCATACCTCGAGCGGCACGTTTTCAGGTTTTGTCCTCTTATATGAGCAATAGTATTTGCACTTTATCTTTTCAATGTCCGGCGGCGGCTCCTCCTCAACCTCCTCAATCGGGTATACTAGTAGCTTTTCACCTGATGCTTTGCATACTGGGCATGCTAGTAGGTCTACAAAATACCACTTCATCCTTGTTCTCCTCCTAGGCATGGTGATATTATGCTCTTCACCTCGTTTAATAGTCTCTCCGCCTCCTCTGGGTCTCTGGCCTCGAGCATTATTCTGACTACCGGCTCTGTCCCACTGGGCCTCACTAGAACCCAGAAGCCTTCTCCTAACACTTTCACACCGTCTATTGTAACCTGCCTGAAGTTGGCGAAGTGCTCTTTTACCTTTTCCACTGCGCACTGGGCCTGTTCCCTGGTGGCTGGAAGCTTCTCTTTGATCGGGTAATATGTTGGTAGCTCGTCTACGAGCTCGCTCATCCTCTTCTTTAGGGTTGCAAGCATGAAGAGGAGTAGTGCCGTCTTCATTGGGCCGTCTCTGACGATCTGGTGTGGTGTGTGCATGTAGCCGCCGTTCTCCTCGAAGCCGCTTATCGCTCCCCCATCCTTAACTATCATCCTGGATATAGTGACGCTCCCTACAGGCGTCCATACTACCTCAATCCCCCTCGGTCTGAGGAAGTCTTCTACAAGTATGCTGCTACTCACCCCAGTGTATACTCTTCGTGGTAGCTCGCTCCACACCTCGGCTGCAAACGCTGAAAGGAGGGTGCCGTCGCGGTCGCCCCAGAGTATTCTACCCCTGTCGTCTCCAACGATGGCCCTGTCAGCGTCTCCGTCGTGGCCGACCAAAAGATCCGCCTTGGTCTCCCGTAAGACTGCAGCCGCCACCTTTAGAGTGTCGGGGCTCGGCTCGGGCGGCCTCCCCGGGAAGAGGGGGTCTAGGTTGCAATTCACGCTCACATACTTGACGCCCAGTCTCGATAGGAGGCGTGGGGTCACGAGGGCTCCTACGCTGTTTGCACAGTCTATTACTACCCTGAATCCCGCCCCCTTTATGAGGTCTACGTCTACTTGGTCTAGAATGCCTTTGATGTAGTTCTCTATGGCTTCATGCTTGATTATCGGGTCATACGTGTAGCTCCTCCATGGTAGCTTAGAAGCGTGACCTTTGAAGAAGTACTCTTCTATTACCTCCTCATCCTCGTGAGGTATCTCAATGCCGTCTGCCCCAATCACCTTTATACCGTTATACTCTGGGGGGTTATGGCTTGCCGTTATCATGACTCCCCCATCGTAGGGCCCAGTTTTCACGTTGAACTGGAGGCCTGGAGTGGGGATGAGATCCGCGTCATAGACCTTTACCCCCTCAGCTAGTAGCCCAGAGATAACTGCTGATTTCAACATGTAACCTCCAGCGCGCACATCTCTCCCAACAAGTATTCGTGCACCTTTACCGAAGTAGGCTCCTATGGCTCTACCTAGCTGTTGGGCGAGCTCGGGTGTTAGTCTCTCCATGAGCACGCCCCGAACACCGTCAGTCCCAAACAGCCTACGGGGCATCATCCTCCACCTCTTGTCCCATTCCAGGGATGTTATAGCATGGACTCCAGGGTAAATTGTACTATATCGTCGATCAGCTCTCTAACGACCCTCTGCCTCTCCCTTACAACCCTGCGAGACGCTTTTACAATGTCGTTCTCAGTAACCATGAGGAATGGTGTGATCTTTGGGTCTATAATGTCGATGAGCGAGATCCTCACTGGAGGGCCTCCCAGCTTGCTCTCGATTATAAATGAGGGTGTCTTCTCACTCTCACCTCTCCTCTCACAGGAGGCCTCGACACTTAGGAGTACGACACCTTTCACCCCCCTGCTGGCCGCTATTGCTAGGGCAGGCTCTCCACCTGCGTCTACGATCACTCTGCCCCCGGGCATGCTCCCTATTGCATCAATTAATACGGCATCCGATACTGCTACCGCCCACCCTAGTGCCTCGTCGGGTATGTAGTGAACGGGTAGCCCCTTTCTCTTTAAGTTAGAGGCCATTGCTATCCCGGTCTTCATAGGCTCCCTGACAGGTATCATTATCCTCCTTATCTTGTATCTAAGTGATGATATGAGCCTCTCAGTCCTTGAGTTGAAGCTTAGAAGAAGTACTTGGGAGTCTGGTGTTAGAGACTGGTCGAGCATTCCGAGATACTGGTTTTCCGCGTTCTGTAGGGTGACCTCTAGCCGCTGTATTATGCTCTTAAGTGCCCTCTTGAAGTAGGCTACATCGAGCCCATAATCGTCTGCTGCCTCTCCCAGTTTTTCTAGGATGTTGCAGAGGATACACACTTTCCCTAGATAGTCTGCTCTAGAGCACACCTGCCTGACCCCTGCTATTATATCGTCTATATTGTTCGCCTTCACGTTCATTACATACTCGAGTATTCCCGAGTAGACGTGTTCTGAAACACTATCCCTCTCATAGATGTCTATACGCATAGCATACAGGCCCAGCTGGTCGAGGGGGTTCCTCCGCGAAAACAAGCAGTTGCACCCAAACTCTCTAAGAGATAGGAGCCCTAAAAATAAGCGCCCCAGAACTAAAACTGCGTCTAGTGGGTGCAACTGTTGGCAGCAGAAAGATGCTACATAATAGGTGTAGACGAGGCCGGCCGGGGGAGCATTGTAGGGGAGATGATGGTTGCAGCGATTGCGGTTCCACACGATGAGTCTAAGCTCCTAGTCGAGCTTGGGGTGAAGGATAGTAAACTCCTGACCCCCAACTCCCGCTCCAGGCTCTACCGAGAGCTCTCTTCCCGGTACCCCTTTGCCGTGGTTCCCGTGAGGCCGTGGGAAATAGATGAGGAGAACCTAAACGCCCTTACTGCTAAGGCCGCCTCGTTAGCGGTAAGTGTTGTCGCCGAGAGAGTGGGTGGGTTCCAGAGGGTTTGCGGCGTGTATGTTGACAGGTTCGGCGACCCGGGTAAACTCCGCGTCATGCTTCGCCTCAGGGGGTATAAGGGTAGTCTTATCGTCGAGGAAAAAGCGGATCTCAGATATCCTGTTGTCGGGGCTGCTAGCATAATCGCTAAGCACGTTAGGGATAGGAGGATAAGGGTTCTGAGATCCATCTATGGGGTCGAGGGGTCAGGCTATCCAAGCGATCCACGAACTATGGAGTGGGTACGTAGGGTTCTCAGCTCCGGGGTAACCCCTCCTATTATCCGCTATAGCTGGGAGAGCTTGAGAGATACACCGTATTATAAACCGAAGAGGAAGAAGCCTGCTAAGGTCACCTTAGAGGACTTCTTCTAATACCTTATCATGGCAATCTGAACATTCTGAAAAC
>WAOT01000039.1 GCA_015521115.1 Desulfurococcales archaeon
AGTTATAGCTGGCTTATAGTCAGTATATATATGTAATATAGCATATGTTGTATTATTTTTATAATCTAATATTAACTCTGAATCAGGATATATGTAGATCGACTCTGTGGAACTAGTATGGAATGAGAACCAACCCATAATATAACCCACGACAGATATTGCTATAGCGAAGGCAATGCCGACAAGTATTAGTTCAGCTATTACTGGAGATATAGCTCGCCGCGGCAAGTTAACATCCCCTTACCGTCCTAGAATACCAGATAGTAGAGAAAGGTTTATTAATCCTGTGTCGGTTTACATTGCATAAAATGAGGAAAATAATATAGATTATATATTTGATTATATATTTCTAAAACTGAGACTACTTACCGTATACTGTCGCTGTGTATACGTTACCTGCCTGCGTGTATATTGATATCTGGTATGCAACACCAGCAGCGGCGTTAACTCCTGTAGGTAGGCTTACGGTTATTGTGCCTTCGGCTCCAGGATCTATTGTTATTATTCCTTTTGTTGTATCAACGTTTATACCTGTTCCGGTTGCTGTAGCAGTAGTTAAGTCAACCGCAGCCCCACCAACTTCTATCTTATAGATTTGTGCTGGAGATCCTCCAACATTTTGAATGTGTAACACTAGTGCTCCGTTTGCCACGTCCACGTAACTGTCTGGGAAGATTTTAAGGCTTTCGGTCTTGCCGAAGCCACCCCAGAGGCCCATGAGCCATCCGGCGACTGCGATGCTTATTGCGATCGCGACTGCCACTATGATGACAGTCGCGATTACGGGTGATATACCCTTCCTCACGGTTCTATCACCTTTCTTATTTGGGGATCGGATGTGTCTCGGTTATGTTAAGATATTAGATGGTAGACTATTAAAATGTTGCCCTCCTTTCCGTATCCCCCTCAAATTATCTCATAAAAACCCACCACATGCATATGATACGCGTGAATTACACATCATGGTAGAACTAGGTATATAAGCAGTATTATTAGGATCTGTATGTTAACCAAAGAGTCTCATTAACGGGCCTATGATTAAGTAAGGCACACCTAGGCCTGTTGTTCCGGGAACCGTGGGCGTTGCCGGTGTTAGCGGTACTCCTTTTAGTGTTACGGCTACTGTTATGAGTGTTATTATGGTTAGTAGTATTCCGTGTAGGAATCCTGCGGCGAGTTTCCCGTCCTGGATCTTTCCTGCGACTATACCCATTAGGTATGAGTTGAGTATTGCCCCTAAGCTAAGGTATAGGGCGACTTTTGCTATGTCTGCTGGGCTTATTCCTCCCGACGGCATCCCCGCACCGGTTATTGATACGCTTTTACCTGTGAATGAGAGGACTAGTATGCTGCTAGCTGCGACTAGTATTGCTCCTAGGTAGGGCATCATTATGTAGCTTCTCAGCCTCTTCCTGAACTCTTTATCGAGTTCTGTTAGGTTGTAGGCGTACCTTGCTATGCTCTCCAGGGTTTCAGGGCTCCCTCCTCCCACGCTAATACTGTCGACGAGGAACCGGAAGTTGGCCAGGAGGAGCCAGTCTTTATAGCCTCTTACCGCCCGCCTGACTGCTTTTTCGAGGTGTAGTCCTAGGGTGAGTGCTATGTTTAGCCTCTTCGTTATCGGGTTTAGCGGGCCGTAGTCTCTTGCTGTTACTATTAGGATGCTCTGCTCGGGGCTTAGCCCGGTCTTCCTCACTTCTGTTAGGTCTCTTAGGAAGCTCGCCACGGCATCGCTTAGTCCTCTGGTCATCCTAACGTGGCGGAAGTATATTATGGCTGAGGGTAGGCTCATTATTATCAGCATTCCTCCTAGCGTAGCTGAGAGCCCGATTATGCTACTATAAGTCGGGACACCCCTCCTAACAAGGTCTACGGCGCCCGTCGCGTAGAAGAGGACTGGGAAGGCCGCTAGCCCTAGCGGTACTCCTATCATGAGGAACGTTGCGTATGGGGCATTGTACTTGATGGGGCTTTTCGGCTGGCTCGAGTGGATCATCCAGAGGAGAAATATTGTGAGCATGGGTAGGAATACGAAGCTGAATAGTGCTAACTGTGCGACACCCCCCGTCTTGCCGCCTACCGGTATTACTGCTTTTATTGTGAAGAAAATGTAGAATACTAGTGTCATTATCACAGCTAGTGTAACGTAGACCTCTGTGAACATGCTCATTCTCTCCGCAATGAGCTTCATCTGGGCCATCCTACTGTTGAATATGTCCTGCGTCCTTATCTCCAGGTAGTGGAGGACGTCTCCACCCGTCTTCACGCTCGTGGAGTACCCGAGCATGAAGTCCCTGTAGAGCGGGCTGGGATGTGTTAGTGCGTTCGCCTCCACAGCGTCTAGCGGGCTTTTACCCATTAGTCTGATGTCTCTCAGTATGAACTTGGCCTCTCTCCTCATTGCGTCGAAGATCTTGAGCTCGGCGACCCTCTCGATCACCTTCGCTATTGAGACGCCTGCCCTTGCCATTGTGGTGAGGTACGCGGCGAAGAACGGTAGCTCAGTCTCTACCCCGCTCTTCCTCTCCTCCTTCTTAGCCGCCGGGTAGGCTAGGAAGCCTGTGAAGACGAACACGGGAACCATGATTAGGATCAGGGCTATGAGTATTTTAGCGGCGAGCGGGAGGGGGGTGACCGCTATGACCAGTACAAAGTAGAGGGAGACCAGGAGGCTCGTCACAGTGTATAGGAGGGTTCTAGCCATGTATAGCATCGGGTACGTGGTTATCCCTGCCTGGGCAAGCTGGTTCTCCATGTCGAAGGCCTTAGCTAGGCCGTCCGCATACTTACCAAAGTAGGTCACGGCTATGAAGTCTATTAGATCCGACATGGTAATCCTTCTTCTAGGCCTGTACACGGCCTTCTTCGGCTCTCTGCGGAGGATCCTCCTGAGGACTCCCCCTCCCAGCTTGACCACGGCCGGGCACCTCCACTAGGGGATAAGGGGTTTTATGTGTAGCTTTCGAACCTGGGGAGCTCTGACTCGACTTTTCTCAGCAGCTGCCCGGCCCTCCTGTAGTACTCGTTTATTATTGAGGCTACCTGCTGGTAGTTTGTTACCCTCCTGTATGCCATCCACTTTATGATCTTCTGCCTCCTTAGTACGTCCTCGATCACGCTGTCTAGGCTTAGTCCCGTCATCTCAGCTATCCTTGGGAGTAGGATGCTGTCCTCGAGGTAGACGTGGTGTTCCCTGCTCGCCGCATCCCATCTGGCGACGATGTTGTAGTCGTCGTAGTCCCTTATCTCCCAGACTTCTGTCACCCTCCTCTCCACCTTGTAGTTGTCCGGGCCGATCGGGATCCTGACCCTCTTGATCGCTATGGCGAAGTTAACTAGGGGTATGTAACCGGGCGGGATCTCCATTGGCGGGCTAGTCAGCCTCTTGACCGCAGCGTCTATGTGCTCGGCGTGTATGGTGGTTATGCCTCCGTGCCCTGTAGCGATCGCCTGGAACAGCACCTTGGCCTCCTCGCCTCTGACCTCACCCACTATGATCACGTCAGGCCTATACCTGAGGCTGACCCTGACCAGGTCGTATAGGGTGATCTCACCCATCCTCCCCTCGAACCCGTAGCTAGGCCTACTGTAGAGCTGAACCCAGTTCTCGTGCGTCAGCTTGAGCTCAGGGGTGTCCTCGATTGTTACAATCTTGATCGTCGGCCTCAGGAGTGTCGCTAGCGCGTTGAGGAGTGTTGTCTTACCCGCACCCGTGACTCCCATTATGAGTCCGGTCATGTTGAACTCCATAACCTTCCAGAAGTAGGCTGCGAGAAGGTCGCTGAGAGTCCCGCCAATGACGAGGTCTACGATGCTAAGAGGCTTCTCCCTGAACTTTCTTATCGTGAAAGTGCTCCCGTCCCTGCTCACCTCCCTCCTGTATGTGGCAGCGAGTCGGTGGCCTTCGGGTAGGATCGCGTCTATTATTGGGAATGCTACGCTGACATGCTTGCCTGCCTTGTGAGCGAGCTTAACGACGAGATCGTCCAGCTCATCGTCGTTCGTGAACTTAATGTTTGTAGGTATGCTCTCATACTTCTGGTGCCACACGTATATCGGTCTTCCGACGCCATCACAGCTTATGTCCTCTATGGCGGGATCCTTCATGAGAGGGGTTATAGGGCCGTACTCGATGTTGTTCCTATTAATGTAGTACTCTATCTTCTGCCAGCTAATACTCGGGTGTATTGTCTGGCTGAACCTCAGCCTAAACTTCTTGATAATCTTTGAGACCTGCTCCCTGAAGTGCTCCTGGGGGTCTTTGTCTTTAGGAGGCGGCTCTAGCTCCCAGTAGAGGATATCGTTCACCTTCTCGTAGAGTTTCTTCTCCTCAGCTGTTAGGGGGATCTCGTCGACATAGTAGAGGACACTGCCATCACTTTTCCTCTCGAGTATAAGAGCCCTAGCCCACGGGTTGATTAGAGGGTAGCTCTCGAGGATCTTATACTCTGTCCTGAGGCCCATTAGCCTCTCATACGCCATTGTATCGGAGTCTATAACTTGCTCCTCACGGGCTGCCTCAGTTCTAACCTCGACAGTCTTCTTCTTCCTCCCCCAGGGGAACCTAAGCTTAACCATCCTACTCTACCCGCCACCATATGATGGGCCGATGGTGGGAGGGCTGGAAACTCAGCCTCCTCTCAGATAGATGGGAGGGCAAGGGATAATAATCTTCCTGCCAACAAAATATAATATATTATAGTTTTAATCCTATAATATGAGATGAACTTTAATATTCTGAGGCGCGCCTAGGAATACTTTAACTCGGTAAACGTCCCCGGGGCGGTGAGCAGGATGAGGATAATCGCCCTGCTAGTGGTACTAGTTATGCTCGCAGCACTAATCCCTGTGGCATCCAATGCAAACACTAATAATAGTCAACACATAGACCCTGTAACGCCGACATCAACTATAAACTATAACTACACCAACGTCTACAACATGCTCGAGTACAACCTACAACAAACAGGGATAACCCCCATAACAAGAGGCATACTAGTAAAGGGGACAGATACACTCCTAATCGCAGGTAACCAGTCCTACGCGATACTACAAGTAAACAGTGGTTCCAGGGCTTTGAATATACTGTCCACAGGTTCGCTTATAGGTGAGAACAAGAAGATCTTCGTCGACAGTATGGCAGCACCGAAATGGTACGGATACGCACAGGACAGCGGAGAGGTAGTCCTAGTGAACTCTTCAAACCCTCTATACACCCTCTCATACTACACGGCGACGAGGAAGGCGGTAATCAACGCTGAGCTCATAAATACAAGCAATGGAACCAGGCTCCTAGCAATCGACGAAGAAGGGTTCGCATACATCTACAACGTTGGCGAGCCCTACTGGCTAGAATTCGGCCCAACACCCCATGACACAGCATTAGCTGCACTCCCCTACTTCAAAATATCAAATGGGACTGTCGTAAGGGCTCTCTCGTCAGGAGGCGTATATGTCAACGGTGATCTCGCCCTCCTAGAACTCGAGGCAATGAACTACACCGGAATAATTAACGTCAGCCTAGAGTTCTACAACAGCTATAATCGTACCGTTGAGCCGGTCAGGGTGGGAGACAATATATTCGTAGATAACAATACAACCGCCAGGGCGGTACTACACATAGCTGTCTCCGACTATAACAACCTCGTCATCTCAGAATACCGCTTCTCCGGAGAGGCCGGCCAGAACTTCACAGGAGTCTTCCCACTAGAGAACCTCCCGCCAGGGAACTACACGCTAACTGCAATCTACCTCAGGGAGTATCATAATGCAACAACAAATCAACTCCTCTACACCGAGTACTACCTCTACCAGACTAAGATAACAGTTTACCCGCTCCTCACAATAACTATCGGCCCCTACCAGATGGAGCTCCAGGGAACCCTCAGCCAGAACATAACAGACAGCCTCATAGACAACATTATGGGCAATCTAGGCCTCTACCTACCCAGACGCTACTCAGAGGCGGTTGCAGAGTTCCTCACGCTAAACCTGACAAAGCTGAACATGACAACAATATACAGCCTCCCAGACAAAGGCCACGCTCTATGGGTAACTCATATACCACTACCTGCAGGCGCTCCAGGAAACATCCAGTGGTACGAGGTCTACAAGCCAAACATTAGGCCTCCAGGCTGGCCGAGTAAGGCCGAGTACCTCATGCTAATAGCCACCAACAATGCGACAGTCTATATCTACATGCTAGACGAGAACATGACCCCCATATTCCTAGATGCAGTTCAAGACTATTTTGAGACCATATACCTTGGAGCGACCGCCTCAGCATACCCAGCCGTATACCCCGACCTCTCGAGGATCTACCTCGGTGCCGAGAGCGGCTATCTCTTAGAGCTCAGGTGGTTACAGGACTTCGGCCGATACGTCGGATCCCACAGCTACATAATAGACACCTCCTCTGTCAAGAGCTTCGACCTAGACACTTCAAGATACCTAATGCTAGTCTCTTCGAGTAACGGGATACTCCAGCTACTAGACGTGAACACGTGGACTCCACTATGGAGGGGGACACCGGGATACTATGGTATACAGACTGGGTTAGCCGACTTGATACTATCAGGTAAAGGCCTCTCATACGTGATCGGCATATCACCTGGATCCACATCGCTGGAAGTCCTCTACGACGTCTACAACCCACTCTACCCAGTCTTCATAAACCTGGCCATAACACTTACCACCCTAAACGGGACAGTCTACAACTATACCGTCCCAGCGGGAGTCGAGGCAACCATATATGATGGGAGCGAGGTGGTAGCCTACTACAAGACTCCTGCCAACCAGTCATCCCTCGTATTCTACCTGCCCACAGGGACTCACACTGCAAACATCAGTATCCCCGGGATAGGCAGTCTTGAAAAGAACTACACTCTAACGACCTCCGGAGCAATAGACACTATCCATATAAACCTTAGGCAGGTTAAGTTATACGCATACACTCCACAGAGTGTCGGCGACCCCAAGCGTGACCCAGGTTATTACCTCCTCAGCGGCCCCAAGCCTGGGGTTCAGCTGCGAGTAGAACCCCTAGCATATGATGCAGACCTCGGCTATGTCCCCAGCCCACCCAGCATCTCAACCACGACCAACACCACAGGCCAGACGGTAGTCACAATATGGGACGGCGTGATCTACCAGGTAACGGGTAGCCTGCAAGGGTATGCTACAACAACGGTTCTAACAGACCTCTACGGTGTTGAGACAGTAGACATAGTGATGAACCCACTACTTTACAAAGTATCGTTCTACATAGTAGACGCTGACACGCAGGCTTACGGGACACCCCTAACACTGACAGGGGCGTCCCTCTCTGTCTACTACCAGGACACTGGCAGAACAGTTAACCTAACACTTGACGGGCCAGGAGACTACTACTACCTACCCGCAGGGACATACACCTTCACAGCGTTTGTTCCACACTATATACCGCAAACTGTTACCGTAGACGTCTCAGGGGAGACAAGCGTTTCAATCCCGCTAAACCCAGAAACCTATCATCTCACGCTGAAGGTGTACCAGAACGACCCCACCCCACTCAACATTGGCGACGGCCCTCTAGGTGGGGCTGTTATAAACGTGACGATGGTATGGCCTGTCCCAGGGATGGTAAGTCAAGTGGTCTACACAGACCCGTCAGGTGTCGTGTCCCTAGACCTCAGGTACGGGATCTACAGGATAGATATCTCCCATACCTACACTGAGGGAACCTCCCTATCCATAACACTAGCTAATGATACGGTGAGGACAGTCACTCTCGACCTTAACATATCAAGCGTGACATTCTACTTCAAAGACTCCCAGTTCACCCTCTACGGTATCACAAATGTGACGTTAACGTTAAGCTACCAGGGATCCTCATGGCAGAACAATGTGACGATAAACACAACTAACAGGAGTATAATAACGCTTAACATACCATACGGCCAGTACATTATAACGGCTAAGGCGAAGTACTACGAGACCTACATTGAAGCAACTGAGGTCAAGGAGCCAAGCATCTTCAAGTACGTCTACATGGATCCTGCAATGGCAGAAGTCAGAGTTCAGGTAAGCTACTCTCCACTCTCAGGGAACTTAACGCAAGGGCCCATCCAAGGGGCGCTAGTGACGTTAAAGCTGAAAGTCCCACCGATACCCACGAGCAATATTAGTGCTGTGACTGGTAGCGATGGTATAGCAATATTCTACGTTAGACAAGGGGTTTATGATATCGTAGTGCAAAGCGAATACACCGAGAAGAAGATTGACACCAACGTCGAGATCGTAGGAGACACGCTATTATCAGAGCCGGTGACACCTGGAACGGTTCAGCTGGAGGCCCAGGTAGTAGATGCCCGCTCCTCCGCCATAATACCTGGTGCACAGCTCGTAGTTGTAAAGAAAGCACCGGGAGTCCAGAAGAGCCTTGTATACACGCTCGAGAATGGGACAGCAAACCTAACACTACCAGCCGGACAATATGAAATAACCGCCACATACACAGGCCGATACACTCCGCTCACACTAGATATCGATATGCCTTCAGGTACATCAGCCCACGCCACGTTCCCGCTAGAACCCCTAACGGGAAGCATCATATTAGAGGTCATAGGCAACAGCACAGTGATAACAATAGAAGGCACGGAAATAACCCTCCCAGAAACCCCAATAGTAGGGGCTGTAGTAACGCTCATACCTGACGACCCACTCCTAAGGGCAGTCTATAATAGGACGATAATCCTTTCGACCGACTCAGCAGGAACTGCTGTAGCACAGGACTTGAGGGTCGGCAGCTATATTTTAAGAGTAGAGGCATCAGGCTACGACACGTATGAGGTACCCATCCAGATTACTGCTCAAACGACGCTCTCGCTAAGAACAATACTAATGCCAAAGCTCGCACAAGTGAGCTTACACATATACGATAATGGCCTAGCAGACCCAGAGGTGACGAACTACTTACTAACTATAGCATCCTACAATAACGTGACGGTGGAGAAGACAGTAAACATCACAGAACCTCTAACAAGAATCAGGCTACCAACAGGGGTATACCACCTGATCGTGTCGAAGGACAGGTATGAGACACTCCATATTAACCTAACAGTAGTCGGAGAGGAGGAGTACAACTTCACCTACAATATAACCCCAATAACAGTCACAGTCCAAATAGGCCTAAACTCACAAGGCCCTGCTGGGATCAAGGGGCCTGTAAGTACCGGAATACTACAGCTACAGCCCTTAGACTGGAACCTGAAAGATGTACCAATTCAGATCCAAGTAGTTGGGGGCCTAGCTACCGGCAACCTCAGGCTAGGAAACTATGGAGCATACCTATACGAGCCAAGCCTAGGCATAAAGGTGCCAATAGGCCAGATCGGCGTTACTAGCGACACCACAATAATTAACCTAACAATCACCCCACCCGCCCGCACTGTAACACTCCAGCTCAAGGATAGAGATCTCATGAGCGACATTTACGGGGCAGCCACAATTACACTCGAATATACGGGCCCCTTCGGGACGGGCAGCGTGACAGCTACTACAGAAAACGCCACTTTGACAATGGAAGTTCCTGCCGGAAACTATAGCGTAAGCGTCGTAAGCGACTACTATGAAACGTATCAGACAACACTCATAATCACGTCGAACGTAACAGAGCAGCTCGTCCTAGCACCAGTGAGAGTACAGGTGAGCATTAACCTAGTAGACATCGACGGCAACCCAGTAACAGTGACCAACGTCACAATAACACTAATCCACCAGCAGACAGGAGAGAGCATGAGGGCTTTCCTAAGGGAGGGCAAGATAGTCCCCTATAGGGGTCTAAGGCTGGGAGACTATGACGTCGAGATCGTCCCGCCGGAGGGAGCACCGATAAACTATACGAGAGCTGTCGTAACAGTGACTCCACAGGGCGTAACGCCGTCCACCATAACCGCGCAGCCCAGGATTTTCAAGCTAACGATAATACTATACGACCCGGTAGCGGGCAAGCCCGCCACGCAGCAGTTTACTGTTTCGATCGTAAGATCCGGGAAGCCGGCCACAGAATATGGACTGCCGATCAACACTGAGGTAACAAACGGAACCCTAACAGTGCACGTCCCATACGGTGTCTACACGATCTCAGTGAAAGGTGCTGAAGGGAGCTTCTTTAAAGACCCAGCACCTCAGACCCTACTGGTAGACAGGGACATGAACTTCACCATAACACTCGAGCCACTGACCTTCACTGGGACAATCATAGTAACAGACGATAGGAACCAGCCACTACCAGGGGCAATCGTAGTAGTACTAGGCCCGAAGGGCCCCATCGCTTCTGGGACAACTGACCAGACAGGCCAGTTCGTCTTCCAGTCGGTATACGGGCCATATACTGTGCAAGTTACCGCTAAGGGTTACAAGCAGGGTATAGGTACACTTTATCTACCCACCCAGTCAACTGCCACGATTGCGTTGAAGCCGACGCCTATAACGGTAGTGAAGAGGTACAGTATACTGATAGTGGGCCTGATAGGTATTATGATCCTGGGAGCTGTTCTGTACTTCGCTAGGGGCAAGCTGATGGCGAGGCTTGCCGAAGAAGAAGAATATTTCTAGCCACGTTTTTCCTCCACTCCGCCCCCTAGGTGGCCAATCGACTCATGGTTATTTTAGGAAACCCGCACTCCCCTATCCCTTCGGGTGGCAAAAAGTATGTCCGACTACTCGGCTCTCGCACCATTCAAGGAGCTAGAGAAATATGAGGAGTACTTGAAGATCAAAAGCCTCTACTGGGACATTGGGACTAACGAGTTCGTTTGGCTCGACACCCGCCTACTACCCTTCGAAGAGGTGTATAGGAGGACGAGGGACTACAAAAGGGTGGCCCAGGCGATAAAGACGATGGAAATAAGAGGTGCCCCAGCTATAGGTGTTAGTGCCGCCTATGGCATGGCCCTCGCAGCATTGTACTCAAAGGCCCGGAATTCGGAGGAGCTCATGAGAGATATAAGGGAGGCATACGAAACACTCCGCAGCACGAGACCAACAGCATACAACCTATTCTGGGCCCTCGACAGGGTTCTAAACAAAGCCCAGGAAACCTCCAAGTCTGGAGACCCCGAAAAAGTAAAGGAAGCCATACTGGAAGAGGCTGCCACAATTCACGTGGAAGACGTGAGGAGCAACATTAGCATTGGAAAGCACGGCTCCAAGCTGATAGACAATGGGGATGTGATCCTAACCCACTGCAATACTGGCGTCCTAGCTACCAGCGGCTTCGGAACAGCTCTAGGCGTTATAAGGTATGCCTGGTATGAGGGTAAGAAGATCAAGGTCATAACAACGGAGACAAGACCAGTACTCCAAGGAGCGAGACTAAACGTCTGGGAGCTCAAAAAGGAGGGGATCCCATTCACCCTGATAACAGACGGCATGCCAGGCCTAGTTTTCAGACAGGGCATGGCAGATCTTGCAATAGTAGGGGCAGACAGGATAATCCTAACAGGCCACACAGCTAACAAGATCGGAACCTACATGGTAGCCCTTGCAGCGTTCGACAATGACAAGCCCTTCTACGTAGCCGCCCCGACAAGCACTATTCAGAAGTCGACAAACCCCGAGGATATAGTGATAGAGGTTAGGGATCCCGAGGAGGTCAGGACAGTCCTAGGGAGGTATAGGCTAACACTACCCGATGTTGACGTCTATAACCCCAGCTTCGATATAACACCGCCACGCTATATTACTGGGATTATAACAGAGAAGGGTGTAGTGTACCCGCCATACATAAGGAACCTCCGGGCTATTCTAGAATAATAGTAGATAAAATCATATAACATATTTTATCTAGAATAAGATTTTAGGCTGAGTCGTAGTAGATCAGGTAAGTGTCAGAGTCGTCGTATACCTCCTGTGGTGCTACGCCATACGCGTAAGTCCAGCTCCATCCGGGGTTGTCATCGATGTCAGGGCCGCCAGATGCCTTGTAGGAAGCCCAGACTAGCTCGCTGCAGTAGTAGCTATCCCCATATACCTGTTTGGAAGGCCAGAACCAGTCGTAGCTCTTCCCTAACTGGTTTAGGGCGAAGTTAACAGCTGCCTGTCTAACTGAGTCTGATGTAGCGACCCTAAGGACAGCGAAGGTGTCGTATCTCGCCATGAACTCTGTGAGCGGTGTAATCGTTACACCGCCAGCCTTCGCCTCAACCACCATCCAGTCTCCATAGTCATAGTCGTAGTATGCAACGATACCGGTGTGTGTCCAGTACCCCGGTATGAAGGGGTCAGTGTTTGGGCTGTGACCTATTACTATGTCCCCTGGTTTGAGGCCCTGAGGGTAGGGGTGACTATAGCCGTCTCCTCCCCCGAAGGCTCCAACTACTGTTGTGACTCCCGAGCTCAGAGGTAAATAGATAATGAGGGAGAGCGCGATAAAAGCTAGGATCCTGCGGCCCACCAACTTCCCACCGGGTTTACATATTAGGTTCTAGGTATTTATACCTAGTACTGGGGCATGTAGATACTTATAAAGCCCCTGCTTGACTCTAGGGGTTAAAAACTGGCATGTGCAAGGAGTATATACGCATGACGGTGCTGAGAGCAACAACTGACCATGAAAAAGTGACACCACCAGAATATTACCCTGGAACCCCACACTACTGGTCTGCGGAGGGATTAGCATGGACTTCACATCATTCTGGAGCTGGCGCCCCTGGAAGAGGGGAGGAAGGGGTTGGCGTGGAGGATGGGGTTGGCAGGGGGGAGCCGCCCCATCGCTACCACCACAGGAGATCCCGGAAAACGCTGTTCCATTGGAGAGACTCCCTACAGGGAGTAGGGCCCGTGTTGTGGCAGTCCTAGCAGGGATGGGGGCCACCAGTAGGGCGTATCAGATGGGCATCGCCCCCGGTGCTATAGTTGAGGTTGTAGAGAACAACCTAACATATCCGTGGACACCAATACTAGTCAGGGTTCACGGCATGACTATAGCCCTGGGGAGAGGACTAGCATCCAGGATCCTAGCTGTTCCCCTGGGCCGTGTTCCGAGTGGTAAGTCAGTTGAGGATCGGTCGGGGATAAGGGAAGAGTAATAACAGGCCCTAGATTGTGTATCGGTGGGAGAGTTGGTGCTCGAGGGGGTAAGGAAGGCTGTAACAAAGCTCTTGAAGGGGGGTGGGACTTATCAGAAGGCGGTAGAGGAGTTTATCCGCGATCTCCAGAGGGAGCTCATAAAGGCTGACGTGAACGTACGCCTAGTCTTCCAGCTGACTAGAAAGATAAAGGAGAGAGCGCTCAAGGAGGAACCACCCCCCGGTGCTAGTAGGAGAGAGTGGCTCGTTAAGATCGTATACGAGGAGCTGGCGGAGCTGTTTGGAGGTGATAGGGAGCCAGACGTTCTCCCTAAGAGGACTCCATGGATCATGCTCCTTGTAGGAGTGCAGGGTAGCGGTAAAACGACCACTGCTGGGAAGCTAGCATACTATTATACGAGGAAGGGCTACAAGGTGGGCCTCATAGCGGCAGACACTTTCAGGCCTGGAGCCTATGCCCAGCTCAAAATGCTAGCGGAGCAGTCGGGGAGCCTATTCTACGGTGACCCGAGGGAGAAGGATGCTGTAGCCATCGCGGAGAGGGGCCTAAAATACATGCTCGAGAGGGGCGCCGAGGTAATCATAATAGACACTGCAGGGAGGCACGGCTACGGGGAGGAAGAGAGCCTCCTCCATGAGATGCGTGAGATAGCGGCAAAGGTGCACCCGGACGAGGTCATACTGGTTATAGACGCCGCAATAGGCCAGAAAGCGTATGACCTAGCCAGGCGGTTCCATGAAGCCACACCGATAGGAAGCATTGTTGTGACTAAGCTGGACGGCACGGCAAGGGGTGGAGGAGCCCTCAGCGCTGTCGCGGCAACTGGTGCCCAGATAAAGTTTATTGGGACAGGCGAGAAGATCGATGAGATAGAGCCCTTCAACCCAAGGAGGTTCGTTGCCAGGATCTTAGGATTAGGGGATCTCGAGAGCCTCCTAGAGAAACTGTCAAGCCTGGAGGAGGCCGAAAAACTAGAGGAAGCCGCTGAGGAGATGCTCCGGGGCAAGATAACCATGAGAACAGTATACAGGCAGCTCAAGAGCATGAGGAAAATGGGCCCACTCTCCAAGATCCTCCAAATGATACCGGGCTTCGGACTCGCAGCCACTATGAGCGAGGAGGCAGTTAAGCTGGGGGAGAAGAAGATCGACAGGTGGCTATCAATCATAGAGAGTATGACGTATGAGGAGCTGGATAACCCGGAGATAATCAACAGGAGGAGGATGAGGAGAATAGCGATAGGGAGTGGGACGACCGTAGACGATGTAAAGGAGCTACTAAACTACTACAAGAACCTCAGGGTGATGATGAAGAGGCTGAAGAGGGATAAGAGGCTCCTAAGGAGGCTAGGCCTCCGTTGAGGCTAGACCCCTGCACCTATAGGAGAGTCCACCTCCTACCCGACCCCGGATCCTTTAACGAGGCCGCAGCCTTCCTCTCCTCCTCGCTCCTACTTAGCCATTCAATTAGGAGGGACACACTTGCAATAGTAGTCCTGAAGAGAGGCGTAATCGCAGCGCCTGGAGATCATGTGAGGCAGCTGAGACCTGATCTCGAGTCGTCCACCGGCTGGTTACGTGCGGTACTAAGGGGTAAATGGAAGGGGCTTGGAGCCGTGATGATGGAGCACCCTTTCAATGTAGGGGCTTGGTGTGGTAGGGTGATCCAGACATTTATGGGAGTAGCGGGTGTCGTGGGGGAGATCATGGTGGATCAACCGTTACTCATAGTACACACTAACAATGGAGTTGAGCTGGGCTCAACCGCAGAGATCCGAGCCCCCTGCCCTCCACCTTGTAGGGCCGCGATCTCGAACATTATCCTTGACAGGGCCGAGGCGGGCCTTCCCCCAGTGTGAGGAGCGCTAGGAATTTAATGCTGAAAGGCTCTCATACCCGAAGAGTTGACTGAAAACGACAACAGGCAGATAGGGAACCTTAAGGGAGTGGGGACTGATACGTATTGAGTAGAATAGCACCATTAACAGCGGCACTACTAGTGACGGCGTTAGTTGTAGCGGGGACGCTGCAGCTCACAGGCCTCACATCACACCAGAGCCAGTGCTGTGCGGAGCCTCTCATCAATGTTACGGCCAAACCGATCCCGGCGGGCCTCTCCGTCTACCCGGTAATAGTGTTCGGAGACAACAGGCCCCAGGACATCAAGGCCGTAGAGCAGCCATACATCTTCAAGAAGATAGTCAAAGAGGCAGAGTCGATGAACCCATTCGCGGTCATAGGAACGGGCGACCACGTAGGGCAGGGAAGTGCTGCCCAATATGAGGTGTTGTGGAGCCTGTTATCAGGGCTTGAAAACGTATGGCTAACCCCCGGGAACCACGACCTCCTAATATCCGGGTCAGAAGAGAGGTGGGAACAATACGTGGGCCCCAGGTATCAGCTCCACGAGGAGATCCCCGGTTGGAGCATTATCCTAGCAGACACCTACACCGGGAACATAAAGGAGTTCAACAGCACAGTCCATAGACTATTCGCGGAAAGCAAAGGCCCAAACAGGATACTTGTAATACACTACCCCATCAAGCCCCATGTAGACCATAATATTGATGAAACAAGATACGGGGCTATGAAAAAGAGGATACTAACGGACATAATAGCGGAATATAATGTCTCAATAGTTATCCAAGGACACTGGCACGGGTATGCGACGAAGACCGATAACGGGACATTATACGTTATAACTGGCGGCGCGGGAGCACCCTTCTACACCGCACCAGAAAACACGGATGCAGACTACTACAAGACCATGGTTCACAATTACGTCATACTACTTCTAAAGTCAAACGGGGAATACGAGATCGAACCCGTATACGCAGATAGGGGCGAAGTCGGCATAGTAAGAATAAACTCCAGCACAGTTGAAGTATGGCATACCAAGCTAACCCTAAACGGCACACCAGCAGTCCTCCCATTCCGGTTCACGCTCAGTAGGGGAAACGTCAACATCACAGTAGTTGCCGGGGTGGAGGGTGGACAAAACGTCACATTCTCACTTGCCACCACATATCCCCCAAAGGTCGTATTTGGCGGGGGTGTGGAGTGGGCTGAGGCCTACTACACGGAAAACATGACACCAATACCCCTAACAAAGAGCAGTGGAAACTTCTCTTCGGAGAGCTTCTCCCTCGAACACGAGACTAATGCATCGAAGAATACGAACACATCAGGTACCACGAAGGCAGCGAGCAACAGTCCCCCGACTGCAACAAATATGGGTGGCGGGAGCACAGGTGCGGAGACGTCCATACGACATCTAATATCGAGTGCCGACACCCTTATGGCCGTGGCGGTGGTACTGCTTATAATTGTAGTGAGGCTGAAGCTTAGGGGATAAGTGGTGAAGGTAGCGGTCATAACGGGCGCTAGTGGGGGCATTGGAGCCGCGACGGCTCTCCGGTTCGCCCGGGAAGGCTATGTTCTCATATTAACCTACAGGGGCAGGAGAGACCGCTGCCTTGAGGTCGCTAGGGAGGCGGAGAAGAGGGGCTCCCCACGTGCCTACGCTATCAACCTAGACCTAACAGACGCTAATAGCATAGGGGAGTTCGTGGAGAAAGTCTCGGATCTCGTACCGTATGTTAACGCTCTAGTCAATAATGCTGGCGTCCTCCAGGTGGGCCCAGTAGAGAGGGTGACCCTGGAGGAGTGGGAACACACGCTCAAGGTAAACCTCACGGGCCCGTTCCTCCTCACGAAACACTTGCTCCCTCTCCTGAGAAAGGCTCCATGGGCCTCAATCGTTAATGTTGCAAGTATTGCGGGAGAAACTGGAAATGTGGTAGCGGGTGTTGCGTACGCCGCCAGTAAAGCAGGCCTAATAGGTTTCACAAAAAGGCTTGCAGTCGAACTCGCACCCGAGGGTATAAGGGTTAACGCTGTGGCACCAAGCTTCGTCGAGACGGACATGGTCAAGGAGTTCATATCAACCCCTGAGGGCCGAAGGAGGGTTATAGAGTTGCACCCACTCCGGATCATAATCCAGCCGGAAGATGTTGCGGAGGCTATCCTATTCCTCGCAGACCCGGAAAGATCCAGGGCTATAACAGGGCATGTGCTCAGGATAAACGCTGGTAGGCTAACCTAATACGGCCGGAGACACCCCTCACTGACGAGCTTTATGAAGAGCTTCATACCCTCATGGATTGTTGTCGTGTGCCTTGTTGTGACGATACACCTATCAACCTCTGCCTCGGAACCGGTGTAGATTGCTCCTGCATTCCTTAAGTCATCGCCGATCCCCGGGTGACCTGTTACTCTAAGACCCTTGAGAGCTCCAGCACTTGCCAGTAGTAGGGGGCCATGGCAGATTGCGAGGATGGGTTTGAACGACTCGAAATGGAGTTTTACGAGCTCTACGGCCTCCCTGTGAAGTCTAGCCCTCTCCGGGCTCCTCCCACCTGGGATTATTAGTGCATCGAATGGTGCCTCTGAGAGGGCCTCCCGGTAGGTCTTATCTACTGAGAATGTTACTCCACGCTTACCCACCACGCTCCTGTCCTCTCTCCGGTAGCTGCCTGTATTCTCGTCAAAGACTAGCCTGTTAGTGTATTTTGAGTGGCTTGTAATTATGGGCTGCCACCCCTCCTCCTTTGCCCTATAGTATGCATAGTAGAGTTCGAGGTCGTCCACTCCATCCTCAACAATGAAGAGAACCCTCACCGCCAATCACCCCCACTCCAGGTATAATCACGGGGAGGTCGGGGTTATACATGGATACCGCACGAGACCCTACACTATACTCCAGGCCGACACTCCTAACAATGACACCACGTTTGAACGCTTCAGCAACCAGTCCTGGCATCTCAGGGTCTCCCCCCTCATACGGCCTGAACCCCCTAGCACCGGGGAAGGCGGCAATGAAGACGAGGGCTACATTGTACCCCTTATCCGCAAGACTAGAGAGGAGCCTAACATGCTCCCTCCCCCTAAGACTGACAGTATCAGGGTAGAGGGCGAGCCCCCCATTATCCACCAGCACCGCACTCTTAGTCTCAACAAGCACTCTCCCCATAGGGCAGTCAAGCTCAAGGTCTAGCCTGTGCCTCCCCACACGGGGTGAGCGGGAAGCAACACGACATCCTCTAAGCCACGGGATCAGGCCTTTATCGACAGCTAATGCGAAGGCCTTCTCCTGCAAGTTAGTATCCAGGACAGCGAAGCCACCATTATACCAGACACTAAAGAGCCGTAAACCCAGACGGCCTGTTCTAGTCTCTATACATAACCCTTCACGGCCGGGGACGAGCACATCGACGAGCTTACCGGTATTGTTAATGTGCACATCCCTCAAGACACCATCAAGGGACACACGGACGACGAACCTATTCAACCTCCCAACAATCCTACACCTAGCCGCAGGTTCAACCCTCACGAGGGGCACACTCAATCCGAGCACACCTTCAAGCAACCCAGCACCCCGCAAAACCTAAATATGCCCCGAAGGAAGGAGTACAATAACTGGCCCAAGCCCTCACACGGGACACGCCAACCGCCACAGGCCAGCGTGCCGCGGTCGCCTAGCCTGGTCAGGGCGCCGGCCTGCTAAGCCGGTGGGGGAGACCCCGCGCGGGTTCAAATCCCGCCCGCGGCGCCACGACCCTATCCCTACTATACATGAGGGGAAAATAATGGGCATGATAATTGAGTTTTTCGCTGGTCTGGTAGAGATGCTTACAAGCAGAGAGGCCAGAAGGTTCTATGCGGGCTTTGCTACGCTTAGCGGGATTGTAGGCTTAGTCGCTGGGTTGTTCGGTTTAGTAACTTATGCTTTCTTCGGGATCGGCCTGTCAGTGCTTGGGTTCGGCTTTTTCTCAACCCTTCTATCAATTATAGCCCAGTCTCTAGTAGCCTATACTATAATGTTAGCTGCTACAGCTGGCACTACTATAGCGGCGATACCCTTGCTCGCGACAGGACATCCGTATCTCGCGGCGACCGCAATACTCGCCATCCCGGCCTGCACAGCATACTACGCTTATCAAAACGTCCCGCCCGTCTGGGGCAATTTCCCCTAGAGAGGTGAACACAATGGCCACTACACAAAAAAGCACGCCAATCACAATAATAGGACGGGAGACCAAAATGAGTCTAGCAGAAATAATCCAACAACTCAACGAGGGCCGACTCAAGGTAGTCAAAATAAAGCACAGCAGAAACAGGGGATACTACGCAAGTATGGGAAGCGAGTTCCCCAAGCAGTATGAGATCGTATCGGTTAAGCCTGGGCTCGTTGTTTATAGAATAGGAAGAGGAGATAAGAAAGCTTGGACGCCGGGAAAGGGGGTATATTATAAGGTTCCAGCATTAGCAAAGCCCAAGGAAGGTTATGCCATCGCGGAGCTCCGCGGTGAACTCGTTTATCTCTACATTGCCTAGTTTTTCTAAATAATAATAAACTATATTATTCATTACTTGTATTAATATTTCCGGCTCTGAGGTTTATTAGGTTTGGTCAGGTTTAAAGTTCCTCCCAAGAAGCCGTTATAATTTATTAACCCCCTGATAACAAGTTATCAGGAGGGGGGCGTAGAGTATGGCTGCAGTTCGTGCTTCATCAGGTACATCTAGGAAATATATTGTTTTCGGAAGCATAAGGGGGTTTGTTCATCGTATAGGAAAGGACGCTAGGAGGGAACTCGTTGAGCTACTAGTACAGGCTGTAGGTAGTGTTAAGGGTGCTGCTGAGAAATTAGGTGTGTCGAGGCAAGCTGTCCATGAGTTTCTATCGGGTAAGACACATCCTCGTGACGAGCTTGTTGAGAAGATCCTAGAGATTCTATCGTTCGAGCATCAATGGTTCCGCAAGCGTGCTCTTGAGGTGTTGCATAGAGAGATGGAGGTCGTGGTTGAGGGATATGCTGCAGTAATGGAACTCTTGGGTCCCTCGCGGGACAGAGACCTTGAGGACTACCTCTAGTGGGGTGTTTAAGACCGTGAGTAGCCCGGTACGGGACTGCTCAGATGGCTGGAACCGTATTGCGGAGCTGATTCCGAAGCTTTATGAAAGAGCAAAAAGGCTCGCGACGGAAGCAGCCCTGACAGGGAAGCCACGCCTTTTCAGAGCGGCATCTAGGATTGCCGGGGATCTCCTTGGTCTAGAGGCAGATCTCAATGCGTGGAAACCAGAAGAATGTTTCGATAGCGTCGAGTTCTTTGAGAAACTTTCCCGTGCTGAAAGATTACTTCGCCGAGTTGAGGAGGCCCTTAGCAGTGAGACTCAGCAAGTATCTCGACATTCTGAGGGCTAACAGGAGGGTAAGCATGATGAAGCGCCTAGCCTATACTAATCCGGTCAACGTGCCTGCTAGATGGCCCAACATTGTCACAAATCCATTCGATATTCGGCACTTCCGCTGGTACATCCAGCGCTATGGCGATTTAGTGGAGAGCATTATATACGATAGCGGAGTCCATGCCGTCTTCCACGGCAAAAGAAGGCTTGACTACCCGCCAGGCTACTTGTCGCGGTACTTCTCTATTCTAGAGGAGGTGGAAAGACTAAGGAGGCACTATTCTCCTGAGGCAGAACTCCTCTATGTGATCCCAGACGTGCCAGCAGACTATGAGGGCCGGGAGAACCTGTATCCGAGAAACGTGGAGAAGACAGTAGAGTATATCCTGCTTTTCCTAAAGCGATATATCAGGAGGCTCCCGGGCAAACCTATGCCTGTAGTACAAGGTGCTAAAGACAGGCCGGCGAGCGTTGTGTGGTCCTGGATAGAGTATAAGGACGTCTACGAAGAGTTCGAATTAGTCGCACTTGGCAACGTCTGCAGCAGCAATAGGATTAGCCTAATAGCCAAGGAGCTCCGCTTGTTTGACAGGATAACAACACGGCCCTACCATGCGTTCGGGATCCACACCCGAGCCCTCAGGTACCTCCTCGAGAGGGGGGCGAGCCTATGCCTGCTGAGGAGCATCGACAGTAGCAGCTACTACTACGACTGGCTCTACCGGGAGCCGTACAAGAACAGCAGGGAAGCCCTTGCCCGTGCACTTCTCTCCCGCATGTCGACACTCCAGAGCCTCCTCGATAGGATACCATGCAGTGCCGGCAGGCCTCGAATGATGACCCTTACAGAGCTCCTCTCAAGCGGGGACTTGGCACGGGGCAGACAGGCCCCGGTTCGAGCGACGCTCCAGACCGCATAGACCATATTGGATCTCAGCGGGGAGGTGTGTGGGCATGCAGAGGCCTCGAATGCCCCGGAGTGAGAGAACCGTTAGAATGTTCTTAGCGCTATACGAGGAAGGGCCTCTGCATGCCCGGGAGCTCCGAGATGTGGCGGGCTTGCCTACTAGTAGATGGGTCTTCCCGTATCTCCGCTACTGGATTGCACATGGAATTGTCGCGGTAATGACTGGGCTTTACGGATACCTGTACCGGCTGACTGTCAGGGGCCGGATGGTCGTGCACTCCCTTCTCCTCGTGCTTGAAATCCGTGAGCCGGAGGAGGCTATGCTACGGATTCTCCTCAGAAGATTGCATAGCAAGGGCCTTAGGGATCGTGTCTACGCGGATGTCGTGCGAGCACTATACTACATGGTTAAGGATAAGGATAGGATCCCCTACGTGAGGGGGCGTACCGCGAGGGAGCTCGCCCACCTCTTCCTTACCGTGCTCCAAGACAAGGGATATACCGAGGAGCAGATCATCGAGGCTCTTGAAACCTTAAGGGAGGCAGGGGTCATCCTCTATAGCGAGCCTGGATCTCTACCATACTACTCGGCCGCGTTCCTACCGGGCTTCACCCGCGGCACTGGGATCCCCTCAGCTCCGCCTAAGCTAGGACGCGGAAGGCGTAGACGCAAGAAGTAGCTCGGGTTCCCTCTAGCTCCTAGTTTCTCTTAATCCTGTTGGAGCTCTACGCGTTTCTCTACGTCAAGTCCCCACTTAACAGCATATTTTGTAATGTTATTGATTTATCTATAATAATTTAATTTATGAAGATTCGTGTCAAGTCCCCACTTGACACTCTCTTAAAAACTTTACTATCATACAAGAGCATATCAAAACCTTAACATCTCTAGCTAAACTTAGCTAAACTAGGCTAAACTGACCTAGGGTAATACAGATGCCCTCTATAGCTGGAGCTCCGAGAACAGGGATTTTCAGCATCTAGACAGATGTATGTTGTATCATAATTATGGCATTCAGAAGAAGTTGTCTAGTGTTGTTTGCCTTCCTGTTATATTTTTCCATATATTTTTGAGTATTTCTGGTTTTGGAAGCATTCTTTTCAGGTAATTTATATAGGATTTTACCCATGGCGATGAGGGGTGTTTAACTGCTAGCATAAGGTGATAGATTGTAATGTTCTCTTTCATTACTGGGATTATGCTTATGTTTTTGTACCCCAATAGGTTAAACAAATATTTGAATGCTTTAATTATATCGGATCTTCTAGGGTTTCCGGTTCGGCACAGTCTTTCTGATGCTTGCATAGAGGTTTGGCAGAATTCCCTTCCAAACAGTTTTCCGGCTAGATCTGGGTTGGGCTTTCCGGAGAATGCTCGGGCTATGTGAGCGTCGAATACTGTTATGATCACGTCTGCTCTCGCTTGTTTAAGGGAGGCTAATATTGTGTCAGCGGTTAGCTGAGTGTTTATCTCTCCGTATGGGTCTATGAATATGTAGAACAGGGGTTTTGTGCCTTGCTGGAGCTCTTTTTTGATTATGCTTGGTAGTATCGTGTTTGAGTTTCCGATTCGTACTTGTGCTTTCCCGCCATGTGGGTGTTTGTCTACTAGTCTGTTAAGTACTGCTGCTCTTTGAGGATCCAGCTCTATAAAATAGAAAGCATCGAAGCCGCTTGCTATTTTTCTGTACTGGCGGACGTTTTGAGCTATTATTTCAGGCCACCTAAGTGCTATAAGCGGTGAGCCCAGCACTATTTCGTCATCTGCCGGGCCAATTCTTGCAAGCCCTGGACCAGAGTGTGTGTCAATGTAGATTAGCCTGTCGAAGTTCGCTCTTCCTATTTGGAGGAACATTGGTATATACATTGCGTGGGCGAAAAGCTTTGTTATGCTCCAGTAGTGCTCCTTCTCCTCTCTGTAGTATCTGCTGAAGAATGCTAACACTATCTTTTTATCGTTAGGGGGTAGGGAATCCACTAGCTGGATTGCTTCCTCTCTCAGCTTGTGTATATAGGTCTTGAATCTCTCGAAATCTTTCTGGTAATCTCTTTGCTTCTTAGTCTTTCTACGCTTTCCCGGCAATCTTTGGCACCTTCGTGTATGGGTCTAGTGTCTCGTTCCATGCCGGTCTTATTGTCTTCTTGAGTACTAGGGTGAAGTCTCCGATATTTTTTATTAACTTGTGTGTTTTGGCTAGAGGCGGCTCTGGGAGTCTCCAGTTGTAGTTGTCGTAGCCTATGTAGACCATGAAGGGTGCTATCTCTCTGATCCAGTTTGTGAATGTGTCGAGGTCGAAGTCCATTATTGGCTCTATAGAGATGAACTTGAGGGGCCATCGGAGTGTTTTCATTGCTTTATATCTCCTGCTGGGTAGGGGTGCTTGGGCTATTCTTGGGTAGTAGCCTTCTTGGAAGTAGTAGTCTCTGTTGGTCTCTATTGTGGCCCCTAGGATTGAGTTTTCGGGCATTTCGTCTATGAACTCGTGGTAGCGGTCGGGGTTCTTCGTTAGGAATAGGAACCATGTATAGGGGAACTTGGATATGTGGGCTAGTACACGCCTTATCCACTTACTGGGGATCCACTCTCCCCAGAGGTCTCCCATGTCGCTTACGAACACTACTTCGCCAGGCTTGAACCTCCTCCTGAACTCCTCAGGGTTAAGCCTGGGCTTGAAGCCGTGCCTGTACCGTGGGCTGCTGCGCAACTTTGTGAGGGCGAGCTGCCTCGCCCAGCAGTATATGCAGTTATACCTACACCCTGTCACGGGGTTCCATGTTCTGGAGACTATGTTGAACATCCTGGATCCTGCCTCCGCACTCAGTATTGCAGCGAAGAAGCGCCTTGCAGCGTCTAGAGATTCGAGCCTCTTCTTGAGTTCCGAGAGCTCCGCGTCAGTAATAACGTAGACCTTCTTTCCGACAAATGCTGGGTCGACGTAGACCTTTGCCTGCCTGCACTTGTTATCGCTCTTGCGGTGGCATGTGACGCTGTAGGCTCTTCTCCTAATCGTTTCAACTAGAACCCTGACACCATCCCACAACTCTGACCACCGTGCGGGCTCTAGAGGCCACAAAGGCCTCTGAGGCTTATGTGGCCTCTATGTTGATTGAATAGCACTTACACGTTAAAAAGAATACTACGGATATTGAACCAGGTATGGACAGCTAAGCCGTTCGTCAAGCGGGGACTTGACAGCAGAGCATGTGTAATCCGGCTAGGACAGAGCTCAGTATTATCGGGGTCTTTTCTTTCGTCTACTTTTCTCTATCTTAGGGTTTCTAGGATTGTCTTCCTGTACTCCTCTCTTATCTTCCAGGCCCGCTTGTTCATCATGAATACTTTCATGCTCGATACTAGCCCCTTCCGCTCTAGCCTGGTCAGCCAGTTGTATAGCGTGTTGATCCTTGCCTGGTAGTCTATCGCCTCTAGGAGCTCCCCCGTTGTTAGGGGCCTGTCGGCTGAGGCTAGGGCTTGGAGCGCCCTCTTCTTCCACTCGGGCAGGCCCCTGAGCCATAGTGTGATGCTCTCGGGCGGTATTGTCTTCCTACGGGGCATCCCTCCGGGCCACCCATTCATTTGTTGATCTCTCCTGATGCTATTATGTTATCACGTTGAACCACTCATGATATCGTGTTTTCACTCTTGTACACGCTACTATTCTTGTGTACACTATTTCACATGAATATTTGGGGGCTTCTCTAGGGGTCTGTGTGGGGA
>WAOT01000040.1 GCA_015521115.1 Desulfurococcales archaeon
ATATTATATCGTTCTAATCTAAATATTATATCTTTAAAGTAATTTAAAGATTCGATTAATTTAACTGTATTGATATTTATGTTGAGCTGAACATTACTCAGATTTTGTTCATGGCACATTATACCATAATCATAGTAGTTTATTCCTTCATGATATAAAGTTATAAATTTCCTCCACAAGTATGCTAAGATTTCTCCTGTTTTTACAGCGGAGTCTAGTCTCAGTGTTTCATACATTAATCTGGTTTGTTTGCTAATATCTTCTGACTGTTTTCTAGATATATACACTTGTTTTCTAATATCTATAGCTTGAACAGCTACAGAATACGCCATCAATAGTGTTCCTGATGCGACTAATAATTGTAAAAAATTATGGATATCTCTTAATTCTGGAATTAATAAAGAAATAACAATTAAGACAAAAATAAAAAATATAAATGAATTTAAAATAGAGTGATCTATTGTCCAAATTATATTATCGTTATTATCGTGACAACTAATTTGTAGGTCTGGACACTGTTTTCTAGGACAGTAGTATGGACACATGTTGTATATAGATATAATGCCTAGCCCTACAGTTATGATTAATAATCCTGTTGATAGAAACTTGTATAAATCCTCTGTTGATGATAATGTCAATCCATATAGAATAACATATGCTGACATTACAACTATTATAATCCAAAATGAAAATAGAAGGTCAGGTTGATAACAAATATTATTACATAAAATTTCTATCGTTTTTATTTTACTTTTTTGTGTATTAAAATATTTAAAAATTATTAAAATCATAATAATTAATAATATGGAGCATAACGGTGAATTTAACACAGCATGCACATCGTTTGCGATGCTATTTTGTCCGATCAATTATATGACACCCAATATTATATTAGTGGGAGTTTCGTTGCATTTATTGCTCGAGGGATTTTAGGCATCTTTGGTTACTTGATCCCGGGCGAGACCAAGTTTATCTTTATTGTGTTTTGGCTCTTCGAATTCATCCTTGTTGAATAATATGTTTACTTGCATGACCATATTTGGTCACTATCTTAGCTAGTTAGACAGTAAGATTTATTAGGTTTATCTAGCGGTTCTGCTTAGTTTTATAGGCAGTTAGTGAATTTAGTGTTTGGTTAGGATTCTGGTGTTTTCTAATTGGGTTGAGGAGGTTGAGGCTTCTCACGCTACTTTAAGTGTTAAGATTTTTGGTTTATGGCTTGAAGCTCGAACATGGATTGAGGGTGAGAGTGGTATCCTGAGGATAAATTGGGAGAAGCTTCTCATGATCCTTGTAGAGAGGATTTTTTAGGAAAAAGGGTCTGGTACTATATCTTTCCCTAGGTTTTCTGGGGGATTTTCTAGCGTGGGGGAGGGTTCTGTTGGTGATGGTGTAGAAGTGTTTGGTGGGGTGGTTGTGGGGCCCGGGCCGGGATTTGAACCCGGGGCCTCCGGATCCACAGTCCGGCGCTCTAACCAGGCTGAGCTACCCGGGCCACTGCCCGATCGCCCGGCTAGTATCTCATCGCCCCGTAGGGGCTCATCCCGGGCCCCAAGGCCATAGTGTACGCCTTATATGGCGGGCCTTATAAGTCTATTTTGCGGTTGGCTCCTAGGGCGGGAGACTTATTTGCTCCCAAGTATCGCTAGGCGGATGGGGTGTAGTGCTGTGGCTAAGAAGAAACAGAAGGGTGGCGGCAAGTCTCAGGCTAGGAGCCTGGTGCAGCAGGCCGAGTACGATGTGAGCCTCCCTAAGGAGCTCCTAGATAGGGCTAGAAGGGACGTCAAAAGAGAGAGGTACTTGACACCCTTCAAGGTGCACCAGAAGTATAACGTGTCTCTAAGCACGGCTAGGAAGCTCCTGAGAGCACTAGAGGAAGAGGGTGTCATAGTAAAGTTTACCGCCAATAGGAGGAGCCCCGTATATGTGCCTAAGGAGAAGATGCCGGAGGTAAAATTCTAGGCATAACTACCCGGGCCAGAACTGCAGATGCAAAGAGCGCAAGGACAACAGCTACATAGCGAGGGCTGAATGTTGGAGACGGTTGCAGTGCTAGGTCTAGATGCACTACCATTCCGTGTGCTGGATAAGTTCTCTGAGGATGGGATAGCGCAAAACATCTTCGGCGAAAAAGAGAAAAGGAGAGCCGTGAAACTCACCGCAATACCGCCGATAACACCTGCAAGCTGGCCCAGCATTATGAGCGGTGTGAACCCGGGTAAGCATGGTCTCTTCTCATTCTTCCACTACGACAGGAGAACACACGAACAGAAGCTCGTAACGGCCTATGAGCTCGAGCACCCCCGAATCCATGAGATGCTAAGTTTTGAGGGGGTCGAGAGCTTCGTGTTAAACCCTATACCCGACTACCCCCTCCTCCCATCGAGGAGGGCTAGGATAATTGCGAACCTGTTCTTCACCCCAGACCCAAGATCACATCCGGCCGGGTTACATGAGAGGTACTTTGACGGGATGAGATGGCCTCCCAAAAGAAACCCAGGCTACTACAAGGAATACCTTAGCCACGTTTTAGGCTTAGTGGAGGATCTAGCTAGGGAGAAGCCTCCTCTAGCCTGGATTAACGTTAACTTCCCAGACGCTATCTACCACAAGTTTCCCGAGACAATAGATAAGCCGTCTAAGGTTCGGAAGCTATGGGACATAGTTGATAAGATTGCATCAACCCTAAGACAAGAATTCGACCATGTCCTAGTGGTCAGCGACCACGGCTTTAGAATATTCAAGTATAGGGTGAACGTTAACGACATACTAGAGAGGCACGGATACGTTGTGAGGGCTGGGGAGGAGACGGAGAGAGTTGTAGAGGAGGAGCTAGTGAAAGCTAAGAAGAGCGGGACTTCCAGGATAAACGTCCCCACATGGTTCTACAAGCTTGTAGGCAGATTAGGCTTAGAACCGTTCGCCCGAAAAGTGTTCTACAATTATATCAGGCCATTATACAGCAAGCTAACAGGCAAGACACTAGTCGTCAGAAGCGGTGCCAGTATAGACCTGCACGCAAGCAAAGCCTATATGCCCTACGGCGGTGCGTACGGGGTGTACCTCAAGCCCGGAGTTAATATAGACGAGGTAATGAGCGTCCTTAAGAAATACAGAGGATTACTAGTATGGCGGAGAGAAGAAGTATATAGTGGCCCCCATGTAGGCCGCGGCCCAGACATAGTCCTAGTAGGTGACCACGAGAATGGCTACGTGCTAGGCCCTGCCAGGCTTATAGGAGAGGTATACACGAGAACCGACTATCCGGGCCATGACATGTGGGGGGTCGTAATACCCGTATCGGGCTTCGATAACATTAACTGGGACATTGTAAGGGATCAAGGGATCCCCAACTCCCTTGTCACACCACTAATTCAGTGCACCCTCGGTCTCCCCGTGAGCCACATGGTAGATCATATGGGTAAACTTACTGACCTATGTGGAGGGGCGGCCGTGAGGAGGAAGAACTATTTAGGTAAGTTCTTAATATCGAAGAAAATTGCTCTTCGAAGAACATCATTTAAATAAGAAACCTGTATGGTAATGAGACTATACTGCACGCAGCATTCCTTATTTATATACCTGCCGAGGGGCTTTTTAAAGGGGGTGTTATCGGAGTGTCCTCTGAGCAGGAGAGTCCGCTTGCAAAGCTCAAGGTTCCTCCGGGGTACAAAAGACCAGAGGCGAAGATCGAGAATATTGTAGCGACAGTAATCCTCGACCAGCAGCTAGACCTGAATCTTATCGAAACAAGAATACCAGACGTCGACTATAACCCGGATCAGTTCCCAGGCCTAGTATACAGGCTGCAAAAGCCTAAGGTTACAGCACTCATATTCAAATCGGGTAAGATGGTCGTAACCGGTGCAAAGAGTGTTAGACAGCTTGTGTATGTTGTGAAGAAAATAATCAAAAGTTTGAAAGATGCTGGTATAGAGATCAAGGGTGTCCCCAAAACACAGATACAGAACATAGTCGCAAGTGCCAACCTACACGCCAGAGTAGACCTAGAGAAAGCAGCCTTTGAGCTCGAAAACAGCATGTACGAGCCCGAGCAGTTCCCAGGCCTCATATACCGTATGAGAAAGCCTAGCGTAGTCCTACTGATCTTCAGCAGCGGTAAGATGGTGATCACCGGGGCGAAGAGGGAGATCCACGTGGAAGAGGCGGTCGCCAATATATATAAGAAACTATGGACAACGGGCTGCATCATAGGCCCTACAGACTGACCTGTGACTCTATACTTAGCTTCACATCAAAAACTACACTATACTCTGGAGGACGGAGAGTTTTGGGAGAGGCATCAGCCCCTCCTTTTCATCAAATATAACCGGCACAATCTCCCCGGTCTCAACCTTTTCTCTCATTATAGGGCTGAGATAGGACTCCCAGTCAAGGCTCACAGGATTACCGGTCTGATATGCTCCAAGGGCGGGTAGAACCACTACTATACTCCCGCTACGGAGAGGTGCTATAAGAAATACGGGGAATCTTGCCTTCGCTCCCCCTATACTGACGGATATACTGGGGTGTTCATGACCTATTATGATGACCTCGGCGTCGGTCTCAGCCTTCTTATGCCCGTGTGTCAGCAGTATGTCTCCATCTTCGAGATCCTCTACCACCTCGCCTCCGAGAGACTCTATTATCGGTTTAATGTAGTTGTCATGGTTCCCCCTCACTAGGATGATCTCCCTGAATCCAAGCTGGAATGCGGTTGAGATGAGTTTGGCTGACTCAAGCTTCTCACTCTTGAGGAGCTTAGAGAACTCGTGCTTCAGATCCCCGTCAATTATGAGCCTCTTCGCCCCCGTAACCCTCTGTGCCTTCGATATGTGTTTGAGGGCCTTCCTCAACTGGAGTCTAGGGAGGAATACGCCTTGTTTCGCCATACTCTCCTCATACCCCAGATGGAGGTCTGCAACGACAACGGCGTCGAGCTTCTCCACATATATTCCTGGGACGTCTTCAAGCAGGTATACACCCTCTTTGACCTCCAAACCCTTAATACTCACTATACCCCCCGAGGAGGCACATGTACTGCTAGACCTAATTAGGACTCAGAGAACCGCTCATACTGGGGGATGAGGAAGCGAGCAGCCTGGGACTCCTCTCCCAGCCGGGAGGATGATATGCCTAGTCTCACACCGACCCCCATTGGAGGCATGCGGAGATGCCCGATAGGAGGACGCACATCGTTTGCGGGCACAGATTTGCGCGGGTTACCGGGCTCAAGGATGTACAGGTGGAGGTCATAGAGACGATAATTGACCATCCAAGCAGGGCTATACCATACCTTAATGATGCCGCAGAAAAGATCTGTGCAGAGAACCCGCTAAGTAGGGAGTGTAAAATTCTCTCAACATTCCTCGCCGGGCTCAGGGTGAGAGGTGTAGGTGCTCACGACTGGAACGGTAAAGCGGCCCAGAGTCTCCTCAGGTCAATATTAGAGACGCTATGGCCTGGCTCCTCCATACTAGTAGACCTCCACAATGCATTAGACTGTTTAGAGCAAGGTAATTGGCAGTGCGAGTTTACAAGCGAGGAAGTCATAGAATGGGCGAAGAGCTCCTGTCAGATACATAGGAAGACTAGAAGAACCCATTAATTCTCACATTAGCCGACACTAACTGGGTCTCTAAGGAGGGTGTGTGTCCTCGTGATCCCCAGGAAGGCTCTCATAATGGTCTTGCTAGCTGTCTTCATCCTAGCGGCTGCTCTAGCGGCACTCTACTGGTATCCTGTCAAAGACTCACAGGTGTATAGCGGTGCTGCGTCTCTGGCAGGTAACAGCCTCTTCAGTATCGACCTGAACCCTCCCCCTCTCGCCGAGCCCATCCATGTTAAGGTGGTTATCGCGCTATCACAGAACTCGACAGGGCCCGTTCAGGTAGCAGTGGTGTCAGGCGGGAATATTCTAGTCAGTGACCAGGTATTCCCGGGCCAGTCCTATACTCTAGAAGCAGACCTCCCTCACGGCCAGGCAAGCGTATACGTAATGCAAGGTTACGGCACGTCCACCTTCAGGTATTCAGCGATTGTAACATACTCTATCAGAGCAATTGACACCGGCACAGCCTCATACCTAGCTCCTGCATCCGTTATAGCAGGGTTCCTAGCGGGCCTAGCCCCCTGGATGGGTTGGAGGGCGAACTCTAAGTATCCCGTCAGACAACAGGATGAAAGCGGTGAAAGCAGTGGAGAGGCCTAGAAAGGAGGCAGTCTACACGGATAAGGCCCCTAAGCCCGTAGGCCCTTACAGCCAAGGAATAGTAGCGGGTGGATGCATTCTCTTCATCTCAGGCCAGATCCCAATTGACCCGGAGAGCGGGAAACTTGTAGAGGGTGACTTCGAGGACAAGGTAAGGCGCGTGATGGACAACATTAAGGCCATTGTCGAGGCGGCAGGAGGAACAATGGATGACATCGTGAAAGTTAACGTATACGTACGGGACATCGGTCTCTTCAAGAGGTTCAACCAAGTCTATGCAGAATACTTCAAAGGAGTCCCTCCAGCAAGAGCTGTCGTAGAAGTATCAAACCTCCCATTAAACGTTGACCTCGAGGTAGAAGCTATAGCGTACCTATGCTAGCACACGGAGGCGGCCCTCATTGTCTGAGGAGGCATTAGACCTAATCAGAGAGGTAGTAGCGAAGAGCAGGGAGGCTCTAAAAATAATCCGCGAGTACACGCACAAGACGCCTGTAGAGGTGTCGGCAACCTTCTCCCGTATGACTGGAGGGAGGGTTCTCCTAAAATATGAGAACCTGCAGAAAACCGGGGCCTTCAAGGTTAGGGGGGCCCTCTACAAGGTCTACAGGATAAAGGACAAGTACGAGGGCGTAGTCGCCGCTAGCGCTGGAAACCATGCGCAGGGCGTAGCCTACGCTGCACGCATCTTCGGGCTTAAAGCGATCATCGTCATGCCAGAGGGTGCACCAATAAGCAAGATCGAGGCTACCAAGGGATACGGTGCAGAGGTAGTCCTAGCAGGCAGGGTATTTGACGAAACCTATAGGGAGGCGGTAAGGATTGCAAAGGAAAGGGGTTACGCTCTAATCCACGCGTTCGACGACGTAGACGTGATCGCAGGCCAGGCAACAATAGCTTATGACCTCATGGAGCAGGTCGATGAGTTCGACCAAGTCATTGTACCGATAGGCGGGGGAGGGCTCATCGCTGGAGTATCATCAGTATTGAAACACTACAGGCCCCAGACACAGATAATTGGCGTTGAGCCCTCAGCAGCCCCAAAAACGCTTGCAGCCCTACGGGAGGGTAGGCCCGTGGAGATCCAGCCAAGGGCGACTATAGCCGACGGACTGCTTGTGAAGAAGATCGGCGAGATAACATTCAAGATCATAAGGGAACTTGTAGACGGCGTTTACACGGTCGAAGAGGACGAGATAGCCCACGCCATATACCTACTACTAGAGAGGGGCAAGGTTCTAGCTGAGGGGGCAGGAGCCGCCTCCCTCGCGGGACTACTATCTGGGAAAGTCGATACGAGGGGCAAGACAAGTGTAGCACTGATAAGTGGAGGTAACATCGACCTCACCCACATCTACAGGATAATCCTCAGAGGCCTCACAAGAGAGGGCAGGCTAGCCCGAATAACAGGGTACTTACCTGACAGTCCAGGCCAGTTAAAGACGGTACTAGACATAATCGCGAAGCACAGGGGTAATGTTATAGGTATACAGCATGACAGGATTGACCCGGCCCTACCTGCATGGCACGCTAAAGTCACGATAACCTTTGAGGCCGCGGGGAAGGCGAGAATAGAGAAAATATTGGAAGAACTCGAAAACGCTGGCTACACGTTCAGGCTGGAGTCCTAGCAAACCTTTGACCCAGGCTCTACTGGCTCTGCCACTGTGAGTAGAACGGGCTTCGTCTCGCCACTGCAGGGGGCAGCGAGTATCATCCCCTCGCTGACCATGCCCGCCATCCGCTTTGGTTTCAGGTTAGCGACAACAATGACATACTTCCCGATGAAGTCCTCAGGCTTATACCATTTCGCTAGACCAGCAAGTACAGTCCTCTTCTCACCACCAAGGTCAACTACAACCTTCACCAGCTTCCTACTCCCAGGGACTGGCTCAGCGCTGATAACCTTGCCGACTCTCAGGTCAACCTTCGCGAAGTCATCGATACTGATATAGTTGTCTCCGCTCACGGCCTATCACCTTATGGATCGTTCACTGTTAGATTGCTAGACCCCACAGCTACTTAAGCCAAATCCCGCCCGGCTTGAGACATGTGGAGGTCTCTAGAAGGGACGGGCCAACCACTATATGGGGCCCCTTCTACCGGCCAGCCCTGGAGCCAAAGGGCGGTGCAATATGAGAGGAGTGCTCATCAACGCCCCAGCACATCTACACGTAGGAAACCCTGACATAGAGGGGCGCTATGGCAGGCTATATGGGACACTGGGTTTCACAGTATCGGAGCCCAAAGTAGTTGTCAGGGCTAGGCCCGGTGAACCGTCATGCCAGTGTTCCAGGTGGGAGGCGGAGAAGATCTTCTCAGACTTTATGGTGCGCTACCGAGAGTGCCCTGTACAGGTAGAAGTTGTTGAAGAGATCCCACCGCACATAGGACTCGGTTCAACAACCCCCCTCTTATTGTCAATAGCCCACGCAATATCAACCCTCTGCGGAAAAAGATTCGACCCCCTAATCGAGGCCCCGCGAATGGGTCGAGGGTTAGTTAGTGGGCTAGGCGTGCACTCATACGTACACGGCGGATTCATAGTTGACGGGGGCTTTAGAACTAGCGGTAAGAGGAGTGTCCCCCCACTAATATTCCGAGCCGAGATCCCCGGGAACCTCTCATTCCTAATAGCGGTACCAAGTAGACCATTACCCAGGATCTTAAGGCTCAAGGAAAAGGAGGATGAGATCCTGGAGCAGATGCCGAAAATGGATCCTCAAATGGCTGACAAACTGTCGCGTATAGTCTTGATGGGCATACTTCCCTACATCGCGGAGGGAGACTGGATTACTGCTGGCAAACACATAACATTATTCAACAGGATGTTAGGTGAGTACTGGTCAAAAGAGCAAGGGGGGATCTACTGCTGTGAAGAATCAGAAATATTAGTAGAACTCATGGAAAAGAGGGGAGCAGTGCTCGTAGCCCAATCGAGCTGGGGGCCGACAGTTTATGGTCTATTCCCCGAGAAGAGAGAAGGGGAGATTCTACCCGAGATCCAGGAAACCATAGAGACGATCGGTGGCGGACAGGCTTGGATTGCAAACCCGAGAAACCGTGGAGCGAAGGTGATCGTACAGTGGTGAAGGCGGCGGGAGTAGACCCGGGAACCGGTAGCATGGATATTTTAGGGTTTGACGAGGACGGTATGAAAGTAATCCTGGATGTAGCGATCCCTAGGACTGAGGTTACAAGGAACCCATCAATCATTATAAGAATACTCGAGCAGTCACACAAGGTGCATAGACTCGACGCCATAGTAACGCCATCCGGATACGGAATGCCTCTCAAGAGAGCCCAGGAGGCCGAAGACTGGGAGATCAGGGAGGCGACATTTATTCACTGCGACGACTATAGGAGGAGGCTCCAGATCGTGGGCTTGAGAGAGCTCATGTTCCGATTTAGAGAATCCGGACTGCCAGCATGGTTCACTCCGGGAGGGGTTCACCTGCCAACAATACCCTACTATAGAAAGTCCAACAAGATCGACATGGGCACGGCAGACAAGATCTTCACAATAGCAGCGAGCCTCGCCAGGGAAAAAGACGAGTTCGGTGTTGAACCCGGTGATATCGATATAATAGTGATCGAGGCGGGGAAGGCGTACAACAGTGTAATGCTTGTATCAGGCGGAGAGCTCGTAGATGCAATAGCAGGGACAGCAGGCTTCTGGGGTTTCATGGGGGCAGGCCATATGGACTCCGAGCTAGCCTATGCACTTGCAGCAGTAAAACCACGGTTCTCTAAGGCACTCCTCTTCCGGGGCGGGGTATCAACGCTCACGGGGATAGGTGATCTCCAGGAGCTTGCAGATCGCTTACAAGCAGGAGATACCCGGGCCCTACTAGCGGTCAGGATACTTTCAGAGTCAATCACAAAGGCGGTAGCAGCACTAGCAATCGCCAACAATGTGAGGCCCCGAAGGGTATATGTTAGTGGCCGCATATTCAGGGTGGATCCAATAGCCTCCCACATAGTCACAGAGCTGCGGAAGACCGCCAGGCATCTACCGGGAACCCCCAAAGTGGTGAGGCCTATGAGGCTAGGATTAAAGACTAAGGAGGCGGCAACGGGGGCGGCCCTGATAGCCAACGGTCTCGCCGGTGGGAAGTACTCCTGGATAGTGGACTCACTACGTCTAAGGGAGGCTAAAGGTTCGATCTTCGACACGGTCAGCAACGATCTCGCCGAAGAGCTTAAACAATACTTCCACAAGGAGTGCCCGGGAGAGCCTTTTGCATAGGAGGAGTAGTGCAAGACCTAGAGCAATATGGAAGCCACCACGATAATCCCCCTCATCAGCAATTCGTATGCGAGTAGAACGGGTGGGGTGTCCGTTATGCCCGCGAAGAAGGTGGTTATAATTGGCGGTGGAATAGCAGGCATGGGAGTCGCTAAGACCCTCAGGGAGCAGGCCGGTGACGCCTTCGACATAACAGTAATAACTAAGGACACATTCTACATGGCAGGGCCCAGCAGGCCCCTCATTCTTACAGGAGAGCAGAGCTATGATAGGATCACAAGAGGTTATGAGGAGGCAGCCAAGAACCTAAAAATCAACCTGGTCAACGGCCTCGTAACCAGAATAGACCCGACAGAGAGGAAAGTATACCTGGCTGAGTCCCCCACTAAACCCACCGTCCCCAGCATAGAGTACGACTACCTCATAGTAGCACCGGGCGTAGTCCTAGACGGAACCTCCATAGAGGGCTACTCAGAGAATAGGGCCAACATAGCTAACGTCTACGAGCCCGGTAGGGTGGATGTCCTCAAGAAGAGAGTGTGGAGCATAAACGAGGGCACCGTAGTAGTCTACGCACCCAAAATGCCGTACCGATGTGCTCCCGCCCCCAGCGAGACCACACTCCTAATCCACACAGTATTGAAGCACAGGGGTGTTAGGGAGAAGGTTAGACTAGTCCACATAGACGCAAACGACAAACCCCAGCCGCCAGTAATAGCTGACATAGTGAAGTCCCTCTTCGAAAGCGCCGGCATAGAGCTTATCACTAGCAGGGAGATAGCCGAGATAGGGGCAGACTACATCGTGCTAAGCGACGGAGAAAAGATCGAGTATAACATACTAGCAATGCTAGAACCCAACAGGGCCCCACAATTCGTGGCGGAAGCAGGCCTAGGCGACAAGTGGTTCGAGGTCAGGAGCCCCACCGACCTGAGGAGCGTGAAGTATGACGACATATACGGGGTAGGAGACGTCGCGAAACTACCGTTCCCTAAGAACCAGGAAATAGCGTACGAGAGTGCACTCTTCGCGGCAAACAAGATCCTAGATGAAACAGGCACCGGCGAACCGGTGAAAGTGCAGTACGCCTTCCTCGGCTGGGCATATGTTGGCAACCTGGAAGGGAGGCTAGAGAGCCTCAGTGTCAGGTTCGGCCTAAACTTCACCACTAAACCACCAAAGCCCACGAAAGACCCGGAGCCGAGAGCAGAGTACACGAAGGCAAAGGACAGCTGGGAGCAGGCATACCTGAGGAACCTATTCCTTTATTAACCCCCTACAACCACTTATTTGATCTTTTACACAGGGAATGCGTTAGCCTTTCCTTTATCCCATATTCCAATGTGAAAACCGTTGGTTAGGTATATATTGCGTACTGACCACTTTTCTCCCACCGGATAGTGGGAAAAGAGTGGGGATCCGGAGTTGAGAATGGGATATGTCTTTGCGGTTCTCATGATTGCCGTCTTCCTGGCGGCCCCAGTCGCTTCCTCATTCACCCCTCAGTTTTCTCATAACAACCTCGCGTATAATTCGCTCACATTAATGATGAGCTTCTCTAAGATCGATCCTGCAGTATTGCAGGATCTCCTGGATGATGGGAAGGCAACCTTCATGGTCATAATGACTAACGCCCCGAGCGGCTACGCCTCGAACAATCCATTCTCCATCGCCTCGTATCTCAGGGAGTACGCATCATATTATCAGGCCCAGACCGTCCCCTTAGTCCTAGCGACGGGAGGAAAGGTTCTGAGACAGTTCTGGATTGAGAATGCAGAGCTCGTGGAGGGCTCTCTCCTGACAGCCCTCGCACTGGCAAAGCTCCCATTCGTTAAGGCTATTGTTCCAAACTTCGAAGTCCACGCCCTCGATCTTGGGAGGGGGCCACAACCCCTAGTAGCTCTAGACGATGTAGCGCCCCAGAGCGTCTCAAGCTGGGGTATATACAAGATTAAGGCCCCAGACGTTTGGAGCCAGTACGGCGATAGAGGCCAGGGCATCCGAGTGGCAGTACTGGACACGGGGGTCGACATAAGCCACCCAGCACTCCAGGGTAAGATGTTCACCGTAAACCCGAGCGACAGCAGGTATCCAGGAGGTTGGATAGAGTTCGACAGCAACGGCAATGCTAAGTGCTCGACACCACATGATAGCGGAGAACACGGTACACACGTTAGCGGGACAGTCCTGGGAGGAGACGGGCAAAACATAGCGATAGGGGTAGCCCCCGACGCGAAACTCATGCACGCCCTAGTACTCCCAGGCGGCAGCGGCAGCTTCGCCAGCGTCCTAGCGGGGATAGAGTGGGCTGTAAGCCCATACGACTGTAACGGCAACCCCACCAACGCACCAGCACACGTTATAAGCATGAGCCTCGGAGCCAGCGGCTACTACGGCGACTACCTGCTCGACGCCATAAAGAACGCCCTACAGGCGAACATAGTCGTAGTAGCAGCTATAGGCAACGAAGGCCAGGGCACGAGCAGCAACCCAGGAAACATCTGGGGAGTCATAGGCGTGGGCGCAACCGACCAGAACGACAACCACGCAAGCTTCAGCAGCGGCGAGGTAGTGAACTGGAACAACCCGCCCAGCAGCTGGCCCTTCTACGGCTACTACCCAAGCCAGTACATCAAGCCTGACGTGAGCGCGCCCGGAGTGAGCATAACAAGCTCAGTACCAGGAGGCGGATACGCCAGCTGGGACGGTACAAGCATGGCCACACCACACGTAGCAGGCACAGTTGCACTCATACTCTCAGCCCTAGGCTGGACAGACTGGAGCGTACAGGACACCCCTGAGAAGGTCTATGAGGCCCTCATAAACACCGCAGTAGACCTGGGACAGTCGGGCCAGGACACGGAGTACGGATACGGTAGGATAGACGCCTACGAGGCCGTAACATACGCCCTCAACCACTACGGCGGTGGCGGAGGTGGTGGCGGTGGCGGTAACGAGCCGCAGCCACAGCCCGGTAAGATCTATGGCTACGTATACAGTCAGGCAACAGGCCAGGCCATCGCAGGGGCTGTTGTGACGGTTGAGGGCGTGGGCAGCACTACAACGGACAGCAACGGGTACTACGAGATAACAGTGAACCCGGGGACATACACCGTGAAAGCCGAGGCAGACGGCTACTACTCACAGACTAAGAACGTCACAGTAGGAGACGGACAGCAGGTGAAGGTAGACTTCGCGCTCCAGCCAATACCGCAGAATGGAGAGAAGGTTGCAGTGATAGGCGACACAGCAGGGAACATAGTGCAGTACCTGCAGCAGAAGGGATATACGGTAGTAGCATACCAGAGCGTGACCAGCTTCCTAAGCCACGCTGACAGTGACATAAAAGTGGTAGTCGTAAACTACTGGGACGGGAGCGACCACGATAAGATGCCGAGTAAGGACGAGCTGCTCCAGTTCCTATCATACATAGATAGCCACAACATAGGCCTAGTAGCCTTGGATGGAGCATATGAGGGCAAGGGCACAATGGGCTACATACTTTACCACTACAACAAAGCAGTAGAGCAGGCGGGCTACGCGGCACCAGATAGCAGGGACTATGGGTACACCTATGACACATACGTTGCCGTATACGTAGTAGACAGCAGCCACCCGATCTACAACGGAATAGACGGCCACTACTACCTAGTAGACACAAGCAATAGCCAGTACGCAGACTACGTGTATGTAGACTTCAACGATGACAGCGGAGTACAGGTGCTAGGAAAGATAGCAGTATACACATGGTGGGGATGGACTATTAAGGGAGCAACAATAGCCGTCTACGACGCACCCGGCCCGGAGAACTGGGTGTTCCTGTTCAGCGGGCTCGACGGCTACTGGCTACAGTACCTACAGCCCGGGGCAGACGGCGAGTACAGCCAGCAGAGCCATCTCGTGCTCTCCAACGCAATAGAAGTAGCAAGCCCATAACCCCCTGTCCATTTTCCCCCCATCCTATCAGGAACTACTCGATTTTCCCATCTGGGGTTTCCGGCTGACAATCCTGTTAGAGGCCTAAAACCACCCGCCCATACACCGACTCGAGGGGTCTGGGTTTGGACATCCTCTTTGAGGGAACTATAATCGTAGTAGATATAGACAGGATGGAGGAGACCGTCAAGGAAAGAGGGTGGAGCGAGTATAAACCAAACCCGGCAACCGGTAAACTCTCACAACTTATTGAGAAGTTTGCGAGTAAGTGGGGGGCCGTAATAGTATATGGGCTTGACTGGGAGAGGGGGACTGAGGAGGCTGTAATTGAGATACCCCTCACCGACCCACACGATGTGAAAGATGATTTAGTGGAAATTGCGAGAGAAATGGAGGAGACTGGAGTGACTCTGACCATAGTAGCAATACGCTCCCCTATAACAGGGAGACCCGCAAGGAGTAGGAGAGAAGCGTATAGCGGTTACAGGAGGAGGGCTAAGAAGATCTTAGAGTCCCTAAAAAGGAAAGGGGGAGGAACCGTCTACATAGACGGCGAGATAGTATACAGGCGTGGAACGCCATGCTAGAGAAGACTTATCAAATAAGAGAACACTCCCCCGCAAACTCTAGGGGCATTAGGTGCAAAAACAGCCTATCGGAAGAGCCGAGATCTGGCGGGAGCTGCTGCGGATAGGACTACCCCTAATGCTAGCAGAGTCGCTGGATAGTGTCCTATGGATAACCGATACGTACTTTGTCAGCAACCTAGGAGACGTTGCAGTCGAGGCGGTAGGACTTGGAGGGTATATCGGCTGGCTGACATTCACTGTGTCGTCAATATTCTACATGGGAGCCCTAGTCCTCGTCTCCCAAGCAGCAGGCGCGGGAAAGCACGAGAAGGCTGAAGAGGCCCTCGCGGAGACCCTCTCCCTCTCCCTCCTACTCGGCTTGCCCGTCGGGATATCCATGTGGCTATTCTCACCCCTACTCGCAGGCCTTATAGCCGGGCCCCGAGTATCGGGAGAGGCTGTCAGGTTAGCTGTAGCTTACTATAGGGCTAGGATCCCAGGTATTCTAGTCTCATACCCTGCAGCAGCACTGGCCAGTGCATACAGGGGGTATGGAAGGACTAAGCCGATACTCTGGGGTTCAATGACTTACACTACAGCTAACATCCTACTCGACCCGATCCTAATCTTCGGCCTCCTAGGTACCCCAAAACTGGGAGTTATAGGGGCAGGCGTGGCGAGCTCTATAGCCTCGCTCGTATACCTGCTCGTCCTCCTACTCCTGTTAGCTGCGAGCCTGCCCATAAGACCACGCTTATACATGCCGAGAAAGTATGCGGTAACGGCAGTAAAACTGGGTGTCCCCACATTTATTGAGAGGCTTGTCACGGTCTCCGGGCACATGGCGTACTTAGGCGTTATAGCTAGATGCGGGGACGAGAGCCTTGCAGCGCATACTATAGGAGTTAGGATAGAGAGCCTCGCATTCCTCCCACTATATAGTATGTCAGAAGCGGCAGCCGCGTTGACGGGGCAGGAGATCGGGAGGGGGGACTACCGGGCAGCTAAGAGAAAGGCGTGGCTCTCGGCAGAGCTAAACCTCTTAGTTGGCGTAGCTGTGGGGTTACTGCTCGTAACGTTAAAGGATACCCTTCCAGGAGTCTTCACCGAAAACCCGTATACAAGGCAGCTCGCGGGCATCTACCTCCTCCTCGCAGCAATATCTGAGCCGCTCTTCGGGGAAGCAATATCGCTAACGATGTCAATAAGGGCTGCCGGGAACACCATGATACCTCTAGCAATCAACACGATAACATACTACTCAGTAAGAGTAACCCTCTCTCCAATCCTAGCAGCACACTTCCCAACCCCCTACTGTGCAGCTGGCGCATGGATCACAATGATCCTAGACCACGGTAGCCGAGCAGTCTTAGCATCACTACTACTTGAAAAATACTTCTACCGCCTAGCCAGACGCCTAATATAAACCCCCAAAGGGCGCCCCCGGGAATCTCCCCCCTTCTCCCCGGGTCTACAATGGTAATGCCCCGGCTTAACCCTTAAATAACGAACCACACGACCCATACTGAAAACGACAGCCCGAACCCTATCTCGGGCTTAAAAAGAAGGGTGTATGAATATGAACTGGAAGAAAACGATATTCGCGGCCCTACTAATAGCCCTCATGGTTGCCGCTTACGCACCCTCGATGCCAGCAAAGGCCGCAGGCCAGGGAGTAGTAGTCCTAACACAAACCGTATCAGCCAACAACTGGATCTACTTCTTCATAAACCTAACATACCTAAGGGACACCTTCGGATGGATAGGCTCAACAGCAGACATCTACCTATCAAACAACGGATACAGCAGCCTAAACCCAGGCGTAGACGACCTAGCACTCGAGACAGGCATCTACGTAGCCGGTAAGGACTACATCGCAGGTATGCTCTACATCAACTGGAGCGCAGCATCATACCTACTCGGCGGAAACGACTCAGGCTACCTATACCTAAAGTTCTTCGACGGCAACTACGCTCACATCGCAGTATCCAACAGGTTCTACGTAGTCCTCAACGTAAGCAAAGTGTTCGAGCACGTAGACTACAACCTCTCCATGACAGGATACAGTGACTCCACAATAACGACATCCAACACAGAGTACCTGAAGATGAACTTAACAGGCATAGTAGATCCCACCTTCAACCTAAGCTCCTACGACATAAGCGTGACCCTGATAAGCACCACCAACCCACTATACCAGCTCTCCCTCTACAAGAGGGTATGGGTGAACTCCACCACGGTAAACGAGACTAGCGATGTCCTAAACCTGACATCAACTAACGTCACAAACACAACCCTAACAGTAAACGGGTCGCTCAAGAACTTCGCCCTAGAGGAACTAAACAGTAACATGACTGTAATGGGTCTCATTATTAGCTATGAGGAGTTCAGCTTCGCACTACAAGCACTAAGCCAGCCCGTAAACCTCAGCGGTAACATCGTGTGGATCAACCACGCCCCGTCCACAGTACTAGAGAATGTAACCGTCAACATTGGAAGCATAAACGAGACAATCAACATCTTTCCAAGCGTCGAGGTAGTGGGCTTCACGCAGAACGCGACCACAAACACCACCGAGATCAACCCGAACGACTATGTAACCGTGCACGTATACAACTTCAACGGCTCCAACACAACCGCTACTACCGTAGACATGGTAGTATGCTTCTTCTCATACGACAGGGGAGTCAGGATCGTAAACACTGCCCCAGTCACCGTATCGCTCGTACATGGAAACGCGACATTCACGGTCATGCTACCAGAGGGCCAGTACGGTGGAGACCAGGTATGGCTCGCTGTAAGGGAGATCACCAGCTCAGGCATGTACAGGGGCCTGCCAGGCACCAACTCAACAGTACTACTCGGCCCATCACTCTTCAGAGTACACCCATACCTTGACATAGCATTCGTGACAAATGACGGCAACTTCACGTCATTCTATGGAGAGTACAGGACTGCACCAGGAGACTATGTGCTAGTGAAGGGACACGGATTCATAGCAGAGAACATTAGCGTCTACACGGTATCCAGCTCTACCAAAGTAGACGAGCTGATACCACTCCTAGACTCAGATGGTGACAACGTGATTACAGTCAACTCTAAGGGGATGTTCTTCACAATACTCAAGATACCCGCAGACGCAGACATAACAGCCTCACCCTTCAAGTTCGTGGCGGAGGGAGTACTCACTGACCACCCCAACAACTTCGGATTCAGCACTGACGCAACAACATTCACTTACGACCTAGCAGACAATGCCGTGGCCAAGGTCTTTGTCAACCCGATGCCGATATGGAAATCTGGCTTCGACGCTAACAACACTGCAACATGGGATAGCACCTACGCATACGTCTACCAGGACACTGTATCCCCAGCCTATCCACACGACGTACCATGGCTCGATCAGCTAACTGGAGAGTCCGAGTTCACAGTTGAGGTAATAGGAGTGAACTTCACTACAGCAGACATCGCACTAACTAACTCACTCATACCCTACGCTCCAGTAACGGTCGTAGCAGGAGTGAGTATAACGAACGGCTACTACAAGAGCAACGTGTACGTCCCAATCGCGCCATACGGAGGCTACAACGTGACAGCCTTCGACAGCACGAACTATGCCGTTAACGTCAGCACATACAAGAAGATGGTGTTTGTCGAGCACACTGAGAGGATCAAATACACAGCGGGCAGCACAACCCTCTACCTAACCAGCCTATACCTAGACACCGCCCAGGACATAATAGTAGAGGGCTACGGATGGCCGAGCAGCGGAACGGTCTCTTGGACATTCAGCAAGGTAGGCAGCCTAGTCACACCACTCGCTGGCACATTCACAACTTACCCGAACGGAACATTCAACGAGACCTTCATGGTGAGCTCATACCTAACAGACAACGGGCCTGGAGTGTACAAGCTAGAGCTAACATACAACAGCACCATAACAGCAGTATTCTACATCTACTACAAGACACTACCCAATGTGACTATAGAGGTGCACACAGGCACGCTCAAGCTAGTATACCCAGGTGATGTAGTAGACGTATACGTAGTCGTCTACCTAGGCAGCCAGCTAGCAAAGCCAAGCGACTTCAACTACATCCACGTATACATATCAGTCTACTACTACGACGGGTCAGCAGTGAACAAGCTAATAGACAACGATGAGGCCACCTACTCGGGCCACGAAGGAATATGGCACTACAGGTTCGCAGTACCTGTAACAGTTGAGGGTGACGACTTACTAGTCAAGGCCTACGTGAACGCCAGCATAACCAACAATATAACGAACACCAGCGTCAAGAGGGAGGCAGTAGCGTTCACAAGCCTCACAGTCGACCACAGCATTCTAGCTCTATTCAACGCCACACTAGAGGCTATCGAGAACAACTCAGAGATGCTGAACGAGACGATTAACACGTTCTACAACAACCTAATACATGCGATACAGAGCGGAGAGGCCAACCTAACAGACCTGATCAACATGACTAGAACACTAATACTCAACGCAATAGAGAACAATGCGACCCAGATACTAGGCCTGATCCAGAACAAGTTCAACAGCCTCAACCTAACCATTGAGGAGATAGACGGCAAGCTAATGGTAGTCAGCGACACCCTCAACGAGACCTACGCAGACGTGGGTGCCCTCATGGCCCTAGCCAACACGATCAACGCCAACATAACCCTGCTAACGACTGAGACCCTCTACCTCGAGGGCCTAATCAACGCCAGCACAAGCGAGGTGCTCAACAGCACAGGCCAGCTATACCTTGCTCTAACAATGTACGGTGACAACATACTCTACAACCAGTACCTGATACTAGTAGGCCTAAACGCCACCCTAGACAAGCTCGACGCACTACTGACAAAGGTCGACAACAACACTGCTATACTACTCACAAAGCTAGGCCTAGTAGAGGCCAACCTAAGTGAGATGATAGACGAGCTCAACATGAGCATAACAGGCGCGATAGCCGACAGCACAGGAAACATACTATTCGTAATCAACACCAGCAAGGGCGAGATACTAGCGACAATCAACGCGACAGCTGATATGCTGGAGTACAACATAACCATGGCTAAGAACGAAGTGATCAACAGCATACTAGCACTAGGCAGCTCCCTTAACACAACCGCAACACAGATACTAACAGACCTCGGAATCATAAAGGGCAACCTCACCAAGCTAGACAAGATCATGGGCCTAATCAACGGCACCAAGTCAAGCCTAATGAACGAGATAAACGGAGCGGTGGACACCGTTAGCACGAAGATTGACAACGCACAGCTCAAGATAAACAACAACGTGAACAACACAGCCAACAAGGTAATCGGCGAGATAAACAAGCTCAACTCAACCCTCACGAACGCGACCAGCTCAATCACAGACCTGATAAACGGTAAGGCCAACGAGATAAGCGGAAAGATCAGCGACCTCCAGACAGCACTAAGCCAGAAGATAGACAGCAGCATCAGCAGTCTCAACCAGACCCTCTCTGAGAGCAACAACGCAGTAAAGAGCAGAGTAACCACGATGACAAGCCTTAGCACAGTTGTGCTGCTAGCAGCAATCATAGGTATTGGCTTCGCCCTCACCAGGAGGCCCACATAACGGGGAAAAATATAGCATAAACTATAAAATTAAATATTTTTCCCTATATAATTAAATCCTCCTATAAAGTCCTCCCAAGGAGTGTGCTTATAATTCTCGACTGTAACGTTTACAAGGCATAAAAGCCGACCCGTATAACTACACATATCCCCGGTCGAACCCGGCTAAGGGAGGACAATCATGGTTGTTAGTGTCGACATTACAGGTATACTAGAAGAAAGGCTGAGAAGGCTAGTAGACCTAGGAATATATGCCTCGATCTCGGAAGCAGTAAGGGATGCTCTCAGACGTTTGATGGATGAGCTAGACCTGAAGAGAATATCCCTGCAAATGTATACTTCCAAGGAGGTCTCACTACACTACACCTGCCACTTTGCAGGCTCCCCATGCAGAACAATAATAGACTACATGCTGAAGAACGGTGTAATGCCACTGCTTGGTGAGACCTCAAGCGAGCAGGAAGAGGTGGCACACACACGTTTTGTGTTAGATCCCTCAGCTATCTTCGTATCCTACAACTCGCTCCTAGTAGATGTTCTATCGAGGCTTGAGAGAGAAGGTTTCGAGTTCTATACTGTACCATCACTTATGAAGCAAGTAGAGTTGCTTGAAGCTTATGCAGTATATAGGAGGCTGACCGCTTCTCTCCTCAACATCCGCTCTCTAACTAGATGTGTCTCCACTAGGAGCCCTCATGTCTCAGAGGTCAAGAAGAGGCTAATCATATCTCCTCACGAGGAGGATACCTTAGAGGCCGCCTTATCGTGCGGTATACCTATAGTCTCATCAGATATCAGGATACGAAGGGTTCTTAAGAGCATCGGTATCCCGGTCTACTCTCTGCTATCTATATTTAGGGAGGCAATTGAGAGGGGCCTAGTTGATGAGAGTGAGAGGGTGGAGATAATTCTCTCTCTCCGTGGAGTACCCATAGTCTTACCTCCCGAGTGGAAGCACCCCTCTACAGGCTAGGAGAGGTGGGTGGAAGTGCCTCTCATAGTTTATGCGCTAGACGTGTCAATAAGCATGGCAAAGAGCTACTCAGATATGACACCGTCAAAATTGGTGGCCTCAATAGACTCCCTACTAACAGCTGCCAAGAGGGCAGTAGAGAATGGGTGGAGGATAGGGTTAACACTGTTCGCCGGTTGGACTCTCCCGGTGATCCCGCCCACATATAATTATAGGTCATTTCTCCGGGCCCTCAGACACGTCGATAAAGCGTACCTTGGTTCAGCCCCCGGCACCGCGATCGTTGAAAGCGTTAAGCTCATGAGGTTCCTGCCGGATCCAAGAAAAGAGGTCGTCCTCATAACAGACGGTGACTACAACGCGGGTGTCCCAGTAGGTCATGCAATAGCATTTGCGAAGTTGAACGGTGTAAACTTACATATCATACTTCTAGCACAGCCAGAGCATACCCCGATAATATCCGTATATGAAAAGTACAGAGAGGATGCAGACTGGATCATAGTTTCCCGAAAGGCAGAGCTGGACGCAGCACTCCTATCCATGGTGGAGGGTGAAGGGTAGAGTGCTAGTAATCGGTTTGGACGTCTCAAAGAGTGCTTCACCATACCTGTCATGGCAGGTGGAGAGCACGAGATTCCTAGTAGAAAAATGCCTCACTAACTCCGAAGACAGAGAGTATTCCATACTCCTCTATTCAGAGGTAGCATCGCCTCTCATCGAACCAACAACGGATAAGTCTAAGGCGGAGGAGGCACTATCACAAATCGAGCTAATAAAAGGCGTGCCAGAACCCATATGGGCGGTCAAAGAGGCCGTAGAGACGATATACTCGTATGGAATGGGTCTACCGGGTAGGAGCAAGATAATCCTGTTCTGGTCAATGGCTAAGAAACCAAGATACCCGGTCTCCCTAATACCTGCGATGGTAGAAGCTGTTGGCGCGGAACTTGTAATCGTGTCACTACAGTATGCCCCGCCCAGATGGTCTAAAACTCACCCGCTACCACAAGAGATCAGGCAGTCAATAGTTTATAGGAGGAGGCTCAAACCTGCAGATATCCCAAAGAGGGTGGGTTGTACTAGTAGACGTTCCCGCTAGAGGGATATATTGTCCCTCTAAAAGCCCCACGGGTTTCAAGACCCATCGTGGAGGTGTGGGCAGTGCCTGGTAAGAAGAGATTCTGGTTTGGCCCAGCCGGGAAGCCGATATCTATGAAGAAGTCAGCCAAGATAGAACAGGCCCCCGCATTCCTCAGAGAGCTCGGCTTAGACGCTATGGAGTATGAGGCTGTAAGGGGGGTCAAGATTAGTGAGTCAAAGGCCAGGAGGCTGGGTGAGGAGGCCGAGAAACATGGCGTAGTCCTTAGCCTCCACGCACCATACTACATAAACCTGGCCAGTACCGAGGAAGAGAAAAGGAAAGCAAGCATACGCCGAGTAATAGATAGTATGAAAGCAGCCGAGTGGATGGGAGCATACGCAGTCGTAGTCCACACAGGATACTATAAAGGGTACAAAGACAGGAGAGAGGCGCTCCGCGTCGCAATAGAGTCCTACAAGGAAGCCCTTGAGGGTCTCCCCTCCTGGGTGAGAAAGCCCGACATTTCACCCGAGGTAATGGGGAGAAAGCAGGCTATCGGTGATATCGAGGAGGTCATAGAAATATGCAGGGAGCTGGGGAGCAGGTGCAGACCAACCATCGACTGGGCGCATCTATATGCACGATATGAGGGTCAGAGGGTTACAAGTGTAGACGACGTGATATCAGTCATAGAGGCATTCGAGAAAGAGCTCGGATCCAGGGTACTCCGCCCGCTACACACTCACTTCTCAAAAATAGAGTATGGGCCGGGAGGAGAGAGGGAGCACCACATATTATCCGAGGAGGAGTATGGCCCTGAGTGGGCGATCGTGTGTAAGGCGTATGTCGAGACCGGCATAGAGGCAGTAATAATAAGTGAGAGCCCAGTGCTCGAACAGGACGCCCTAGTTATGAAGAAAAAGTGTAGTGAAATAGCGCCGGAGGCGGTCGGCCTCTAACCCATATATATCCCAGCCCATGCCACGGGAGTGACAATGAGAGGTGAAGAAAGGGTTGGCGAAGATCAAGAAGATAATACTTGACGCAGCAGAGTTCCACCCACTCCATAAGGCGTGGCTTAATCTAGCTAAGAGAATAGCGGAGGAGCTAGGGGTAGAGCTGGAGGTCAAGAAGGAGGACTACCTGTTCGCGATAGAGCATGGTCAGACAGATGACCTTGGAATGGCCAGCCTCCCACAGCTATTCGCAGAGCTAGAGGATGGAAGAATAGTTCTACTCCTAGCAGAGTACCCATTCGACCCGAAGACCACCAAGCCGGATAAGGAGATGGCTTACGAGGCGGTCAAAAAGAAGATCGAGGAAATCCTATCCCAGTGAGTAAGGTTGAGGGAGGCATTCCTCCTATTTTTCGGGAAACCCCTAAACATTAGAGGCCGTCTGACCCTAAGAGGGTACGCTTCAAGGTACTCAAGGATAGACATACTAGCAAGGGCTGTTCAAACCGCTTCCTTCCTAAAGCTTAACGGGAGGATGAGGGTTGCGGGAGCATTCCCATTAGGTGAACCCGACCATTATCTCCTCCTTGTATACGAGATAGACGAGAACTGTAGACTCTATAACGAGAAGGAGATCGTCCACAAACTCCTCAGGGGGCTTATAAAACATGATCGAGATGGATGCGTGTGGACTGATACGGTAGAGCTTGAAGACACTCTAAACATAGTAGGGAGGAAGATGACCCCTGTGAGGCTCTCCGAGGAGGCCCGGGACATATCGGGGTCAAAACTCTACTTGCAAGCCCCTCTACTATGGGTTTTAGGGGCTAACGTAGACCCCCCTCCCAAAGTTGATAAACTTTTAGAGGAGAGGAGAGCCCCACGCCTCTCCATCGGCCCTAAGAGTTACCTAGCGAGCCATGTGATAGCCTTTATCCTTTGGAGGAGGAACTTAACGTATCAACTACGGAGCCCGGGTGGTGATATTGGACTATAGCTACACGGACGTGATCATAGCTTCGACAATATCTGCAGCGATGACGTTAGGACTCGTTGGGGGATGGATTAGGACAGTGTTTAGAGACTTTGAAAGGCTGAAGAAGAGTAATGAAGACGACAGGCTTAAGGTTCTCATTAGACTAGCGATGGGCAGGGACATGAACAAACCCCATAAGCCCCTAGCAGTCCGGTTCGGGGGCGTCTGGGTTCCGATAGCAATAGTTTTTGGCGTCCTGATACTGGAAGCGTACCACATATACGTTCTATCCACTCCCTACAGCCTCTCAGAGGTCATGGCCGTCTCGACCCTGCTCCTCCTGGGCGTCCTGGTAGGTCTTGTCGACGACCTAAGCGTATGGAGGGGAGGTGTGAGCGTCCGGTATAGGGTGGCAGCCTCCTTCATAATAGCACTCCCACTCTCCGTGGTCAAGGCGGGCCAGAGCACCATGAGCATACCTCTAATTGGAAAAGTAGACTTCGGGATCTTCTACTCCACACTCATCGTCCCAATAGGCGTAATGGGGGCCTCAAACGCATTCAACATCCTAGCCGGGTACAACGGGCTGGAGGCTGGTATGGCCACAATAATACTTTCAGGGTATGCAGCATACGCACTGCACCACGGCCACGAGCTCGCCCTCAAGCTAAGTCTAATATCAATTGCAGCTCTACTAGCCTTCTTGGTCTACAACTGGTATCCAGCAAAGACTTTCCCGGGAAATGGCTTCACATACGCTATAGGAAGCCTTCTCGCAGCTGTGGTAATAGTTGGAAACTTCGAGAAGTTCGGTGTAATGGTCTTCCCACTATACTTCCTAGAGCTCATACTCTTCCTGAGGGGGCTAAAGAACGGTATATACAAACAGAACTTCGGCATACCACAACCAGATGGTAGCCTCGAACTCCCCTACGATAAGATCTACAGTGTGACACACCTAGCTATATACACACTGAAACGTCTCACCGGTAAGGCGACAGAAAAGGGGGTTGTAGCCCTCATCCTAGGAGTACAAGCCCTCATAACAGTCCTAGCCCTAATCGCTACATGGTGAGAGAAGGTGCAATGCAAGCCAGCCGTCGAAGTTCCCTTAAAAGTAATCTCTGGAGAAATCAAGAGAGTCATAGGCCCGTATGTTAGAGTAAGGGGCCATTACTACCTCCAGCTAAACCTTAACATCCCCGACCCCGTATCAGCAAGGTGGGAGCTACACATTCTCACAGACCCAGAAAACCACATCAACGAGGAAGAGGGGGTGGCAGTAGTAGAGGGATACAAGTTCCTAGCAAAACACAAATGCCTTAGAAAGGTCATCCACCCCTTACCACCAGGCTTGAGAGGAAGCCTATTCTACAGGCCATGGGGGGTCGCAGGCGTGTGGGTTACACAGACCACAAAGGCACACCCCGAAGACCTAGAAGTATTAAGGGCTTATGGCATGGGGGGTGCCATAGCCCTCCTAAGAAGGTTAGCGGGAGAAGTTGAGATCATAGAAGTATGAGGTAGGGTAGGATGGCTTCCTGGAGACTATATTGTCCGAAGTGCGGCTGGGAGGGGGCAGGCGAGGAATACTACCATAAATGCCCACGGTGTGGTGCTCCACTAGAGATCCGAGGGACTATACCAAGGCCGGCCCGCCCTGTCCTAGGTGAGGGACACACCCCACTAGTGGAGTATTCCGGAGTATTGTACAAGCTAGAGTATCTCAACCCAACAGGAAGCTTTAAGGACAGGGGTGTAAGCCTCAGCCTCTACATAGCGAAAGACCTTGACTATAGGTGCGTTGTGGAGGACTCCAGTGGAAACACGGGCCTATCAACAGCTGCATACGCCGCACACTTCGGGCTCAGGGCTAGGATACACGTCCCCCAGACCTCAGCCCCCTCAAAGCTTACGCTTATAAAAGGCTTGGGGGCAGAGCTCGTTATACACCCCACTAGGAGAGAGGCAGCTTTAGCCGCGGAGAGGGAATCGGAGAAATGCTTCTATGTAGCCCACGCGTACAGCCCAATATTCATAGAGGGCATAAAAAGCATAGCCCGAGAAATAAGGGAACCTTTATACCCGATAGTGGTTCCTGCCAGTAGTGGTACACTCCTACTTGCCATATACAGAGGTTTCAAGGAGGCGGGTAAGAAGGTAGAGATAGTAACGGTGCAAGCGGCGGAGGCAGCAAGCCTAGAACAATACATAACCCCGAAGGCGAAGATTGGAGGCCCAACCAGCAAGCTGGCCGACGCACTAGTATATAAAGACCCTCCTAGAATAGAGGAGATGGCCCGGGCGACAGACGTGCTTGTAGTTGTAGGGGATAAAGCTCTACTAAAGGCGTTAAAGAGGCTCTGGCGCAGTGGTTTCATCGTAGAACCATCATCTGCAGCTGTAGAGGCGGCGAGGGAAGCACTAGGCCTAAACCAGGCCCTCCTAGTGCTAACAGGGTCGGGCCTCAAAACGCCAGGAGCAGTGGAGGAGTCGGAGAAACACTTAAATAGAGTGGAGGCATAGAACACTAGTGGCGAGCCGCGGTAGTATAGCCTGGCCTAGTATGCGGGCCTGTCAAGCCCGTGACCCGGGTTCAAATCCCGGCCGCGGCGCCAAACCGTCCTGAAACCTATCCACTTCCTGCCTCAAACGACCCCATCCTATACAGTTAGCTCACATAAACGCTCTCTTAACATTCCAACAGATAATTAAACGCATTAGACAAACCAGCAATTTTTAAGTTACTAGATATTCAAAGTATACTGGCTTGATCATTATTGATCATTATTAGAAGGATTGGGTGGTCCCGCCGCGGGGATTCGAACCCCGGACCACCCGGTTTCTGCCCGTACAGGGGCAGGGCCCCTATGAGGGTCCTTGCCTCGGGCAGGCGCCCACCCCCCTACAGCCGGGCGCTCTGCCGCTGAGCTACGGCGGGGCCCTTATGCGGGCCACTGATTACTATCGTCAAGGGAGCTTTAAAGAGTTTACTTGTAGGGTGGTATACGGTTGTGGCCATGGCGAGCTCCTTCCTCAATCTAGTCGTCATTAGCCTGGATTAGCTGTGTGTGCCAGGTTTAGGGGGAGAAGGGAATAAAACCCCGCCACGATATAATAGGCTATGGGATAGGGCCGGGGTGGCCGAGCGGTCGAAGGCGGCGGGCTGCAGAGGCCCCGCGTGGGACGTGCCCATCGTGGAGACCCGTTATGTCCCGGGTTCGAATCCCGGCCCCGGCTCCAACGTCCGGCGCAGGGGATGTGCCGCGGTAGTATAGCCCGGCCCAGTATGCGGGCCTTTCGAGCCCGTGACCCGGGTTCAAATCCCGGCCGCGGCACCACGACATATTCATTTAATACCCTACTACAGAGTGATTGAAAGGTACTCGCAGGCTAGTACCCTTAGATATTACTACGTTAATGTGTGATCTACTGTTGAGGCCGATGCGGTGCCCTGTAGGATTTCAAGGGTCTGGAGCTCGAATCACGGGGAGAGGAAGAGTTCTACGGGGGTATGATCCCGGCCCTCTTCAGCATCTCATACTTGTACCTTAAGAACCGGTCGTCAGGTGAGAACCGGGGCGGGTGCGGTACTCTCACTGGCCCTCCACACACGGGGCACTTGTCTCTTCTCAGCGTGTACCTCCCACATACGGTGCAACGCCTCAGCAGCCATTTCATACTTTCCTCACCTCCCCTTTAGAGTGAGTATGAACGATAATATTGTGACCGCGAGGATCAGAGCTAGTAGTGGGAGGTGTTGCAGGGCTAGCTCCTGGATCTCGCCCCTCGGGCTAACTATACTCCTCGACACTCTCCCCGCGTTGAACGATGAAACGAGAAGTGCTAGGGGCTGTGCTAGCGGTCTCCCTTTGACGATGGCCACTAGGGTTAATGTGTATAGGGTTGCGTATAGGAGGTTCTCCCCGATCAAGAACTTTGGGAGATCTGCTGTGAAGTTAATTCCAATATACGATACGATTAACAGCACTATTAGGGCAGCCTCAACCTTGACCGGGCCCAGCACTTGAACCCTCCCCGACCCCTGTGCATTGGATTACTGGAGGCAGTAAAACTCTTATTCTACGGTAGAAGTAGCTGACAACCCGGTACCTAAATGTTCTCCGTTATTACGGCTCAGGGCCATCCTCTTACAGCATCGCCTTACAGCTCCTGCTCTGAGCTGGCAGCTCACCCTTTCATCATCGCCTTCACTCATAATGTTGTGTTAGTGGTGCTAAATCTACTTTATCTTCTCAAAGCTTAGGTTAACGTTTAACTCTGAAGCCTCTTCCTCTGCCTCCTCGAGTATCTGGGATACAGTCCTGTCAATGGTCTTGGGGTCGTGGCCTGTCACGTCTAGCCTGTACCTCGGGGCTCCTATTGTGTAGAGCCTCAAGTTTGAGATCTCCCCCTTAAGGTTTTCCGAGATCTTGTCCCTTATCCAGCTTAGGACGCGTTTAATTCTGTCTACACCATCGGGCTCCTTGCTTGTCGCTTGGATTATCCATGTCAGTTTGACCTGCTTGACCTCCACGTGGGTCTTGGCAGCCTCTAGGAGCGGCTTGATCCACTCCTCCGGGACTCCCGCCTCCCTCAGGGCTTGCTCGCCGTAGAGGACTGCGTTTTCGAGGCCCGTCATGGCGTCTCCGTACTTGTCTTCGAGCTTCCAGATCACCTCGCGGTATGCCTCATCCTCCGTCTTACCCAGCTGCTGGCCGACTAGTTTTATTATGGTGGCCGCCTTCACCTTCCTTTTGAACTCCATCATCTTCCTCTTCTTCTCGCTCTCTATCACTCTCTTGAGGCTTACGTCGACCTGCCTCCTCTTCCTGTACACTCTTATGACCTTAACCACGATCTTATGGCCCGGCTTGACAACCCTCTCAATGTTCCTGACCATCCTAGAGGCTACCTCGCTCCATGGGAGGAACGCCCTTATACCCCCGTACTCGTCTAGGGAGAGGTATGCGCCGAAGTCGTATACCTCCTCCACAGTCCCTACAACCAGCTCTCCCACACGCGGTAGCGGGTATCGACTCTTCAAGACAGTACTTCTTCCCTTCTCAGACACTCTCCCACACCCTCCACGAATACGGGTGCCGGCCCTTAATTTAAGCAGGCCTATCTAGGCCCTCCAAAGCCTTCCTAAGGAGGTTGGCTAGCTCCTCCCTCTTGGAAAGGTCTATAAGTAGCCCCTTAAGGTCGTCAACAACTTTGCGGGCGACATCAGCTTTCCGCCTAACACCCGGGATTAACGCGTCAGGGTAGTCCAGGCTCTGGAGTTCCAGGTAGACTGCTTCGGCGATAGACAGCAGGCGCCACGCCTGCTCGTAGTCCCCCTCCCTGATGAGCTCAAGGGACAGCCTCTTCAACTCCCCAACGAGATCCCCAAGCCCCTGAAGATACGGTACTAATGGGACTCCCAGCCCAGCCAGCTCCCTAAGGGGAGGGAGCCGCCCTTCGGCGGCTAGCGAGTATAGGAGCTTAGCCTCCACATACTCGCTCAAAGCATTGTTCACGAGGCCCGTATAGAGGAGCTGGGGCTTGCTAGATGCGAGCCGGATCATTGAGAGGGCCCTCTCCTCACAGACCTCGAGGTGACCCTTTGCCGTATCAAAGTTACCCTTGTGGATCTCAACGATGGAGCGGCCAGACTCTCGGATGACCTCCCTGGAGAGCTTAATGAGCTGCTCTCTAACAGCGTCCAGGGAGTCAAGCTCCCTCCTCGCCTCCTCCACGCTCTCAGCAATCGCCTTTCTCGCTTCATCAATACCTGCGTCGTCCAATCTTATCCTCACACGACAGCACCTCAAACCTGCCTGCTAGCCTAGGAGGAGGGCAATCAGCCTTTTAAGGTGCCTCCACACCCTACCCCCGGTGCGGTGGAGGAGGAGATGTCAACGATAGAGATCAGGAAGATAGACGTCTACGACGAGGTCAACCCCCCGATATGTACAAGCTGCGGGAAGATCATCGCTCCCGGAGAGAAGGCTGTAGCATTCCTATGCCCCAACTGCGGACAGTCAGTCATCTGGAGGTGCAGTAAGTGCCGTGCACAGGGCACCCCATATAAGTGCCCCAACTGCGGCTTTGTAGGGCCCTGAGAACATAGTTGGAGGTGTATCAGAGATGGCTAGAGTGGCAATACTCATGAAGGTCTACCCAAGCTCGGTCGAGATCCAGCCTAGTCAGCTCCTAGAGAAGATAAGGGAGGTGCTCCCAGAAGGGTACAAGATTGAGGCGAGCGGCGAGGAGCCCATCGCCTTCGGCCTAAAAGCCCTAAAGCTCGTCATATCTATGCCCGAGCAGACCGAGGGCGGCACAGCCCAAATAGAAGAACTCATCAGAGGTCTGGATGAGGTAAACGAGGTAGAAGTAGAGGCAGTACACAGGATGAGCTAGCCGCTCTACAAGGAGAAAAGGTTGGTAACTATCTTCAGAGCTTTTTGAGCCTCGACTTAAGCTTATATTTTCCGCGTTCTGAGAACGCTATAGTCCAGTAGATGAAAGCGCCTGGAGCACCTGTCAGTGCTGAGGATACAGTTCCGATTATCGGCATACCAAGCTTGTATCCTACATAAACTCCTACACCCATTGGAATCAGGAGGAATCCGGATCCTCCTACCAGGAGCTTCTTTTTCTTGCTCTCCTCTATCGGGTATTCAACGTATACTACACTACCATCCACAGCATCGACAAGCGCGTTATACTCCCGCCCGCTATACTCGTACGTGATCTCCCAGAAGGGGTAGTGGACTATCCCCTCCCATCTAGTCTCATCATTTATTTTTGGGTTAGAGCAGCTTGCCTCCCATTTAGCCCTCCCTCTAGCCTTCTTCGAGACCTTACCAATATAATGCTCTGGAGAGACTTCGGGCTGGTGGTATACGCCTCTTTCAAGCCTCCTAGGCTCGAAGTATCTCCTGGAGCCGAGGGCGAACCTGTATGTGGAGGTAAGACCTAAGGGGAGTTTTTTGACCGCTGAGAGTGTAGTCCAATCCTCCTCTATACCTGACTCCTCCTCCTTGGGGCACTTAGCCACTACCTTGATATGGTAGATGTATAGGGGGATGAAGTGCAGCCTACCACTCTTCGGGGTTGCGGTCTCAGCGAGGTCGGCTGGGGCTGCATACTGTCTCTCCGCAATACCCACTACGTTCCTGAATGACATGTTAAAGCTAATGTTATCAGGGTACATATAGTGTTCTGTTATTCTCTCGCCAGACTCTATCCATATGGCCGTACCACAGTATGGGCAAACGGTCACGCTCACAGTCTTTGGAACCTCAAAGGTAGCCCCGCAGTAGGGGCACCTTACCTTCACCATTTGACTAGCCATTCTATCAGCCTCTCACTCGCACTCTCCTTCTCCTTTTTCTTATCATCAATTTTTTCGATTCTAGCACCTTTAATACTGAGAGAGGCGAATTTCCCGTTGACAAGTAACCCTACGAGAAGTAGACCTATCCCTATCAGCGGGTCACTACCCGACTTTATAGCGCTTATCAGTATAGCGGAGCCCAGACCAGCCAGTAATCCTGTGGAGGTTAAGCCTGCTGTGTAGTAGAGGAGCCTTTGCGTAGGGAGTATTGGTTCTTCACCCCACACCCTCATTCCATCCCATCCCGAGAAGACCGCTTTGTAGATTTTTCCTCCATAATCGTACAATGCAACTATGTACGGGACTAGCATTAGCGGTGACATTTGGAATTTCTCTATATTGCATGGGATCTTCTTTTCGAGAACATCTGCTGAGGTGGCCCTCCAGCCCGGGTTCCTTCTCTCGGCTATCTTCTTAGCCTTCCTCCTCATCCCGTCTATGACGTCCGATATTAGCATGTCACAGGTCTCATCCCTAGCGTAGCTCTCTGCATCCTTAGGCGGTATCTCGGCGCTTAGGACGTCTCCCTTAATCTTACTCCAGTCTGCCCTGGCTAGAGGCTGAGGTGTCACGTATCTGTTATTATAGTCCTCCCTGAAATGGGAGAGGATGGGGTCAACTATGGTTTTATCAACAGACCTCCTAGCCACAATGTTAATCTGATACTCCTTTTCGAAGTGGCCGTCAACGGTTACCGTTACACTCTTCCTCCTAATCTCAGTATAAGTATTCCCCTCGGAATCCTTCTTCGTAACCCTCTTTTCTAATCTCACCCTCAGCTTACCGTAATAGTCGGTTGAAGTATACGAATCAGCAAGATATGCGGGGACATATGTAGTCTGAACCTGCTTTAGTACTACTCTGCTAGCGATCTTTCTCATATCTTTATCCGTCTTAAGCCAGGATTCAAAGAACCTTGAGGCGTGCTCCGAGTAAGACGGCACAATATAGATCGGATAGACGTAGGCCTGACTAGTCCAGTAAGGGTATCCACAATACTTGCACACTACTAGGATACTCTCAGGTGTTATCTCGAGCGGGGCACCACACCTGGGGCATCTTATACCTACAGTCCTGGGGGCGTCTGAGGACAATCCGCTCCCCATGTATTCTGATGTTATAAGCACTCATATATATTCCTCTCTCCCATGTAATTACGTTGGGGCCTCGAGTTAGTAAATATAATATCATAATTTATAATAATATAGCATAATATAGATAACAAGTATAAGTGGCTAAGTGTATGAACCCGGCGAGCCTATACTATAAGAACTCGGACTAAGAACAATAAGTAAACTAGGGAGACCCCCATAAATGCGCGAATAATACCGCTCCCCGCCCGCTAGAGGATAAGGCATAAGGGTGCAGGCCATGGTAGAACCGGGTAGAAGAGGCCCAGGACGAGGCGGAGAAAGACCCAGAGAGGCGATCCTAAGGGTTGAAAAGGCATCACAGAGGGACAACGGCAAGAGAAGGGTTCGGATAGACCTAACCGTTATGAGGAAGCTTGGGATAGAGCCCGGAGACGTCGTAGAGATCGAGGGGAAGAGGAAGACTGTAGCAATAGCCTGGCCGAGCCTGCCCGAGGATCAGGGTAGGAATATCATAAAGATGGACGGAGTCCTCAGGAAGAACGCCCAGGTAAACCTAGGAGACAAAGTCATTGTCAGAAAGGCCAGAGTCAAGCCCGCTATTAGGGTTAGGCTAGCCCCCACCACCCACACCATATCTGTAGACGAGAGCTTCAAGAACTATGTAAAGAAGAAGCTTAAGGGCACCCCACTTATAGAGGGCGACATCCTCGTAGTCCCCGTCCTAAGCCAGGAGATATACCTCACAGCGGTCATGACCAAGCCTAAAGGGCCCGTAATAATCACAGACCGGACGATTATCGAGATACTTGAAAAGCCTGTCAGCACAGTCAACGTGCCGAAAGTTACTTACGAGGATATTGGGGGTCTCAGGGATGTTATAGTAAAGGTTAGGGAGCTAATTGAGCTACCCCTCAGGCACCCCGAGCTATTCGCCCGGCTCGGGATCGAGCCCCCAAAGGGAGTCCTCCTCTACGGGCCGCCCGGTACTGGTAAGACCCTGCTCGCAAAGGCCGTCGCTAACGAGAGTGATGCACACTTCATAGCGATCAACGGCCCCGAGATCATGAGCAAGTTCTATGGTGAGAGCGAGCAGAGGCTCAGGGAGATCTTCGAGGAGGCTAAGAAGCATGCCCCGAGCATAATATTCATCGACGAGATCGACGCCATAGCCCCCAAGAGGGAGGAGGTCGTAGGTGAGGTAGAGAGAAGAGTAGTTGCTCAGCTCCTAGCACTACTCGACGGCCTAGAGAGCAGGGGCCAGGTCATAGTGATAGCAGCGACCAACAGGCCGAACGCCATAGACCCGGCACTAAGGAGGCCTGGAAGGTTCGACAGGGAGATAGAGATAGGCCTCCCAGACAAGCATGGCAGGCTAGAAATCCTACAGATCCACACCAGGCACATGCCCCTAGCCAGCGATGTAGACCTGGAGAAGCTTGCCGAGATGACGAAGGGATACACCGGGGCAGACCTTGCCGCCCTAGTGAAGGAAGCGGCGATGCACGCACTCCGGAGATACCTGCCGGAGATAGACCTTGAGCAGGAGCAGATCCCAGTGGAAGTCCTAGAGAAGATGGAGGTCAGGATGGAGGACTTCCTCGCAGCTTACAGGGAGATAACCCCGAGCGGCCTGAGGGAGATCCACGTCGAGATCCCCGAAGTGCACTGGGACGACATAGGGGGGCTGAAGAAGGTCAAGCAGGAGATAAGAGAGGCCGTAGAATGGCCCCTCAAATACCCCCAGGCCTTCGCCAGGATGGGCATCAAGCCGCCACGGGGCATCCTACTCTTCGGCCCGCCCGGTACTGGTAAGACCCTGCTCGCTAAGGCCGTCGCTACAGAGAGCGGGGCGAACTTCATAGCAGTGAGGGGCCCGGAGATCCTGAGCAAGTGGGTCGGAGAGAGCGAGAGGGCGATAAGAGAGATCTTCAGGAAAGCGAGACAGTACGCCCCAACCGTAGTGTTCTTTGACGAGATAGACGCAATAGCCCTAACCAGGGGGGCTGATACTAGCACTAAGGTGACGGAGAGGATCCTGAGCCAGTTACTAACAGAGATAGACGCAATAACCGAGATGAGCAACGTCGTGGTAATAGCGGCTACTAACAGGCCAGACATGATAGACCCGGCCCTCCTCCGGCCTGGAAGGCTGGAGAAGATCATCTACGTCCCACCACCGGACTTAGAGGGCAGGCTTGAGATCCTCAAGATCCATACTAGGGAGGTACCATTATCAGAGGACGTAGATCTCCTCGAGATCGCTAAACAGACAGAGGGCTATACGGGGGCAGACCTTGCCGCCCTAGTGAGAGAGGCCGCAATGCTAGCCCTACGCGAGGACATAAACGCTGGAGAGGTGCACATGCACCACTTCAAGGAGGCCATGAAGAAGGTGAGGCCAAGCGTCACCCCCGAGATGATAAGATACTACGAGCAGTGGATGCAGAGCTACAGGCAGATGAAGGCGAGGGAGAAGAGGAGGATCGAGCCACACATAACTTACTAACCCGCTTCTAACCTACTATTGTGAGGTGGATATTGTTGGTAAGGAGCGATATATGGGTTGACAGGCACCACATAAACGTGGTCTACGAGAAGCTCCTCTCCCTCAGCAATAATGGTAGTGTGCCTGTGGAGGAGGGGCAGCTTACCGACTCACTCGCAAGGGACGGCTACAGCTTCTCCCGTAGGGAGCTGGCTAAGATCCTCATGACCCTGGAGATCCTAGGGAAAGTAGCTGTCGAGTCGAGCGGGCTGCGGAAGGAGTTTAGGATAAAGGTTAGGCCTCCGAGTTCGTAATAGAAGAGATATCCATTCTACCACACTACAACATATACACCTGGGGTGGTCACAGTGGGGGTGAACCTTAGAGAGCTCATACCGGAGGAAGCAAAAGAGGTAGTAGACATCAGGGGGTTGAGGGGCAGGATAATAGCGTTAGACGCATATAACATGCTATACCAGTTCCTCACAGCAATCCGACAGCCGGACGGGACACCATTAATGGACAGGCAGGGCAGGGTCACGAGCCACCTAAGCGGGCTATTCTACAGAACCATAAACATGGCAGAGGCAGGAATAAAACCAGTCTATGTATTCGACGGCATCCCCCCCGAGATGAAGAAGAGGGAGCTAAGTGAGAGGATGAAGAGGAAGAAGGAGGCGGAAAAGAAGCTCGAAGAGGTCAGGAGGACAGGCAGGATCGAGGAGGCAAGAAAGTATGCTATGCAAGCAGCCCACCTAACACGGGAGATGGCAGAGGAGGCGAAGAAGCTGTTAGACGCCATGGGAATACCGTGGGTTCAGGCCCCGAGTGAGGGTGAAGCCCAAGCCTCCTACATGGCGAGGAAGGGGGACGTCTGGGCCGCAGGCAGCCAGGACTATGACAGCCTCCTCTTCGGCGCCCCAAGGCTTGTTAGAAACCTAGCGATAACTGGGAGGAGGAAGCTTCCGGGGAGGAACGTGTATGTCGAGGTCAAACCCGAGATAATATATCTCGACAAGCTGCTCAATAAGCTCGGGATAACAAGGGAGCAGCTCGTAGTTATCGGGATACTGCTGGGGACAGACTATAACCCGAAGGGCATCCCTGGGTTCGGCCCTAAAACCGCCTTAAGACATGTGAAGACATACCGTGACCCAATAAAGGCGTTGAAGGCTGTTGAGAAGATGGCTGGAGACTATGATATAGTCGCTATCTACAACTACTTCCTCAAACCTGACGTGACCGACGACTACAAGATACAGTTCAGACCCCCTGACGAGGAGAAAATCTACCAAATACTCGTTGAAGAGCACGACTTCAACCCTGAGAGGGTGAAGAGAGCGACTGAGAGGCTGAGGAAAGCCTACAGAGAGCATCTAAAGGCGAGGCAGACAAGCCTGGACGCATGGTTTGGTTAGAACCTGTCAAGCCTGTCAAGCAGGCTCCGTAGGTCTTTGACCGAGATCTTAACGCCAGGCTCCTCCTCTTCCTCCTCAACATACTCGAGGTACACGCCAGCCCTAAACCTCTTCTCTATGAGATCCAAGACAATCTTCAAGACACCGGCATCCAACTTCCCCCTAGCATTACTGGGAAGCCTTACGACATAGTAGACTGACCCGTCCGGGCTATACACCTTAGACACGTCTACAACCTTGAAAGGCCTAATAGCGGCCTCCACGAGCTCTTTCACGCCAACGCCCCTAGCCGGTAGGACTATAACACTATTCACTGTTGGATCGTCGAGAGCCGCTTGAAGCTCCCTGTTGAGCCAAACAGGGAGCGTACCACTAGTAGACTCAAGGAGAACTACAAGCTTATGGTCAACCCTATAAGACCTCACAAACTTGACTTTAAGCTGGCCAAGTTTCCCCTCTATGCTGAGGAGTGCCCTCATAACGTTGAGATCATCCTCAGTATACTTCTCCTCCCTAACCTTCCGCTGACACGAGGGGCATAGTAGTCCAGTCCTAACACAGATCCTATCCAAGGGGATCTCGACCGGCACCGCTACCACCCGCTGAGCCTATACAGTAGGCGGGGAGTCCAAATGTATCCACTGCTACCACCACTAGCTTAATTTATCCCCCCAAATACCGGTAGGATGGGGCAAGGGGGAGGAGATGGAACATGCCGATAACAGATCCGGAGCTAATAGCGATAGTTGAGAGGCGAGTGCTCAATAAGATGGTCTGCAGAAAGTGCGGAGCCCTAAACCCTCCAGGAGCGAAGAAGTGTAGACGGTGTAAGAGCAAGAATCTTAGGCCGAAGAAGAAGAAGTAACGAAACAGTCCCCCCTTTCTGAAAGGCATATTACATCCTAAACCTCATCATATGGAAGCCGTGCTAAATGCATTTCTCAGAGGCTAACCAACACGTAGATAGCATACTTTATTGTTAAGGGGGATGAGGTCATCGTCTTGCTAGGCGACCACTATAGGATAATAGTGGACATCTCCTCGTGGTTCATTGGTAAAGAGGTGAGAGTAAAAGGGAGGGTGCCTCTGATCCGCTCTCTTTAGCCTAGTACCTTTTCGATTTTTCCAAGGATCTCGGCTTTACCCCCTGTTGGGCGGACTAGTAGGGTTCCACAGCTGTGGCATCTCACGGGGAAGGTTGCGTGGCTGAAAACCACCTGTTTTCTACCACAGTTCGGGCAGACCACCAGCAGGAACCTGCTCTTAGGCCTTGGAACCAGTATCTTCCTCTTCTTTGTGACCATGAAGTGTGCCACCGCCCTTCACCCTCCCCTCAGCTACCTGGTTACATCCACAAGCTCAATCTTCTTTAGCCTTATGCCCAGGATGTGCCTTCTGTATCCGCACTGGGTGCACTGGATGCGGAGTACCACCTTCTTTGTGACCTTAGCGTAACGCTTCTGCTCGGGCCTCCTCTTACTACCATATCCCTCCTGCTTTCTCATATACCTCCTCTGACCCTCAGACATTGTCCTCCTCTTACCGTGCTTGTATACCTGCACCGTGTGCACTGTGTGCGTGTTACACCTCGGACAGTACGTTCTAATCCTCTTTGGGAACTTCACTCCTGCTACCCCTCCTCCACACTATTGCACTCCTGGGCCGCTTTAAAGGCTGTCGCTCTCCCCGGCTCAACCAAGCCTGCTAGTGTGAGGGCAGCTGCCTTCCCGGGTGTGAGCCTGACATACTCTCCAGGGTATAGGAGGTGGCCCTCTAACCTGAACGCCTCCCTCACCCTAACTATAACATCCTCAGCATAGCCCAGCAGGAGGCCCGAGATGTAGCCGCTATAAAATTCTAGGAGGCCCGAGAAAAGCTCTATCACCTCCTTGTCCAGACCCTCATACTTACTGTCGCCAGCAAGATCCTCCAAACGTGCACGGGCCACGAGAGGGGCTATCCTCTCAAGCATTGAAATAACGGTACAGCAATATCCCCTGCCGGATCCACAGTATGTTGAGAGAATCTTCCTCGCCTCAGACAAGTGCTCCAGGTTAAAGCCTTCGTGAAGGCCTATAGCGGCCCTGTAGGGGCCTCCCGCAGGAACTCGCTCTGACAACAACCTCACCCCTAACCGGCTCCACTACACCCTTTGTTGCCAGATGGACGGCTATATGGGCGGGGAGGCTCTGCCCTTCACCCCTTCTACCCTGAACAGTGACTCCCATTATCTTGAGAGGGGGTAAATCCGACTTAAAGAGAGCATCTATGTCGCCCTTAAAAGGTGAGAGGTGCGGGCCTGGCCTGAAAGTCTCTGTTGCATCATATACTAGGAAGCTCCCCTTACCGTTCAGGCTCCCAAACAGTCTCGTGAGCCTCGTGGGATCCTGGGTGACCATTGTGTCGATCGGCACAGCAGCGCTTGATATGAGCCTCCTGATCTCGTCGGGCCACCTCTTACCGTAGGCCTCAACGAGGCTCCTCGCACCGGGGGCTTCAGCCTTAATGTAGGGGGCCACCCACCCCCTCCATCCAGGCTCCTCCTCACCTGGGATCGCGGGAGCTGTCTTCCTCCTCCCCCCACTTGCAGGTGGGAAGATAAGGGTGGGCTCGACCGACTCCCCGGCAAAGTACTGGGCTATCTGCCTCCTAGCCCCCCTATCCAGGCTTCTACACCTTTCGCATATGACTCTAAGGTGGAACCCCCTATGGCCTGTGTAGTAGATGGTAACCTTGTCAGGCTTCAAGTCTCTCCTTATCATAGCCGACAGCTTCTGGGCCAGTCTGTATCCCTCCAAGAGGCACCCGTCGCCTATGAGGATTTCACCGCTCTCCATTCTAACGCTATCTTCGAAGCAGGCTTCCACATGGTCTAGGTCAATATCAAATAGCAGGTCTGAGCCTAGCCAGTTCTTCTCCTCCATAGACCCCGCTTCAGGTAGCTCGTAAAGGGCTATGGAGTAGTAGGCGTGGCGTGGTGCCTTGGATGATAGGTACTCGATGAGGTCGCTGTACGTGTCAAACGAGATATGCCTGACGTAGCTCTCAGAACCCCATAGCTGGAAGGCGAACTCCCTCATGGGAAGATTAGGGGGCTCCTCTATGCACCTGGATATACTGTAATAGATCCTATAGAGGGCCTGTAAAAGTGGTTGGGTATCCCCCTTAAACTGCGATACCTCTAGTACAGCACCCCCTCTACTCCGTTCTCGGCGATACATAGAAGGTCAACCTTCCCTCCGGAGCGTACAGCATATCGACCCTTACAGGGGCATCAGCACTGTAGCCTATGTTCACGGTGTTCGCTGCCTGCGCGGCTTGGAGCATCTGGGAGAAGTACTCGAGGGTGTAGAGGCTCCTGTCAGGGCTCTCGACCTGGAGGTCTAGGAGGCTCCCCCTCTCTATGCTTAGGACTAGCTCCGCTTTCTCAATGTCTCCCTCCCCACGGACGTAGAGCGTGTCCTCGGAGGCCTCAAGCTCTATAGCTTCTGCTATGACTTCTATCGTCCTGATGGTCTCCCTAAACACTGTCCCCGTCATCGAGGCTCTCACGGTGATGGGGATCTTAGGCTCCGGTAGCCTCTCATATGTGAGTGCTATCTGCGGTATTCTAAAGATCCTCTTACCACGCCCCCTGAAGATGATCTCTATGTGTGAGTCGCCCACAGAGATCTCGAGTTCATCGTTCTTCCTAGCCCTCCTAAGAACCTTTGAGAAGACTCCGAATGAAACGCCGAACTCGACTTGCTCCCCCTCAACTTCATACTCTAGGAACGCACTCTCAGGGTAGAAGAGGTCTACCATCGCAACCCTGCTTGTGTCAAGGGCCCGTAGGCTTATCCCCTCCTTGGTAAGGAGGAAGACACCCTCATCTAAGATCTTCTCCACGCTAGCAATCATATACCTCCAGACCCTAGCATCGCCGAACACGAACCTGGCCAACTTCAACCCCCTCATTCATGGTAGAGGGTTACCCCCCAGCAGTTATACCCAGACTGAATTGGTGTCCTCCATACATTAAAATGGTGTGAGGCAACCCCAAGGCACTAACAGGACGTATCTAAAACCTCCTAGATCCCGGTATCTCGAGTGCCCTGTTTCCCGCACTCCGATAAGAGGTTCTGGAGGGCTATCGCCAGGCGGTATGCTTCCTCCACGAATTGCCTGCTAGTGATGGAGGGGGGAGTTCTAACTACTGCCTCGTCCAGCAACTTTCGGATCTTAGCCGCTATCAGGCTCCCCGTTTTGCAAGCCTCATCAGGGTCTAGTCGTACTCCCTCCACGAGTATCCGCATTTCAGACACCTGTAGAATCTAGTTGGGGGCTCGTCTGCGGCCCTGGTCTGCATCATCCAGAACAGTATCTCGTCGTGCCCGCATCTCGGGCATCTCACCTGGCCTTTTAGCACGGTAGCCGTAGGCGGGGGCTGGTTTGCGTCTACTACTATGATCTTATCCTTGGGGCTCTTCTTCTTTGGGGCCCCGAACTTGTAGGCGTCGTCGTCCTCCAGCTCGATAGTATATCCACAGTTAGGGCAGACTAGAACTTTCCTACCATTAACGATCTTGGGTATCATAAGCTTCTTACAGCGGGGGCAGAACCTTAGCCTCCCCCTCCTCCTCGGCCTTTGGACTGGCACACTACCCACCTATTCTCCTAGCCAAGGCCCTGTCAGAGCTAAAATAGATAATACCAACGATATGATGAACCGCAGGGAGACTATGGGGTCAGCGTATTGAGCGAGGATCACATTGATTGGGGCTACCTCGAGAGGAAGGCCTGGGAGGTGCTGAAGAAGTACCCCTTATGTGACAGGTGCTTAGGCAGGCTCTTCGCGAGGCTGGGCCATGGCCTCTCAAATAAGGATAGGGGGAGGGCCATAAAGACCTCCCTGATAATGACCCTGCACAAGATGATAATCGAGGGGGCACCGCAATCGATCTTCACAGACGTGGCACCCAATATCGGCGGGCCGGCATCAGGCCTCTACAGGAAACTCACAGGGCAAGATCTCGAGGAGAGAACATGCGCTATATGTGGCGGTAGACTAGAGACCTTCATTGAGGAGGCTGTTGAGAGGGCAATCCCCCTCATCAAAGCCTACGGTGTTAAGCGGTTCATCGTCGGAGCTAGGGTCAGCCCCCCAATCCTGGAGAGAGAGGAGAGGATCAAGGAAGAGTACAAGCTAGAGCACGGAGAGAGTATAAGGGCCGAAATAAGGAGGGAGATAGGGAAGCTAATCCAGGAGAGAATAGATGCTGTAGCCGAGTTCGAGAGGCCAGAGGCCACCATCCTAGTAGAGTTCCCGAGCGGAGCAGTATGGATACAGGTGAACAGCCTCCTCCTCCGTGGTAGATACTGGAAGCTCGGGAGGATGATAAGCCAAGCATACTGGCCAACACCCGAGGGCCCAAAATACTTCAGCATAGAGCAGGCACTATGGCCCCTCCTCAAGCTAACGGGAGGGGAGAGGGTCATACTTCACGCGAGCGGCAGAGAAGATGTTGACGCTCGGATGCTAGGGACAGGCCGGCCGATGGTGGTTGAGGTAAAAGTCCCCAGGAGGAGGGATATCCCCCTACAGGAGATGGAGGAGACCATTAACAAATCTAACAGGTGGGTTAAGATAGCCTTAGAGGGGTACGCGACGAGGCAAGACATAACACTGTACAAGAGCGAGGAGGCTAGAAAGGAGAAGACATACAAGGCGCTCATAGCCGTAGAGGGCGGAGTCGCGGAGGAGGAGCTTCGCAAGATCGAAGAAGAGCTTACCGGAAGGGTAATCATGCAGAGGACACCAACCCGTGTACTGCACAGGAGGCCTGATATACTACGGAGGAGGAGGGTTCTCGAGACCTCGTGCAAGACCCTAACGAAAACACTAGCGGAGTGCCTCATAACGGCTGAGGGGGGATTGTATGTGAAGGAGCTCATAAGCGGTGACAATGGCAGGACGACACCTAGCTTCTCCGAAATACTAGGCAGGGGAGCGGAGTGCGTGGAATTGGACGTTGTCGCAGTCAAGTTATGAGTGTAGCAACCTTTTTAGTATCCAACAAAATCCCCAGAGAAGGGCCGGTGGAAGGATATGGTCAAAGCGCCAAGAGGTTACCGGCACAGAACAAGGAAGCTGCTAAGGAAGCATGTTAGAGAGAAGGGTTCAGTCCCTAAACTGTCGGTCATACTTAGGGAGTACAAGGTGGGGGAGAAGGTCGCCATAAAGATCGACCCGTCCTTCCATTATGGGATGCCCCACCGCCGCTTCCACGGTCTAACAGGTACTGTGACGGGCAAGAGGGGTAGGGCATACGAGGTAGTCGTCTACCTTGGCAGGAAGAAGAAGGTTCTCTACGTCCCTCCCGAGCACCTAAGACCTCTTCCACAGCCCGGAGAGAAACGCTCCTAAAACTCTCTAACCCCCATCTCTCCTAGCGGGGTGTGCAGTATTGCCTAAACGAATAGAGAGCGTGAGGAACGTCACGTGGGCTGAGGCCAAGGAGCTCATAGAGAAGAGGATGGCCGAGGGGGCAACGACCATCCACCACGACAGAGTATACCAGTACCTCGAAACGTTTGCACTCATGCCGGCGGAAGAGGCCAGGAAGCTAGTGTCGGAGCTAATGGAAAAGGTGGGCCTGGACGAGGAGGTGGCAGTAGTCGTAGCCAACATATGTCCTGTAACACCTGGCGAGGTAAGGTCTATACTGGAGATGAGGAGGGAGGTAAAGTATGACGAGGAAACGGTGAAGAAGACGCTAGAGGTTGTGGAGAAGTACTGCGGTGTACCCAGCGAATAACTTGCACCCCAATATCCAGGCGATTATATAAGGGAGGATCTCCTTATCTAATAAGCTTGGAGATCAACACAACGACCCCATATCCCTGGAGAGAGTAGCCGCACAAGAAAGACACGGGGTAGCCAGAGGGGTAGCCGATGAGAAGAGAAAGGAGACCACACAGAGGAGAGCATGTACAACAACACACATACCACCCCGCTATGGAAGTAGAAGCGATAGTCCTCGACTACATGCCAAGAGGCTACTACGCAGACCCCCACAAAGAGCACAGAACATCACCTGTTGCACAGGCCCTTGGCCTTAGGAGCTTCCTCCTACTAGATGGGACTCCCCTCGAACCAGTTGAACCCCTCGAATACGTCACCCTAGCCCGAGAGATAGTGAGAGCTATACCCGTCCCTACAGCTAGAACCCCAACCACACGAAGAATACAGCTAGCCTGCATGCCAGGAAAAGACAAGCACATCTACTGCTACCCGTACGAGGTCAGAGAACCCCCGCTTATGAGGCTTATCGTGGAGGCAGTGGAGGCCGAGGATCCCAGGGTCGTAGTGGTGACGAGCCTTGAGGCGCTTAAAAGCGTAGCGAGGGAGAGAGGGCTTCCCGAGAAGATCCTAGTTGTCCCGAAGACCCCCATCACATTTAGGGATCTCTCGGACTTCGCTAGGAAGACCCTGGAGGACGCACTGAGAAAGGTTATCAGGGATAGAGAGGAGTTCTTCGTCGAGTTCTTCAACATAGCGGAACCCATAAACATAAGGCTACACAGTCTAAGCACCCTAAAAGGTGTTGGTAAGAGGACTCTCATTCAGATCCTGAGGAGGAGGGAGAGACAGCCCTTCAGAAGCTTCGATGAGGTCAAGAGGATCATGAAGAGCGACCCCGTGGATAGCTTAGTAGATAAGATACTAGAAGAGATACGGGGTGAGGCACGCTACTACCTCTTCGTGCGCCCGCCCGACCCTAGGGAGCCCTTCCTGAACTATATGGAGGCTCTGAGGAGGAGGATGAGGCAGAAGCATGCCCTTAGACCCCACGAGGAGTAGCCGTGGAGTGATCCTGTCCTACATCAGAGGGCTCCTCCAACACTACTCTGCAAGGCCTAGAAGGGTTCTAGGCCAAAGCTTCCTCATAGACCCAAGGGGCTATAGGCTATTCAAGGAGGCACTATCTAGGGCGGGCGTGAAATGTGGGGACATGCTCGAGATCGGCTCTGGCCCAGGGCTCCTAACATGTGTAGCCTCACCACTAGCAAGGCGTATAGTGTCAGTGGAACTAGACAGAGCACTCGCCCTCGCATCACGAGACACATGTAGAGAGTATCCTAACGTTCAGGTTATGAACGCTGATGGCTCCAAGATCCTAAGAGTTTGGAGGGGGTCTACGGCTTTCTCAAACACTCCATACCATCTAACATCAAAGATTATCTCAGTAGCGGCGAAGAACAACAACCTAAAAGTCCTAGTACTCGGAATGCAGAAGGAGCTAGCCCTACGGATAGTAGCTAGGCCTGGGGAGAAGGACTATGGGAGACTCACAGTCCTATCAAAACTGTTCTTCGAAGTAAATGTAGTCGGCTTCCTAGACAGGAGATGGTTCTATCCTCTCCCTGAGGTTGACGGCATGATAGTGCATATGAAGAGGAAAAGGCTATGGGAGGACTGGATGGAGGGTTTCGAGCAGTTCACCGCATGTCTCTTCTCTCAGAGGAATAAGAAGGCCTCGAAGGTTGTCCTAAAGTGCACGGACGGGGCGGTAAAGATCCTACGGGAGGAGAGAAGAGTGAGAGACCTCCCGCCAGAGAAAATCATAGAGGTGTACAAGGCTTGGGCACTGCGGAGGTCATAGTAGACGGGCTATCATTAGAGGTCGAGCTTGGCGAGTGTGTCTACCCTCCACTCGAGGATACTACCCTAGCAGTGAAGATGCTCCTAAGAATAAGGGAGACGGGTGAGAAGCCACGTAGGATTCTAGATGTCGCGACTGGGAGTGGTATCTTAGCGTTGGCCTCGTACATCCTCCTCAAACCCGACACCCTCATAGCAACAGACATATCCCCCTACGCGGTAGAGGTCGCTAAACGAAACCTGAGGGGGACTGGGGCGCTGGTTGTAAGATGTAATATGGCCTCCTGCATTGCACCCAGAGGCTGGGATCTCCTGATAGCAAACCCCCCGTACCTTCCAGGTGAAGATCTTCTCGAAGACTGTGATGGGTATGAGGTCATGCAGTGGTCGTCGCCGAAGGCGTTAGAAGCCCTATGTAGGGACATATCACGGCTTGCCCCGTGGAGCGTTGTCCTAGTGTACTCCAGCCTCACCCCAATTGACCTTGGGAGGTGTGTGGAGGGTCTGGGCTATAGGGTTCTGCTATCCGATTTCCTACCCTTTTTCATGGAGAAGATCAAAGCTATCTATGCGGTCAAGGGTGCTGGAGGTGGAGAGGCTCCGTCTAGTACTAGTCGGTACTGAGGGCCCGGTTAACCTTGGCATGATCGCAAGGCTGGCAGACAACTTCGACGTGGACGAACTATACCTAGTCGCACCAAAGGCGAGCATAGAGGAGGCGAGGGAGTACGCGGTTAGAGCAGCATATAGGCTGGACGAGGCCATTATAGTGGGAGCCCTAGAAGAGGCCCTCCAAGACGTGTCCCTCTCCATATGTACCTCGGCTAAGGCGGGAGGATCTATTCTCCGCGAGCCGATTCCACCATGGGATGCGGCTAGGCTAGCAGTTGAAGCAAGGGGGGTAGTAGCCCTTGTAATGGGGAGAGAGAGCGTTGGCCTAACGAGGAGAGAGATAGCAATGTGCAATCTCCTCGCAACTATCCCGGCTAGCCAGAAATACCCGGTGCTAAACCTGGCGAACGCCACTGCTATAATGCTCTACGAGTTCTACAAGGCTAGGAGGGAGCCGAGGGGGGCAGGTAGCCCGGTATCACCCAGGACTATTCGCATACTAGAGGCGTATGCGAGGGCTCTCTCCAGCCTCCTAGTGCAGGATCCCATCAAGCGGGGTGACGTTGTGCTCTCAATAAGAAGGATTGCCTCGAAGAATATATCTTCGAAACGGGAAGTTGAAAACCTCCTATACCTACTTTCGAAGGCGTGTAGGAGGATAGAGAGCTGTGAAGAAAAAGTACGTAGCTACCTGCAACCCGGGCCTTGAAGACATAACGGCTAAGGAGCTAGAGGAGGAACTCGAAGCTGATATAGAGGAGATAAGGCAAGGCCGGGGTAGAGTCCTATTCTCGGCGGGAGCGAGCGAACCACTCCTATCCCGGATCTACAGGCTTAGGAGCGTACATAGCGTAGCCCTAATGATGTCAGAGGGCAGAGTACGCCTCGATGAGGACGGTCTTAAGGACGTGTTCGATATAGCATACTCGAGCGGAGTCCACAAGCTCATACCATACGGTTCAACATTCGCAGTCAGAGCCACCAGGATAGGAGAGGGCCACGCCTACACGAGCATAGACGTGGCGAGAGTAACGGGAGACGCTGTATCTAGGGCGTACAAGGACGAGTATGGAGTAGAACCCGTAGTCCGCCTAAACGCCCCCTCAACAGCTGTATACGCTGAAGTGGATGGAGACAGGTATAGGGTCGGACTACTCATAGCTGGAGAGCACAGCCTCCACAGGAGGGGCTACAGGGTCTACGACCATCCAGCAGCACTCAAGAGCACGATAGCCTATGCAATGCTACGCCTAGCAGGGGCAAGGGACTCCTCAACGATACTCGACCCCATGTGTGGGGGCGGAACGGTAGCAATAGAGGCCGCACTCCTCTTCGAAAACGCCAAAATAGTATGCATCGACAAGAGCAGAAGACACATACAGGGGGCAATCAGGAACGCCCTCGCAGCGAGGGTCGCCAACAGGATAAGATTCATCGCCCACGACGCCACAAGACTACCGGAAGTACTCGAACAAGCAAGCATCGACTATGTCGTGAGCAACCCACCATACGGCATAAAGATGGGGGATCCGTGGAGCGTCAGACGACTATACGACCGCTTCCTCCCAAGCCTCAGAACAGTAATGAACCCCCAGGGAAGGGCGGCACTGATAACGGCTGACCCTGTCTACTTCCAAAGAGCCGCTGAAAGGGCGGGCTTCCGAATAGTCCACGCAAGGAAAGTGAGACATGGAGACCTGTGGACGACGGTCTTCGTCCTAGCCCCCAGCTAACCTTTATAATAGTCCCCTACTGACTATCCCCCTGGAAACTTAGAAGCATAGAGACCTGTGGAGGGGTGTAGGTTATGCCGCTAAGACCCGCGAGATGCTATACACACTTCAGTGGCCCCCCATACACGAGGAAGGAGTACATACACGGAGTGCCCCAGCCTAAGATAACAAAGTTTGAGATGGGCAACCATGACATGATGGAGAACGCCGAGGTGAAAGGGGAGCTATACGCTCTAGAGGCCGGCCAGATAAGGCATAACGCTCTAGAGGCCGCTAGGATAGCGGTGAACAAGTACCTATCGAACTCGGTCGGCGACGCGAACTTCTACTTCAGAATAAGAGTGTACCCCCACCACGTGCTAAGAGAGAACAAGATGATGGCGTTCGCGGGAGCAGACCGACTTCAGGACGGCATGAGACAGGCATTCGGCAAGCCGATAGGCACGGCAGCACGCGTATACCCTGGCACCATAATACTCGAGATATGGGGCAGGGCGAGCGACGTAGAACACATTAAGGAGGCGCTAAGGAGAGGGGGAGACAAGTTCCCCATACCTACAAGGATTAGGATCAAGAAGCTCAAGTGACACGCTGATTTTAAATTTTAATATCTCTACTCCATCTCCCCACAAGACTAATACTATAATGCCCTCATAAGCTTCCTCCAAGCCGGTGCTTAGGAGTTGTCCGGCCAGACCAGGAGGAGACTACTAGGAGCAGTCATAACTGTTATAGGTGTAACTATAATTATAGTGGCCCTATCATCATGGCACACACAACAAACCGGAGAGACCCAAGGAGGCCATAACTCCCCATTTTGCAGGGCATACTGGGCGAACACCTCGGAGGCGGTAGTCTCAAGTGATGGGACAATACTTCTAGTCATAGGTAAGGGTGGTGGTGCCACCGTATATGAGACCACGATCTTCTTCCTTAAAGCTGAGGGCTTCATAAAGAACTACACGCTCTCAGAAGTTGTCAACGCCTTGAAGAGAGAGAACGTGATAAATACAATAATAGAGAATGCAGGTACACCTACAGTGGCCGAGATTAACGTAAGTCGGGTACAGGGATACAAGATCCTCCTACCCGATTCAAAAGACTGCGTTGCTCGAGTTCTACCCACGCTATTCCCCGCAGGCCAGTCATTGAAAGCCTATTATAGAGGATACGCTGAGGTGCCAGTCCCATACGAGGGCTGGATATACTATGGCAAACCTCTCCCCTACTGGGAGGTCTATAAGGGCGGCGAACTGGTGGCGAGGGTTTGGGTGGATCCCTCCAAGGGGCTGATAGTGGCCGAGCAGAGGGGCAGTTCCATCTACATTGACGTGCAAGCGATCGTCCCGCTGGGTGGAGGGTGAGGATATGGACAATAGAGCATGTAATAAGCTGCCCTACATCATAGACCTGGAACCCCTAACTAGGGTGAAGCCCGGGCCTAAAGTAGTGCTTCTACAGCTCCCCCCAGGGATGAGACAATACGCCAACACCGTTGCAGAGTGCATAGAGGAGATCCTCGGCTCTAAAATCATAGTACAGCTAGACCCGGTATATGGGGGCTGCGACCTCTTCTACCCGCAGGCGAGAGAATTGCTCGACGCCGACTTAATTGTACACATAGGCCATACACCATACCCCACCGACATATCCTCCCCCAAGTCAATGCCGAGAGGTGTAAGGACAATATTCCTCCCAGCACTAAGCAAGACAAACCCCACGACATCTCAGATAAAGGTCGCAGCGGAGATCCTCAGATCATATGGGGCCGGGAGACCGGTGGTAGTATCTACGGCACAGCATGTGCACATGTTACAGGATGTCATGAGAGCCCTAGAGGGCCTCGGCCTTAAACCGGTAGTCCCCAAAGGAGTTGAGCCCTACTTCCTTGACGGCCAGATCCTGGGCTGCGATTATAGGCTAGCAAGATCCGTGAGGGACGCCGACTCCTATATTTACGTCGGTGGAGGCCTATTCCACCCACTAGGCCTCTATCTCGCCACACAGAAGCCAACAGTGCAGGTAGACCCATACACGGGCAGAACCGAGGACATAACACCAATCGGAGAACGCACATTGAAGGTTAGGATGTACAAGGTTATGAAAGCTATGGACGCAAAGAACTGGGCACTCATAATCGGGCTAAAGACGGGGCAGTACAGGCCATGGCTGACTTCTCTACTGGGGAAGCAGCTCAGAATGACAGGCAGGAAGTATAGGCTCTACGCTTCCGACCGGCTGACACTCGAAGACCTGAGATCCCTTCCACCAGAGCATGACTCCATAGTAGTGACAAGCTGCCCCCGCCTGCCTATAGACGACCTAGCAGACTTTGAGAAACCCGTGCTAACGCCTGGAGAGGCGTTCATGGCTATTGAGGGGAAGCTCGAGCCGTATAGGTTCCCGTGGTAGACATGAGGCGCCTACGCATCTCTAGACTAGCCAAGCTCCTGGAGAGGAGCATCCCACCAATCAAGCACCCCGACCCCAACTTGGAACAGTATACGACGCCAGGAGAGCTCGCCGCAAGACTTGCAATCCTAGCGGCACTCGCTGTGGAAGAGCCGGATATGGCTTCAGCATTGGATCTCGGCTCAGGGACTTGTAGGATTGCAGCGGCCCTAGCCCTAGTAGGGTTCTCTCGGGTTGTAGCCGTAGAGTTGGATCAGAGACTCCTCCCCCTTTGCCTCGAGGGGTTGAGAGCACTTGGCATTGGGTCGGTGGTGCTACCAGTCAATGCCAGGGCTGAGGCCCTCCCGCTCCCAGAGGGGAGGGTTGACGTGGTGGCCATGAACCCTCCCTTCGGAGTGTGGAGGAGGAGGGCTGATACTAGGTTCCTAATGAGTGCCTTCAGGCTAAGGCCTGTCAGGGTAGTAGCTATCCTTAAGGGTGGCAACACACAATACTTTGAACGGCTTGCTAGAAGGTGGGGTTACAGGGTTGCGGTTGAGGGTGAATACTTGTTCCCCATACCCGCCTCAATGCCTAAACACAGGAGCAGGATTAGGAGGATAGCGGTAGAGGTGATAGTGTTTGACAGAGAATGAGAAGAGAGTGCTGCCAGGCGAGGCCCTCGCGATAGTTGAAGAGTTCGACCCAGGCCCGGGAACTTACGTTGACGAGAGCGGTTACGTTAGGGCGGCCATCCCGGGGATAGCGGTCTTCGACGTGAACCTCAAAATCGTCCGTATAAAACCCCTCCGATCCCCCAGGCTCCCACGCGTAGGGGCTGAGGTCGTGGCGACAGTCACCAGCGTTAGGCATGACGTCGTCTTCGTCGATATACTTGGTGAGGTATCGCTCAGGGGAGTACCCCGCTTCCTCTACGAGTACTCCAGTATCTTCCCCGGTGCGATCTCGATAGCGAACATCAGTGACGAGTATGTTAAGGACATAAACGACTACTACAGGCCTAGCGATGTCATCCTAGCTAAGGTTGTGAGCAACACGGCACCATACCACCTCTCAACTAAAGAGCCCATCTATGGAGTGGTCTACGCCCGATGCGCACGCTGCGGCCACCTGCTAGAGCCTTTGAATAATAGGGCCATGAAATGTCCCAGGTGCGGGCATGTGGAGAAGAGGAAGGTCTCGTCACTGGCAGGCTCAAAACTCCTCAGGATAAACATCAAGCACTTCCTAGTCAGAACTAGATCCTAAGTAAGGGTGGGCTAAGTGGGCCGTGCGAAGAAGACTGTAGTAACAATCAAGATCCCACCACTAGCGAGAGCGAACCTGGAGAAGTTCCTTGAGAGGCTTGAAAAGTCGATCTTCAGTGAGACAGTAATAGGGGAAATAGAGGGTGACACAATAAGACTTCAAATCTATGGTAGTAAGCTAGCGGTCAACAGAACGCTGAAAATGCTTAGAAAACTGCTGAAGGAGTATAGCACGCCGAAAACGGGCAGAAAGAAAGCGTACAGCCTGCAGTTGCTCAGCAGGGAGGCCGGCATCGCCCTGCCACAGGACGTTCTAATAGAGGTGCTAAAGGCTGAGGGGTTTGGTGCGAGAGTAGAGGAGGGGAGACTATATACAGATGCAGATGAGGACACAGTGCTAGGCGTGGCATCCCTAATCGCTAACGCCATTAAAAAATTGGAGCATGTCCACTCTACTAGAACCGCTAAGAAACTCCTAATCGCATACCTTGCTCTAAACCCCACGCTAAACCCTTCAGAGGCGGTGATGAAAGCGCTTGCAGCGGGGGTGCTTGAAGAGGACGACGACGGTAAGCTGTACGTCCGAGGCGACTGGAGGGAAGCGCTAAAAACGCTCCTGGGATATGCCTAAAGAGGGCGGTGAGAAGAGGATGTCTGCAGAGTTCAACTTGAAAATAGTCAAGGTGTCTGAGGACACGTATGAGCTGAGGATTGACGGAGAAGACGACACGATAGGCCACCTCCTATCGACATATCTAGAGCTATCCGATGAGGTTCAGCTCTCATACTATACAAGGCCCCATCCACTAGAGGAGAAGATAATAGTTTATGTGCGCCTCAAGGATCCAAAGGCTGATGTTGGGAAAGTCGTCGACAAGGTAATAGATAAGATACTATCCGATCTCAATAGCCTCAAGCAGGACTACGTGGATGCCCTTAGGAAAGCCGGTGTAGACGTGGAGGAACTAATCCGTTGAAGCCGGAGGCGCGTGTTCTCCTCTCCTCATGCGGCCAAGTCTTCGGCCAAGAGCTCTGCCTTGCCCTCATCCTCCGAGGCAGTGGGGTGGACGGCGCAGTCTCGGGTAGGGGGTGCAGAGACCTGTGTAAGAATGCGGAGGAAAAGGGCTACAGCGGAGAGCTACGCTACGCTCTGGGAGACTGCAGCTGTGGCCTACCAACTCCCCCGGCATCAAGGCCGGAGTGGGAGAGGGCTCTAGCGGCGATCAAGGAGAGCTGGGAGTGGTTCACCTACTATAAAGACCCGTGACCCACCATATTTATTAAGGGCCCACTGCTTAGAGGGAACCGCATGGGTTCCAAATGAAGCTCGTGGTACTCTCGAGGAGTCAGCCTTACGCTAGGGTCATTCTGAGGTACCTTAGAGACAGGAGGACACCGTACCCCCTCTTCAGGTCATGGCTCCGACGGGCAGGATGGCTCCTAGGGCTCAGCCTGGCAGCCGACCTCCGCCTAGTTGAGGTCGACGTGGAGACCCCTCTAGGGGCAGCTAGAGAGCTGGAGCTCCCTAAACAGCCACTCATCGTTAATATCCTCGGGGCAGGAGAGTTCCTAGTCCAAGGTATACTGGACGTATATCCTGGCGCCCCACTGGGCTTCATAGCGACGAAGAGAGTTGAGAAGGGCGAGGATGTCAGCATTAAGGTTTTGTATGAGAGGCTGCCGAGGGAGTGGAGAGATCCGGCCATAATAGGAGACCCAATGCTGGCCACCGGAGGGACGCTCTCCTACGCCATAGGCCGCCTGAAAAGCGCGGGGGCCGACCCCATAATAGTGGCTACAGTAATAGCGGCACCGGAAGGCCTTGAAAGGCTTGAGGCCGAGTACGGCGATAGCGCCATAGTGTATACTCTAGCAGTTGACGAGAGGCTAAACAAGGAGAAATTCATAGTGCCGGGGCTGGGTGACGCCGGGGATAGGAGTCTAGGGGTAGAGTTCTAGTGCCTAACTACTAGTGCAAGGCCCAGCAGGGCTAAGGCAATGCCTACTCCAAGCATTGTAAGCTTTGACGTTGAAGTCGAGATCTCCTCGATGTTATCGGCTCCGTTAGTCCTATTCATTCCTATACTGGTTGGCTGAACTGTTGTGATGTTTTGGGATCCTCCCTGAGTGGATACCCCTTGCTCTCCGATAGTAGCGTTTTCGTTCTCAACGCCTAGGGGGTGTCCCGAGCATGACGTTTCATATACTTTGGAGCTGTTCACATATATTCTGAGGTAGTCTACGGTACCGTTGACTGTTATACTAAATCCTCTGATAGTTATAACCTGTATAACAGGTTTCTTTGGGGGCTCAACTTTTATGTAGATGTCTACTGTCCCATTATTTACCTCGTATTTAACGCCAGTGATGTTGTAGCCTGGGTTTGGTAGTCTTAGCATGACTGATATTATAGTTGTGCCGTTCTCGAGGGGCTTACAAGCCACACTGTCAACCCGGATAGGCACGTGACCTCCTCCTCCCTTAGCCCCTAGAGCGCCAACTACCCCCGCCATCAATGCTGGCAGGGCTAAGAGGATCACAAGTGTGAGCCTGATGTGCCGGGGCCTCAACATTTACACCACATTAGATAGTGGTGCCGGAACGGTTTATGCTTATGACATGAGTGCTAGCATTTCAGGGGTTCCTCCACCTTTTCTGCGGTGGGCTTAGAAGGTATAACACATATGAACCAGAGCTCATCCTCCGACCAGTACTCATGCTCAACGTTAGGCGGTATGTATAGGAACGTGCCTTCCTCAACATTATACGTCCTGCTCCCTATTCTCACACGCCCTCTGCCGCGTACAACGAAGATCTCGTGCTCCCACGGGTGGAAGTGGGCTTTTATGTGTCCTCCAGATTCCATCCGGAAGAGGCGCATATAGAAGTTCTTGGCCCCTTCGGGTTCAGCTATGAGCCACCTAATGTATGTCTTGGAGGCCATCTCCTCCGGCACTCTCTTCTCTTCCACCCTTGAGTAGTGTGAGACCTTCTCCCCACATGACATGCCACGCCACCCTCTAAGTTTCCATTAAGCCCGGGGGAGTTAAACATAGGAGTCTATGCTTACCCTCACCCTACCAACCCATAACATTTTTGGCATGCAGGGTGATAGTAGTTTGATCCTCCGCTGCCTATAATTGATTGAGTCGATAAGTGCGACCTCCTGCACACCCTCGCCGCAGTCGACAGCCGCTAAGAGCCCCCGCTCCCAGCCCGGCTTTAGCCATGTGGCGCCTAACTGGCGGGGTGGAGGGTATCGGGATACTATTACAAGCGTACCTCCATGAGTTTCAGCGTAGAGGGATCCCCTGACTCCCAACGCCTCTAAGCCGTCCCTATCTAACGGTTTACCGTGGAAGACCGGTAACCCTATGACTATGAGGTCATCAACGGATACACTATACATCCTAGAGCCCTGGAGGCGTTTCGCGATGAGCCTATCCCGGTGTGTCCTCCGCTCGTCCCTAGACTTAGTGACCCCACGGGCTAATGGGGGGAGGGAGAGCACAGGTAACCCAGTAGAAGCCTCAAGAGCCTCTATATCAATCCTGTCAAGACCCACCCCCACAACTACATCAGCACCAACAACAGCTGCTAGGGAAGCCTTACTTAGTAACCCCTCCCACCTAGACACCCACCCATCAGTATCGACTACGAGCCGGTCGTTGGCATGAGAGGCAAGCCTGCCCGCACATCCGAGGTACTCCAATGGGGCCCTGCTCGGCGTGAAAGAGCCGACAAAGCACCTCCTCACCTCGCCCCTGACTGATCCTGGAACATAGAAGCCGGGTTCAAGAAGGAGGGCCTCAAAGCCTGGCGCATATAGCTCGTTCTGCCCAAGGTCGACTGTGAGAAGGCTCCCTCCTCCCATGTTTACAGTGAAACTAGCCAACGTGCTCTTCCCCGTATCTGACGGGCCTACGATTAATATACGCCTCCCATACTCAGAGGCCTTGGATGAGGCACTCCTATATGACTCGTAGACCTCACTACTTACAGGGTGAAGACTACAGTTACCCTCTATGCTACCCCCCTCAACTCTCACCAGATAGCTGCGTCCAGTAGGGACTACTAGTGACGTTCCATCTGGCCTTCCCCCGTTAACCTCGACATCGACCCTGCTGCCCCACTCTAACCTGCAGGGGCCTCTGATTATGAAATAGGAGGCCACGATACCACCTTCTGGCGTCCTTCTCTACCCGTGAAGAGGGTCGCCGTACAGGGTTTAGACTAGGTCGAAAACACGTGTGTAATCGACCCCAGCCTCCTCGAAGAGCTTTTTGACGAGGAAGACTGGTATGAGCCTGAACATTGCCTTGTACTCCTCTTTGAAAGGTATATTATCTACTATACTGGCAGCCTGCCAGACCTGCTCTCTCAAGAACTCTATACTAGCGTCGATGGGGTTCTCCCTGTTGAGGCTTTTAGCCCACTTTATGAAGAGCTCCTCGCCTGGCTGTAGAGGTACATCTTTCCGTGTTTTCACCGTGTAGTCGGCTAGGTCGTCAGCCACCTGGTATATTATACCCACCTTTAGACCATACCTTCCAACATTGTCTAACAGGTTATCGTCACTTACACCTGCAGAGAGCGCTCCCAGAATAGTGGAGAGCTTGAATAGTGCGGCAGTCTTCTCCTCAACAAGTCTCATGTAGCTCGTTGGAGGGAGCCTTCGGCCTAGGATGGAGTCCATGACCTCGCCCCTAACGGTGACCTCCCAGGTTCTTATGACGTGGAAGAGCGCTTTGAACCCGAGCTTCTCCACTATCCTCTGAGCTACGGGTATGAGTATTAGGCTTGTTAGAACAGTCTTCTCCACCCCAAATAGAACCCATGCAGCCCTCTTACCCCTCCTCTCGGAGTCCCTGTCTATTATGTCGTCTATTGCAAGGCTCGCCGCCTGTACAAGCTCTATGGCTACGGCGGCGTCGAGCGCGTCCTCGACCTTTGCGCCTAACGCCTTAGCGGTGGCTATTGTCAGAAAGCCGCGGAACCTCTTACCACCTGTTATGATATGTTTCGCCACTGAGGGGAGAGCGTCCTCGCCTAGTGTGGATAGGATCTCCTCGAGGCGCTCGTCTATCAGCTTCTTCGCCTTCTGCCACTCAATGGCTATCTTAGCCTTCTCCTCAAGGTACTGTTGCTTTGCCACGCTATACTTCAATCCTTAGCACCCTACAGTTACCCCTCGTTATCCATGACTGTTTAGATAGAGCGGCAATTATAAGGATGGGGCTCTTACCTAGACGCTGAGCCCAACGAATACCAGGCTCTTATACCTTTTCAGTATCTCCCTGAACTCAGAGACCTTGAGTTTCTCGAGGCCCTCATAGGTGTATGAGCCCCTGAGCATTATCTCGGCAAGCCTCCTCTGCCACCTGCTCCCAAGCACCCTATAGTATGAGACGGTGCCCACTGTTTCATACCGGAGTAGGAGTGGCAGGCGGAGGTATGGCCAGAGGAAGGGGGGTATGTCTTTAAGGAGTTTCTCTACTTCGTCCTTGGAGAAACTATGTGTTCCGCCTCCTTGGAGGCGTATTGTGAGTTTACCTTCATTGGCTTCTTCGAGGGTCACGGTTTCGGCAGGCCAGTATAGGCTGAGCTTCCTGATCTCGTCCTTATACCTCTTCTCGACTATCTTCCGGGTTCTCCCGAGCTTCTCGCTCAACAGGTTTTACCCTCTCTTGAACCGGCCATATATCATTGCGTGGTCTTTGTCGAAGGGGTCTAGGTGTACTACGTCAACGATCTCGAACCCTCCCCTCACCAGTGTTTCCACCTGGCTCCTGTAGATCTCGCTTGGCTCTCTTGTCACGTCTATGCTCCTGGCCTTGATCGCCATGAGCATGTATCCACCGTGTTTTAGGAACATTTTGGCGTTCCTCACGACTATGTCGGCCTGGTCGGGCTGTGCGACGTCGGCGTATAGCCCGTCTACGCCCTCTACTAGGTGCCTGTACTTCTCGGGGAAGCGGGCGTCTCCCAGTATTGGATATACGTTTCTCCTGTCCCTGACGACTAGGAGTAGGTCTCTCATCACTCTCGGCGCAAACTCTACACCATAGATCCTCCCCTTAGGCCCGATTATGTCGCTTATATGGCTGGCGGTGGTTCCACTGGCTATGCCAAGGTAGAGGATCCTGTCGCCCTCTTTCACGGGTAACTCTTCGAGCCCTTTTAGGAGTGCTCCTGCTAGCTTACTCCTATAGGCGTTCCACTCCCTATACTCCTCTCCCTCCCAGCGGAATATTCTCTCACCATACACGCGCTGGCCTGGTACCAGGTTTTTGGTGGCTATCCTAAGGCTTCCATCCTCGAGCTCTACAACGTACACTCCCTTCCACTTGGGGTGCTCCCTAACCTCTACAACCTCTACCATCCAACGTCACCTCCTACCTCTCCTGCCGGGCCTCCTGCCTCTCCCTCTACCCTTACCTCTCCTGGGAGGCCTTCCCCTCCTCCTCTCAGGCCTTCTCGCAGGCTTCTCCTCCTTCACACGCTTAGGCGGTTTAGCGTAGATCTTCTTAATCTCCTCTATCCTCCTCTCCAGCTCCTCCTTCAGCTTGTCCCCTATGAACCTGCCGGTGAAGGCGTCAACCTTTGCGGCTATTGCTAGCTTAGCTGCTAGGGCCCTCGCTATCTTACCCCTCTGCCACTTGGGGCTCCTGTGGATGTGTGGGTACTGGAATATGATGCCGTGCTTAGGAGGCTTTCCACCCGTCCTCAGTGCCCTGAAGAGTGCCTTCTCGGCCCCTAGCACCTGTATGGTGCTCGCCGGCATCCTAGCTAGCTTCTCCAGGCCTCCCGCTAGGCTGATGAGTCTAGCCCCTAGGAGTGGGCCGACTAGTGCTGTGATGTTGGGGGCTACCTCCTTCATGACCTGGTCTATGTACTCTGTCAGGCTCCTCCTAAGCCTATACATCTCCAGGGCGATCCTGGCGAGCGTTTGTACAGCGTTTATGTCGAACTCCGAGAGGTCTGCGCCGATGCTTGTCTTAGCGGCGTTCGCGATCTTCTCCGCCTTAGCCTCACTGAAGCCGAGGTTGACTAGGGCCTCCTTGGTTATGTTGTTTCGGTGGCCGAGCTCTGCCACGATCTTAACATAGTCTTCGTGCTCCCTAACGAGGTCGTTCAACTCTGGGAAGTGTAGGCTGTACCACTCCCTCAGCCTAGCAACGAACAGGTTGACTGTCTTATCTATATCGTCAATAGCCCTTATGGCCTGTGCGGCGAGGAGATCCCTCTTCTCAGCGGCGCCCTTCAGCTTCCTCCTAGTATACTCTAGCTCCGCCTCAAACAGCCACTTCGCGAACTCCTCCTCACTCTCGGCGAAGCCTGTATCGACGGCCAGCTTGAAGAGGGACTCCCTGGCCTTGAATGCTATCTCATTAGCTGGGGCGGTCTCAGCCTCGAACCCCAGCTTTGATATGTTTCTTGCCAGCTCGTCGTGCTCTACTATAACCTTCTTCACACCCTTGCCTTTAAGATCGTCGAGCAGCTCTGAGAGGGCCTTGTAGATCTTCCCCTCCTCAATACGTAATGCCTGGTCGACAGCCTCATCCATGTCCCTCGGGGCGAGCTTGTAGGCGATTATTTTCCCGTCATCCCCTAGGGCCACAGCCCCAATTACGAGGTCAGCAATATAGACCTTCTCCAACTCTTACCCCTCCACAGGGCTCATAGGCGCCCGACACGGTTTAAATACTAAAAGATCCCGTCCCAGGATCCTCGGCCACCCGGGAGAAGCATAGGCATTTAAGCCTGCAGATAGTAACGGAGGCTTGGAGGGAAGAGTCATGCCCACGCACGGATCAATGACTAAGGCTGGGAAGGTCAGGAAGCAGACGCCTAAGATAGAGCCCAAGCCTAGGAAGAACCTCCCGCCTAGGATAAGGAACAGGATGAAGTATATTGTCAGGTTCATCGAGAGGAAGGAAGAGCTGGTCGCAGGGAGGAGGCGCAGAAGGTAGCGTACCAGGTTAATCCCCTCTATTTTAATCCTCCAAGCAGCTGCCCCCACTCTTATGGGGGTCAGATTGGAGCAGTATAGGGGTAGGAGTAGCGAGCTTCTAGCGGGGGCAAAAGCCCGCCCGGGCTCAATAGTTAGGATCGTTAGAGATGACGGCCTCACCGTTGAGGGAACCTTAATGCCCCGATACGCGCTCGCGGGGCGCGATGTCATTGTTGTAAAGCTGGAGAACGGCTATAATATTGGGATAAGGGCTGATAGGATAGTGAAGCTTGAGGTAGTAGGTGAGAGGAGGCCTAGAGGCCACGCGGGCGCGCCTGCCCCACTAGCGGAGCCGGCCCGAGGGGTTGATAAGAGGGTCTACGTCGTCGGTACCGGCGGCACTATTGCCAGTAGGATAGACTATGAGACGGGTGCTGTTAAACCCTACATTGAGGCGGAGGAGCTCATCCAAGCAGTTCCCGAGGCTACTCGATACGCCGAGATATACGCTGGGGAGCTCATGAGCGTCTTCAGCGAGAACATGAGGCCCGATCTATGGGAGAAGATCGTCGATGAGGTAGCCAGGAGGGTCAGGGAGGGATACGACGGAATAATAGTGGCCCATGGAACAGACACGATGGGATACACAGCTGCCGCACTTAGCTTCGCCTTCCACAGAGGCCTCCCCGTCCCTGTAGTCCTCGTGGGTGCGCAGAGGAGCAGTGATAGGCCGAGTAGTGACGCTGCCTTCAACTTTACAGCCGCAGTCCTAACGGCAGCGAGAGCGCCATTCGCTGAGGTGACAGTAGTAATGCATGGGACGCTGAGTGACACGTACGCTCTAGCACATAGGGGTACGAGGGTTAGGAAGCTACATAGTAGTAGGAGGGACGCTTTCCAGAGTGTTAACACGCTACCCCTAGCGAGGGTATGGCCCCTTAAAGGGGAGATCGAGATGCTCAGGGACGACTATAGGAGAAGGGGGGAGTCCGAGGGTCTCATCGTTGAAAACGGGTTCTGCCGGAGGGTCGCACTGATCAAATACTACCCCGGCATGACCAGGGAAGTCATAGACATGTTCATTGACAACGGGTTCAGAGGTCTAGTCATAGAGGGGACAGGCTTCGGCCATGTGAGCGACGACGTTATTGAGGGTATAAGGAGGGCCACCCGTGAGGGTATACCCGTGGTAGCAGCTACACAGACCGTCTTCGGCCGTGTAAACCTTCGGGTATACGCTACTGGCAGGAAGATGCTTGACGCCGGCGTGATACCAGCGGATGACATGCTGGCTGAGACCGCGTATGTCAAGCTGAGCTGGGCCCTGAAGAGGGCCTCAGACTTGGAAGAGGTGAGGAGGATCATGACCACGAACCTAGCAGGGGAGATCGGTGAGAGGCAGAGCATCCGATACTACCCCCAGTGGTATCACGGCAGGCTCTGAGGGAGGGTGAGGGGCGATGGCAGGAATAGACTATAAAGCAGTAGGGCTCAAAGTCGGGCTCGAGATCCACCAGCAGCTGGCCACGAGGCACAAACTATTCTGTCCCTGCCCAACCGGCCTATCGGAAAAAGAGCATGACGAGTTCGAGAGGAGCCTGCGCCCCACGAGGAGCGAGGTCGGAGAGGTAGACGTTGCAGCCCTCTTCGAGTGGAGGAAGGGGAGAAGATACCTATACGAGGCCCCAGTAGACGCGTCCTGCCTTGTAGAGGCCGACGAGGAACCCCCACACGAGATGAACAGGGAGGCAATAACGATAGGGGCGGCTATGGCCCTGGCCTTCGGGTCACATATCGTTGATGAGATCCATGTGATGAGGAAGATAGTCATTGACGGGAGCAACACGACCGGCTTCCAGAGGACAGCCATCGTAGCACTAGGAGGAAAGGTCGAGGTAGACGGTAAGGAGATCCCAATAGAGACTATTGCTATAGAGGAGGACGCCGCCAGGAAGCTGAAGGAGGAGGGCCTCCGAATTAGGTACAGGCTCGACAGGCTCGGGATACCACTCATCGAGATCAGCACGGGCCCTGTAATAGAGACGCCGGAGGAGGCCCGGCAGGTGGCACTGACAATAGGCCAGATGCTCAGGCTCACCGGGAAGGTGAGGAGAGGTATAGGGACGATAAGGCAGGATCTCAATGTGAGCATAAGGGGAGGGGCTATCACCGAGATCAAGGGGGTGCAGAGGCTAGACCTAATACCCAAAGTTATAGAGTACGAGGTGCTGAGGCAGCTCAGGCTCTTAGAGATAAGAGATGAGCTCCACAAGAGGGGAGTGAGGGAGGAAGACTTAGATCAGGAAGCCGTAGAAGTATCTCAGATCTTCTCGAACACTAAGAGCAAGATAATAAAACGAGTGCTAAAACGGGGTGGAACGGTTCTAGCAGTCAAACTACCAGGCTTCCACGGCCTCCTCGGCAAGGAGCTCATGCCTGGCAGGAGATTTGGCACGGAGATCGCAGATTACGTGAGGTTCTGGTCTGGCGTGGGCGGGATATTCCATAGCGACGAGCTACCCGCTTACGGGATAAGTAGTGGGGAGGTCGACGCGGTATTCGAGGCCCTGGACGCCGAGAAAGGAAGAGACGCTATAGTTATAGTAGCCGAGGAGAGGGAGAAGGCACAGAAGGCCATCGAGGCGATAATCGGGAGGGCTAAGGCGGCTTTAAGAGGCGTCCCCAGGGAGACACGGGGAGCTCTGGAAGATGGGACTACACGCTTCCTCAGGCCTAGGCCCGGTAGTGCGAGGATGTACCCGGAGACGGATACCCCGCCAATACTTGTGGACGAGGAGATCCTGAGGGAGGCAGAGAAGATCAAGCCGGAGCCGCCATCGCTCAAACTGGAGAAACTAATGCATAAGTATGGCCTGCCAAGGGAGCTCGCAGTTGGGGTGCTGAGGGATCTAAGGCTCGACCTCATAGAGGGGTTAATGGAGAGGTATGGTGACAAGGTTTCACCTAAGCTCATAGCCTCAATATTCGTGGTAACCCTGAGAGGCCTAAGGGGTGAGGTCAACGTGGAGAACATAAGCGACACGCAGCTGGAAGGAGTAGTGAGGCTCCTTGCGGATGGCATTATAGCTAAGGAGGCCGTCGAGGAGCTCCTAAAGTACTTGGCAGAGCACCCAGACGCCTCACCGGAGAGGGCTGCGGAGGAGCTAGGGTTAAAGAGCGTGTCCCGGGAGGAGGCTGAGAAGATCGTGGAGGAGATAGTCAAGGCCAACATAGAAGTTATCAGGGAGAGGGGTATGAGGGCGATGGGCCTCATAATGGGTAGGGCAATGGCGAAGCTACGGGGTAGGATCGACGGGAAGATCGTGGCAGAGATAGTAAAAGAGAAGATAAGGGAAGCCCTAGGCTAATACCCTCCCACCAGTCAATAGCCTAAATGGCGGGCCTATGAAGTGTACTCCCGACACCGACCCAGGGCCGGAGCGGGGTGACGTGAAGGCATTTGTCTGAGGCCCGCCCCCTCTGGGGGGCTGTGAAATAATAACCCGCGGCCTCCACCCCCTAGTATTTGCCTTGGTAGGTGTGAAGTGGCAGGCGAGTGGCCAAAGTATGTGTTCATAACCGGAGGCGTCCTATCGAGCGTCGGTAAGGGGATAACGACAGCCAGCCTGGGCCTCCTCCTGAAGGCCAGGGGATACAGTGTTGGGGCAGTCAAGATAGACCCCTACATCAACGTCGACGCCGGCACTATGAGCCCATTCGCCCATGGCGAGGTATTTGTAACAGAGGACGGTGGAGAGACCGATCTAGACCTAGGCCACTACGAGCGCTTCCTACACACGAACCTCTCGAAGAAACATAATATAACGACAGGCCAGATCTACCTCTCAGTGATAGAGAAGGAGAGGCGAGGAGACTATCTCGGGCAGACGGTTCAAGTCATACCACACATCACGAACGAGATTAAAGAGAGGATAAGGGGCCTCGCAAAGGAGACGGGCGTTGACTTCCTAATAGTAGAGATAGGCGGAACCGTGGGAGACATCGAGGGCCTTCCCTTCCTTGAGGCCGTGAGACAGTTCGGCCTAGAGGTGGGGCCCCGGAAAGTCTTCTATATACACGTGGCGCTCGCCCCAGTCCTAAGCACTACCGGGGAGCAGAAGACCAAGCCCGTTCAGCACAGCGTGCAGGAGCTGAGGAGGATCGGTATACAGCCTGACGCTATAGTTGTGAGGACACAGAGGCCATTAGAGGATGAACCTAGGAGGAAGATCGCCCTATACTCGAGCCTCCCCCTCAGCCATGTGATAAGCAACCACGATGTAGACACGATCTACAGGGTACCACTACTCCTCGAAGAACAAGGGCTGACCGCCCTAGTCGAGGAGAAGTTTGGCCTAAAGAAGAGGGAGCCCGAACTGGGCGACTGGATAGACTTCGTCGAGAAACTGCAGTCAGCCTCCCGCAGGGTCAGGATAGCTATGGTTGGCAAGTATGTTAAGCTTAGGGACAGCTACATAAGCATCGTAGAAGCGTTGAAGCACGCCGGGGCCCACCTAGGGATAAAACCGGAACTACTCTGGGTAGAGGCAACGGATATTGAGAGGGGAGCTAGGGATCTGAGCTTCGTTGAGGAGGTAGATGCCGCCATAATACTCCCCGGCTTCGGGAAGAGGGGGTTTGAGGGCAAGATAGCCACCATCAGGAGGGTGAGGGAGGAGAGGAAGCCCCTCCTGGGTATATGCCTTGGAATGCAGCTGGCAGTAGTCGAGTACGCTAGGAACGTCCTAGGCTTAGAAGGGGCTAACACGGCAGAGGCCGATCCGAACACTCCACACCCCGTCATAGACCTACTGCCATGGCAGAGGGGTATAGACAGGCTTGGAGGGACTATGAGACTAGGAGCCTCGCCCATAAAGCTCGTCGAGGGTACGATGGTAAGAACGCTATACGGAAGAGAGGTCATCTACGAGAGGCACAGGCACAGGTATGAGGTCAACCCCGACTACATCCCCAAGCTGCAGGAGGCGGGCCTCATAATTTCGGGCTGGAGCCCCGACGGGCTCGTCGAGATAATAGAGCTCCCTAGAAGGGAGAACCCCTTCTTCGTCGCTACACAGCCTCACATAGAATATAAGAGTAGGCCGCTATCCCCTAACCCACTATTCAAGGGCCTCCTCATCGCAGCATCGGGAGGAGACCCCCTCGCCTCCTAACGCCTCCCCTCTTTTCCATCACAGCTATTTAACTTTGAGATGGAATATTATGCGGTCAACGTTCAGTTCTACAACCTTCTTTATCCCCCTACTCCCAGGCAGGTACTTGGCCTTAACTATGTTCACATTCTCCAGCTTCCTTATCTGGCTACTAACATTCGCTTTAGTATGGCCTACAGCGCTGGCTATTTCCTCGAGATCTGCCGGCCTGTTAGCGAGGAACTCTAGGATCTTAGCCCTAGTCTCGCTTGCTAGAGCATTAGCCACTAACGCTATATAGCGGGGGCCGATGACGTGGAGTGTCCGGTCTACCACGTAGATCCCGTCCTTCTCGAATGGCGGTTTCACGCTCATCCCCTAACACACCACTTGTTCTACTCTTCTCCCATTACTTATAATCTTAGCCCTTTATGTTTACGTGTGAGGAGGTACCTTGATCCGCTTAAGACAGTCTGACATGAGTATTGCCTAGAGTATATGTTTTAAGAGACCCTATGCCTGCGTATCCACATACTATTAACGCTAAACACTTAACAAGTGTAGAGGAGGGGATACACCGCCGATGCCGAGGAGGCTATGGGATATCTACCTGAAACTTGAACCTCTAGACGTTAAGGTGCTGAGGGTTATAGAGAAGGGGCTATCGAAGTATGAGTTCGTCCCGCTCGAATATATTGAGAGGAGGATAAGGGCTAGCCCGACAAGAGTAAATAGGAGCCTAGACAAGCTCAATGAGCTCAAACTCATAAGGAGATACGTGGGGCACACAACAGGGTATACCCTCACATACATGGGCCTAGACATCCTTGCACTCTCCGCCCTTGTAGCGAGAGAGGTCATCTCCAGGCTGGGGGACACTATAGGTGTGGGGAAGGAGGGCCGAATCTATCTCGCAGAATCACCGGCCGGGGATCTCGTCGTTGTTAAATTCCATAGGGAGGGGCGCAGGAGTTTCCAGCACATACGCAAGCTCCGCTCATATGCTATGCAGGTACCGCGCAAGAGCTGGTTTAGGGTGGCTAAGCTTGTCGGGGAGAGAGAGTTCAAAGTCCTTGCAGCCCTGAAGGATGAGGGAGCAAAAGTCCCGAACCCTATCGCCTGGAACAGGCACGCAGTCGTACAGGAGTTCATACCGGGAGTAGAGCTCTATAGGGTCAGGGATCTATCGGTTGATGAGGCCGAGAAGATCCTCAACGACATAATAGACACGCTCGCAATAGCATACCAACGGGTAGGGGTCGTACACGGAGACCTCAGCGAGTATAACGTCCTAGTCACCGAGGACATCGAGGCATACATCATAGACTGGCCGCAGTTCGTGTACAAAGACGAGCCGGGAGCAGACGAGCTACTGCTAAGGGATGTCAGGTACATAGCCAACTTCTTCAAGAGGAAATATAGGATTCAGGTGGACATAGGGGAGATCTTGAAGAGAGTGCGAGGTGGCTAGATGGAGAGAGGCAGGAGCCCCCAGACACTTTATATGGGAGTAGACATAGAGTCGGGGAGCCCGCAGTCATCGAGCAGGAGAGCCCTCTACTCAGTCGTAGTTATAGACGGGGAAGGGCGCACTATAGCCTCCTACCAGGGGGTACCCCTAGCCCGTCTCATCAGGCTTGCATGGTATTATAAGCCTAGGAAGATAGCTTTCGACAACATACTGGAACTAGCGCCCAACAGGGCGGCACTGGAGAAGACGCTAGAACTATTCCCTCCAGAGTCCGAGATCGTCCAGGTCACCATAACAGAAAGGGGATTCCAGAGCGTGAGGGAACTCTCAGCGCCGTACAGGGATCTAGTAGGGCAGGGCAAGCTCCGCCCCGGTAGGACGGCATACCTGCTGGCCCTCCTCGCATCCCGAGGCATGGGGGCTCCTGTCAGGACGGTAGAGCATAAGACGAAGATAGTCGTGACAAAGGCCCGGTCTCCTAGCGGGGGAGGGTTCAGCCAGCAGAGGTATAGGAGGAGGGTTAGAGCGTCAGTACTGAATGCTGCCATGAGGGTTAAGGACGCCCTCGACAGGGCCGGTCTCGAGTATGATTTTAACTATAGGAAGAGTGAGGGGGGACTGGAGAGGGCAGTCTTCATCGTCTACGCGCCAAGGGAGAAACTATTGGGAGTAGTCCGCCCCCATAGGGGGGTCGACTATGTAATCACCGTGAACCCCGAGTACAGGGTGAAGCTCTCACTACCGGGAGCAAGCGAGAAGCCGGCCAGGCCCATTATCGTGGGGATAGACCCAGGCATAACGACCGGCCTAGCGGTTATAGACCTGTACGGGAACGTGCTCTACCTCGACAGCTCGAAAGAGCTTGACAGGCGTAGGGCGGTAGAAGTAATATCGGAGTTTGGTAGGCCCCTAATCATAGCAGTTGACGTCCCTATACCGCCCGAATCCGTCAGAAAGGTCGCAGCCAGTCTCGGGGCCTCACTCTACACCCCTCCCGAGGAGATGAGCGTAGCGCTAAAGAGGGAGCTGGCCTCGAAGGCCCTTAGGGGAAGACTCCCACAGGACAGCCACCAGAGGGACGCTCTAGCGGCTGCGTACAAGGCCTTCCTAGTGTGGAAGAGTAAACTGGGTCACGTAGAGTCACAGCTCCGCAGGATAGGCTTGGAAGTCGACAGTAGTAGGGTTAAGGAGGCCGTTATAAGGGGGCTTACAGTAGCTGAAGCGCTGGAGGAGGCCATCCAGGAGAAGCTCGACACCATCCATGCAGAATCGCCCCCAACACCCCCCTCCAACAAGTTACAGAATAGGGGTGAATGCCCTCAGGGGCAGGACGACCGGGTCTACGCCCTAGAGGAAGAGGTTAGAAGGCTCAAAAAGATCATCAGGGAGCTTAAAAATGAGAAAGAAGAGCTCATAGCTAGATTAGAGGCGGAGGTTGCCAAGGCAAGATCCGAAGCCTATAGGAGCGAACTAGTTGCCAAGTTGGAGGCAGAGCTCTCAGTTATGCAATCGGAGCTGGAGAGGATACGCGATGAGATGTCATCTCAGAGGGAGAAGTTGAGAACGCTCGAGAAACTACTTGTCTCGCTCTGGAGGAACGATGCAGTACTAGCACCAAGGATCCCATCGTTAACTGTCAAGAACCTTAGGAGGGCGGAGGAGGTGCTCGAGACCCTCGCGGGAGAACTAGTTTATGTTGATACCCCTAGCTATGAGGATAGCGCGCTCAGCCTCCTCCCCCGGCTCGAGATCTTAGCGGTGGTCACACCAGACGTGAGGGCGGAGATGATGGAGAAGGCCCTAAGAAGGCTATATATCCCCGTGTTGAGGGTCAGCAAGGAGAAGATCCTGTGGGAGACCCCATACTACGTGTTACTCCCATACGTCGTCCTCGATAGGGCGATGGAAGCTAAGAGGAGGCTGGAGGAAGAGAGGACTGCGCGTATTGATATTGAGAGAATGATAGTGGAATATAGGAAGTCCAGGATGGGTAAAGTATAGAGTTTAGAAGAGCATTACTTCCCCGTTAAGGATCTTGTGCGTGTACTCTGTTATGTTGTCCAGCACCTCGTTGACTATCGCCTCGATCTCGCTCTTCTGGTCAGCTGTCAGCTTACTGTTGATCGGCTTCACTTTAACGTCGGCTACGAGAGGATCGTCTATAGGTCTCCCTATCTGGCTCAGTATCTTGACGAAGACCTCCTTAACGCCACCCACTTGCTCGTATATCCTGTTTGCAATGTCGACTGCGACGACATTATAGATCTTACCCACGTGGTTAACAGGATTCTTGCCAGCCGTAGCCTCAAGGCTCATAGGTCTTAGAGGCGTTATTAGGCCGTATACCCTGTTACCCCTCCCCGTCATGCCGTCGTCCCCGTGCTCAGCGCTCGTCCCCGTTACTGTGAGGTAGACTATGTCCTTCTCAGGTATGTCGCCCGTGTTTACGTCCACCTTGACATCATAGTCGGGCGCTATCTTTGAAGCTAGGTCGAGGACTGCCTCCCTTATCTCCTCCTTGACACTGAGGTACTCTCCCCTGTCGTAGACTAAGCTGCTTATTATAGCGGCGGCAACGGTGAGGGTTATCCTGTCCTTCTTCCTCAGTCCCATGACCTTGACGTCCTCCCCGACAGCCGGCACCCTCTTCTTGAACTCGGGGGAGTTCAGTAGTCTTTCGGTGTTTAAGACGAGCCTCTCAAGAGTGCTGAGGGGGGCGAAGCCTGAGCCGAAGCTCGTGTCGTTCGCCCTCGGGGTCTTGTCCTTCTCCTCGAAGATCCCAACTAGGTCTACGCTCCCCTTACCGATCTTGTAATCAACTATTACGTGAGCGTCAGGGTCTAGATAGCGGAAATTCTCCTTTATCCAGTTCTTTACGGCCTTAACGATGGTCGTCCCGACAGGGAGCTCCTCTACACCCTCTCTCGTCTTGACGGTTGTTGTAGCCCTCCCCGACACGATAATATAGATGGGGTGTAGGACTTCCCCTCCTCCATAGCGGGGTCTGGCCTGGCCACCAACCAGTAGTACTTTGTCCAGGTTGTGGTGAAGGATTCTACCGAACCTCTCCATGTACATCCTGCTAAGGGCGACGCTCGCTGCCTCCGCAGCGGCGTCACTAATATAGTCCGGGTGGCCTAGACCCTTTCTTTCCACGAGCTCTACTTCTATTTCCTCTACTCCAGGAAGAAGATACTCCTCCACGACAATGTTCCTCTTCATCTTGCACTTAGCACCCCCCACCTTCTGAGGAAAACACTCTATTGTCGCTTAGCAAAAATAAATCCTAACCCGAGTACTCTCTAATCCGCGGTTAGCATTAATACTCGAATCTCGCCTCACCTAGGGGCTGGTCTTTCCTCCTGCGGAGTACCATGAAAGCTGCTAATGCACCGACCACGCTAATCCCGCCCGCAGCGGCGACTAGCTTAACAGGGAACCCCTTACCTGCTCTTGGAGCTTCATTTACCTGAGCCCTAGTACCCCCTGCTGGCGGGGTGGGGGTCTGGCTTGTACTAGTGCCTGTCCCCTGCGTGGTCGTATTCCCTGCCGGCTGAGGGGTCTCGGAGGGCTTGACCTGGGTTACAGTCACATTTGTCACGTCAAAAGGTTCTGTTCTCAGCGGTTCAACACTAACGCCAGCCCATGTCGTCGTAGCGTTCTCCACAGTTACGTTAATTGAGTTGGCCCTGAGAAACTGTACGAGCCTGGCTATCGGGACTAGGAACGGGCTACCACCCTTCATTGCAAGCGCTACGCCTTGACCGGTTAAGGCTATATTGATACCGTCAGATAGCCAGTAGAATTTCACCTGTGGGACGCCTAGTGTGATCATTGCTACCGTCTCCCCAACGGTTCCGTCACTCCTAATATAGAGGAGTGAGACTAGGTATGTCGTGGAATTCACCTGGAGGATATCTAATGGCTTGAAGGCTGCGACTCCCTCCACCGGCCCGGTTATTGATATGAAGGCTTGGCTCTCCCTCCTCTTAACTACTATGAAGTAGGGCTTAGACGGGTGGCCTTGGACTGTTGTAGCCACCATTAGTGACTGGCTAAAACTTGCCGAAGAGATCGAGTAGACATCAATCCCTGGGAGGCCGCCAGCCGCAACATGGTAGATGTAGTCGCCTCCCGTATGAGTCAGGCCCCGGAGAACCCCGATATCGATCCTATTATTACTATAATTGGCTATCGATAGATGACACTCTGAAAGGCTTCGGGGGGCGAGCCCTAGGCTAGGGAGTGGGACGTCCTCTACCTGGGGTCTCGTTGTGAAGCTCTTCAAGGTTATCCTCACTAGGGATTCAACCGTAGTGTTAAAGCCCTGGACTATTACTGCCCTGACTAGGAGGGTTAGACTTTGGTTTGCTCCGAAACCGTAGGCGTCTTTAATGAAACCATTCTCTAGTGAGATCTCAAGTTTCGGCCTAAGCGCCTTTGAAAGGCTGACGGCTCCACTACTGTTTCCTGTAGCTTCAGCCTTCAAGACAGACACTATTAATGTCCCCTTCATCCTATCAAGGAGGGCGACCACAGGCTGGTTGTCAACCTTGCCTAGTCCAACGATCTCAAGGCTCTCATTGAGGTCATTCCGTAATAATGTGAGGTTGCCCTCTGAGGTGAATAGGATTATCTCCTCTATCCCGCCGGTTGCAGCGTCCCTCAGCATAGTATAGTAGAGGCCGAGGCCGCCATTGGTACAGTCGAGATACGTTGCTGCCTGCCCCTGGGCGTAGGCCTGTATGACCCATCCGGTGTGCGTTAGGCTGAGTAGGGTTAACACCAATAATGTTGCTGGGATGCTGAGTCTCCGTCTATAGGCGTTGGTGGATCCCATTATCCCCATCCGTGTATTATAAGGGTATTAGAGTGGTGAAAGGTTCTAATGCGTTAGCCCTCACCGCCTAGGAATAGTAGAATGACGGTGTGGAAGACGGGCCAGGCCATTAGCACTGTAATGAATGACACGGCCACGTGCACAATGAACGCCCTCCTCCCCCCTCCTCCCCTCCTGACCGCTAACGGTGAGGTCAGTATGGAGAGGATGAGAGCGGCGACAAGCCCTACAAGCCCCTGAGAAGGGCAGCTGTACGGGCTGAATAGGTTCAATGCCGAGAGTACCGCTAAGATGAAGGCTACGCCCAGCCCTATAGTTATGGACGTCTGCTCGAGCCGCCTAACCCTCATCCTTAACACCTTCCCCACAGTAGGGGGTCAGCGCCCCCTGGAGGCTGGACACAATCTCCCAGGGAGAGTTGAATGGTATAGTGATGTAGAGTATGGGGTAGTCTGGAAGGCTACTGTCAATATCGAATAAGACCTTCCCCTTGCCGGCCACTTTCCCTGCTAGCCAGAAGGCCTCTGCTATGACCTCCGCCTCCACCAAGAGATCCTCTCCCCGGGTTGCCAGGCTGAGGCTTATAACAACCGCGAAGCCCTCCTCAGACTCTGTCAACTCGACCGTGACCCCGTTAGGTAACGATATCCTCGTCGCCTCACCCTCAGCCTCGAAGCTCAGCCCGCAGTCCCTCAACCATATGTGTAGTGCTCTACTCCACTCACTAGCCCCGGCATGACCCGGTATTCCCTCAGGCTCCTCCACCCTTAACCCCCATCTCCTAAAGCGAACCGGGCCATGATATAAGGAGTGTACTCAACGAATCCAAAATGCGGTGCCCGGGTGTGGCTAGGAAGAGCATGAACATAGTAGATGTCGTAGCATGGGTTGAGACAACAGGGAAAGCTATCAGGGGGCGGAGAGTATCCAACATATACTACACCAGAGAAGAAAATATGCTTCTAATAAAGCTTCAGGGGACAGATAAGATCCTGGTAGCGGAAGGGGGGCGTAGACTCCACCTCTCCCAGAGGGTTCGACCACCACAAGAGTATAAGCCGTACCCCCTAGTAGTCCTAGCAAGGAAGCACCTGAGAGGGTCTAGGGTAGAAGATGTCAGGCTGGTGGGAGAGGATCGGGTAGTCGAGATCAAATTCTCTAAGGGGCCAAGCATAATAGTCGAACTAGTCCCCAGAGGCGTTATAGCGCTCGTATCTAGTGAAGGCCTCATACTAGCAGCGGACAAGACACTAAAGGTCAAAGACCGTGTCATTAGGCCAAAGGCACCATACACCCCTCCCCCGCCAAGAGCCTCCCTCCAGGCGCGTGTATGTCTTGAAAAGCGTCAACCTGAGCGTGACGAGATTGCCCAGTGTATCGCTAAGGGCAAGGACGTTGTAAGGGGACTCGTGAGGGGCTGTGGTGTGCCGGGTGAGGTCGCTGAGGAGGCATTATATAGAGCTGGCATCCCGCCGAGCACCCCTCCATCCGAGATAGAGGATCCAGACCTCCTAGGCGAGATCCTCCTGGAACTATGCAAGGAGTCTCTACAAGGAAAGGGTTACGTTGTCCTCCGAGGGGGTGCCCCCCTAGAGGCCTCACCCTTCCATCCCCGCCGTTTCTCGGAAGAGGACTACACTATCAGGATAACGCCGTCACTCGATGACGCTCTAGACCTTCTATTCGCAGGGTCAACAACACCTACAACTAGTAGAGGCACCACAAAGGAGGAGGGCGAGCTGGCGCGTCTGATGGAGAGTATTAGAAGGGCGGAGGAGCGTGCGGAGGAGTATAGGCGTGCGGCGGAGACCCTCAGAAAGGCAGCCGTATCTGTGAGCATGAAATACCAGGTCATAGAGGAGATCCTCCGCCGGGCGTCCAGGGGAGAGGTCGTTAAGGTTAACGGGTTCGAGGTCATACCCCATGGTAAGACCTTGATAGTAAGGATAGCTGGAATATCATTGGAGATCCCGAAGGGTTCAACCTCAGAAAGGCTCGTAGTAGAGCTCTACAAGAAGGCTGGAGAGCTAGACTCGAAGGCCGAAAGGGCCCTACAAGTGAGAGGGGAGATCCGGGAGAGGCTTGAGGAGTTAAGGCTGAAGGCAGCTGCAAGGGAGATTGCGGAGAAAGTGAAGAGGAGGAGGAAGTGCTGGTTCGAGAGGTTCCACTGGACAATAACTAGGGGGGGCCTTTTAGCCGTTGGAGGGAGGGACGCCTCGCAAAACGAGGCGGTCGTGAAGAAGTACCTCTCCAGGGGGGACATATTCCTCCACGCCAACATACACGGGGCTCCCGCAGTCGTCCTCAAGGGGGGAGAACGCGCCGGTGAGGAGGACATCTTCGACGCAGCAGTATTAACAGCGGCCTACAGCAAGGCCTGGAAAGCGGGGCTTGGGAGCGTAGAGGTATACTGGGTGAAAGCTGATCAGGTGAGCTTCTCGCCCCCCAGCGGAGAGTATCTGGCAAAAGGCGGCATAATGGTTTACGGCCGCAAAAACTTCCTCCCAAGGCCCGTACCGGTAAGGCTAGCGCTAGGTATAGCCCTAGACAGCGAGGGCATCCCACTACCAGTACAGGGGAGCAGGGAGGCTGTCGAGAAGTGGAGTCTAGCGTACGTGATCCTAGCACCAGGCGACATGAAGAAGGAGGAGGCTGCGGAAGAGGTGAGAAAAGCCCTAGCGAAGGTACTAGGCAAAGAAGGAGCCCCACTAGTATACGCTGTCCCGAACCACGAGATCATGCCCCGAATACCCGGACGCTCTAGGGTCGTAGGGGTCTACAAGGGTAGGGGAGAGGGCGTTGACTGTGAAGCACTAGTCGCGTCCCAGCCTTTAACCGGCGAGGCAAACAGTAGTAGGGGGTGATGCAGTGTGAGGGCGGCGGAGGTCGTAGAGAGACTGAGGGAGGAGCTGAGGGGGCTAAATGAGGGAGTAATAAATCACCCCTACGTTAGGGAGGCCGAGGCGGGAGAGCTGCCCATTGAGAAGATTGAGAGGTTCGTGATCAACCAGCTCTACATAGTACCCCACGACCTTAGAAGCCTATCGATAATGTTGAGTAGGAGCGTCTTGCAGGATGAGATCGACTTGTTCAAAACAGCTGTTGAAGGAGACTACACGGCGCTGAAGGAGCTCAGGAAGCTGGCAGCTGAGCTGGGTATAGGTGAGGAGAGGCTCTACGATATAATACCAGACGCTGTGGCATACACACACTACCTCGCATGGCTAGCCCTATACGCCACCCCCGGGGAGGCGGCGATAGCGCTAGTGGTCAACCTCCCCGTCTGGGGTAATGCTGTGTCAAGACTGGGGAGGGCACTAAAGGAGAGGTACGGTATAAAGGAGATAGGGTTCTTCGAGGCGTTTAGCGGCGACTACAGCTGGTTCGAACAACTAGCGTATCCCGTCATAGAGAGATACGCAGACTACAGGAAGTATAGGAGGGTGGCCAGAACCATTCAAGCATATGAGAAGATGTTCTGGGACGCCATCTACAGGTAGCACGTTAAGACCCCAACAGTTTTCGACAAGCCCTCAAGCCCCCAGCTAGGGCTGTGCCAAGGTTAAATATGGGGGTAAGATGAGCCACAAGTATTTGCATAGTGAAAATAAACTAACCGGCCATGACAGGCTCACATAATGACAGAGGGGTGGTAACGTTTTGAGCAATAGCAACGTCCCGAGCAAGTTTGACGTGGTAGTCGTCGGGGCGGGCCCAGCAGGGAGCAGTGCAGCATACCTCCTGGCCAAGGCCGGATTTAAGGTTCTAATAGTTGAGAGAGGCAGGGGGGCTGGGACGAAGGAGCTCTATGGCGGGAAGATCTACGCTCCCCCGCTCAGGGAGGTGTGGCCAAACCTCGATAAGGAGGCGCCAATACACAGGTGGGTGACAACTGAGAGGCTAAGCTTTGTATGGAAGGGTAGGGTCACAACACTCGACTTCAAACTTGGGAGGAGGGTCGCTTTCACCACTTACCTCACAGAGATGGCGAAGTGGATGGCTGATAAGGCTGTGGAGGCGGGTGCAGTCCTTGTCGACGAGGTGAGAGTTGACGAGATCATAACCGAGGGGGGAAAGGTCATCGGTATAAGGAGCGGGCCCGACAAGCTCTATGCCGACATCGTAGTCGATGCTGAGGGCGTGAACAGGATCCTCCTCGAAAAGCTGGGGTTAGCCGAGAAGATAAACCCCGACACCGTTGCCCTCGGAGTTAAGGAAGTCATAAACGTGGGGAAGAAGGCTATCGAGGAGAGGCTCCTCCTAACAGAGAACGAGGGCATGGCATGGCTACTAATGGGCGACATAACACAGGGGATACCTGGAGGAGGCTTCATATACACCATGAAGGACACAATCGCCCTGGGACTCGTCCTACACATAGGTAAGGCCTATGAAGCAGCTAAGAGCGGCGCCCTCAAGGACACTGTCCCAATGATGCTTGAGAAGCTCAGGGTTCACCCATACTTCAGCAGGATATGGCGCGACGCTGACGTCCTAGAGTATGGCGCCCACATGACAATTGAGGGCGGCCTGAGATACATGCCCAAGAAACTATACATGAACGGCCTAGTCGTAGTAGGTGACGCCGCCGGGCTGCTGCTAAACACGGGCTACACTATCAGGGGTGTAGACTTCGCCGTATATAGCGGGAAGCTCGCGGCGGAAGCCATAATAAAGGCCTTCGAAAACGGAGGCCCGACAGAGGAGAACTTAAGCCTTTATGAGCACATGCTAAAGCAGAGCTTCGTCTACAAGGAGCTCGTAAAGCATAGCGGTATTGTGAAGATGATGGAGGATCCAACATTCTTCACCAAGCTCCCAGCAATAGTGAACGGGATGATGGGCAAACTGTTTGAAGCAGACTATGAGGAGCCAACCGTCCTAGAGGCGCTCCTCGAGTCTTTCCGGGAGGAGGAGATGAGCCTGACACGATTCCTCCTCAAAATGTTCTCGGTGGTGAGTAGGCTATGAGCGGGGAGGTAAAGGGCCTGAGGCCTATCAAGATAGAGGATCTCCTCCAGAGGACAGTGTACGACGTAGACGAAGAACCACACATAGAAATAATAGATGAGAGGGGCGTGCCGAAGGAGCTAGTAAAACTGTGCCCATGCAGCTGTTACAGCATGGTCGGCGAGAGGCTCCTATACAGCTACGAGGGATGCCTTGAGTGCGGGCTCTGCAGAGTACTCAGCGAGCCCTGGGGGCTCCGCTGGGAGTACCCTAAGAGCGGGCGTGGGGTTCAGTACAGGTTCACATAGCCTTGCGGGGTGGTCGCTGTGAGGATAGTGGTCGGGATCAAGTGGGTTCCCAACACCCAGGCGGTGAGGTTCGACCCGAAGACTGGAACCCTGATAAGGGCGGGAGTCCCCTCAATAGTGAACCCCCACGACTTCCCAGCCATAGAGCTTGCCCTCAGGCTGAGGGACAACTATGGCGGTGAGGTCATAGCGATCTCAATGGCCCCCCCAGGCGCCATACAAGGCCTCGAGCACGTCCTGGGGATGGGTGCCGACAAGGCCGTCCTACTGACGGACAGGAAGTTCGCGGGTGCCGACACCCTAGCGACAAGCTACGTGCTCGCAAAGGGTATAGAGAAGATAAGCAGGGAGATAGGCCCCGTAGACCTAGCAATATTCGGCCACGAGACCATAGACAGTAGCACGGCCCACATCGGCGCACAGGTGGCGAGCTGGCTCGGATGGCCATACGTGTACTATGTTAGGGACGCGAAACTAGTGGGAGACGGGGTGATAAGGGCGCTGAGGCAGACCGAGAAGGCTGTCGAGGAGTACGACATAAAGCTGCCCGCAGTCCTAGCGACGGCAATTAAGGCGTTGAAGCCTAGGCCTGTAAGGCTATCCTACAAGCTCAGGGCGAAGCTGGAGAAGCCGATAATCATATGGACGAACGACGACCTCGGCCTAGACCCAAGGTGTACCGGCCTGAAGGGTAGCCCCACAATCGTGGCAAACATAACATGGATGCCCGAGGTTCCCAGGAAGAAGATCGTGTATAAGCCTAAAGACCCGAGGGATGCTGCACGCTGGATCCTCCGCCAGCTTTTCACTGACGAGGCCGTAGCCCCCTTCCTAAGGAAGGCCCTGTGGGGTGAGGAGTAATGCCCGTGAAGGTTCAGTGTGAGAAGCTCTGTCCCGAGTGGCCCTGCGAGCAGCCCGACGAGTTCCACGACATCTGGGTTGTGATGGAGGCGGACGAGCACGGGATAAACGAGGCAAGCCTACAGATGCTCACACCGGCCAAGAAGATACAGTCTAAGAAGCCGGACGAGAAGATAGTGGCAGTCCTGGTAGGCCACGACGTGAAGAAGTACGCTGAGATCCCAATAAAGCATGGGGCAGACAAGGTGATAGTTGTAGACGACCCAAGGCTAGCGACATACTACCCCAGAGTATATGGCCAGGTGATCGTTGACCTCGCTAAGAAGTACAAGCCAGCCGTCATACTAGTGAGCGCTACCATGAGGGGCAGGGAGATGGGCCCCTATATTGCCAACACGCTCCGAACCGGTATCACCGCCGACTGTACGGACTTCGACGTCGACGAGAAGACCGGGGATGTGCTAATGATAAGGCCCCCGTTCGCGGCCATAATGCTAGCCTACATTAAGACGCCCTTCAGGAGGCCCCAGATGGGAACTGCGAGGCCTAACGTGTTCCCAGTCCCTGAGCCCGACGAGAGCAGGACTGGAGAGATAATCGAGGAGAAGCTGGAAGACATACTAGACCCCGGAATGCAGCTTGTCAGCCACACACCGGTCAAGAGGTCGGAGGTGCTCATAGAGAAGGCAGAGATAATCGTGAGCGTCGGCAAAGGAATAGGCACACCCGAAGGAGTCCAGTTAGCGGAGAAACTAGCATCACTACTGGGAGGAGTAGTGGCCGGCAGCAGGAAGGCGGTTGACGCCGGCTTCGTGACCCCCGACAGACAGGTGGGTCAGACGGGAAAGAGCGTGAAGCCTGTGCTCTACATAGCAATAGGGATTAGCGGAGCGGCACAGCACATGCTGGGAGTGAGGGAGGCAGGAAGGATAGTGGCGATAAACATCGACCCAGAAGCCCCCATATTCAGACAGTCAGACTACGGTGTAGTCGGGGACTACAGGCCCATAGTTGAGGCCCTAATCGAGGAGCTTGAGAGGCTGAAACAGGAGGGCCCACAGGCTCTGGAGGAGCTCCTCAAGGAGGCGCAAGCCTCCTAAGGGGTACAACATTTTTCCCGTTAAAGGGGTAACCTCAACTGGTGCCTGTCATTTGAAAATAGTGAAAACCCCGCCCTCCAGCCCGATACTGGCTAGAGTGTATGGCGTTATGGCCCCACTCCTAGTCTTAGGACTAATATGGGCCATAGGGAGCGCAGGACTAACACTCCCACCCCGCTACTGGGCCCTCATAGGCTTAGCACTCCTACTACTAGCCATGTCACCGGAGCTCAGCTTCTTCAACATAGTCATCCGTGAGGAGAGGGAGACCATAGTCCGGCCAGTTATCGGCACAGTAGTGGTGTTCGGCCTCCCCCTCCCCATACCCATGAACGTCCTCGAGGAGAGGACAAGGATACTGGCAGTTAACATTGGAGGAGCGGTCGTCCCAGTGGTCGTCGGCTCAATACTCCTCTACATATCCTACCAGGTCTCGGGCCCGAGGGTGATAGCACTGTTCCTAGTAGCCCTCCTAGTGACTACTCTAGCGACATTCGCCTCAAGCAAGGTCATACCCGGTGTGGGCATAGCGGTGCCCTGGCTAGTCCCCCCATTGGCCAGTAGCACTACTGTAGCCCTCATGGCTGGGACAGGGGTTGTCCAGGCGTTTGTCGCCTACGCTGCGGGTGTGATGGGGAGCCTCCTCGGGGCGGATGTCATACGCCTCCTAATAGACTATGATAGGCTCATGTCCATGACCGTATTCGCTAGCATAGGTGGAGTGGGAGTGTTCGACGGTATATTCCTAACAGGGGCCCTAAGCCTGATCCTAACACTATAGGGGGACACGACAAATACACCCGAACAGGCCCCACATAATAGTCCAAAGGGTGAGCAGGAGGTGGACTGTCCAGACCCACGACACCTAGTAGAGGTAGACCCCAGTGTCAGCCCCCTAGGGATAACCATAGCGGCCGCTACATACTGCCTCACCACGAACATGGTAAGTGGCGGGGAGGATCCCTTCTCATTAGAGGTTAAGCGGCTAATAGAGGAGCTCAAAAACAAGTACACACTGGAAACCCTAAAAGACGACCCGGTAGTCAAGGCCTACAGGAAATTCTACTGGAGGATAGGCATAGACCCCACCAAGACGAGGCCGAGTAGCGAGGCACTAGTAAGGAGAGCCCTCAGAGGGAGGTTCCCCAGAATAAACCCCATAGTAAACGCAGGGAACATAGCAAGCGCCCGCCACATGGTACCAATAGGCCTATACGACATAGACAAGTTCACACCACCAGCACGCCTAACACTATCCAGAGGCGGAGAAAAATTCCACGCAATAGGGGGTAAAGACGAGGTGCTCCCACCCAACATACCGATCCTAGTAGACGCTAAGGGAGTAGTAATGCACCTCTACCCACACAGGGACAGCAGGCTCACAATGATAACAGAAAACACCACAAAACTCCTCGCAATAGCGGCAGGAGTCCCAGGAGTGCCGATAAAGAGATTAACTGACAGCTTAAGAGAGCTAGAAAAATTATTATCTGTAATAGGGTTTAAAATAAAAGAAATAATAATAATATAATTATTATATTCAAGTTTACTATCTCACCAGTAATATTATTAAGTGCATGTTATTCGGGTACGGGAACCTACTGGCCTCATTTGGGAACAGCACCTCTAACCGGGCGGAGTGGTGCTACTGGTGGATGAAGTACGAGATAGAGATCGGAGACCTTAGGTCAAAGGAGTCGAAAACGGTAGAAATCCTGGTTTTCCCAATCGCGAGCTATGCTCCAGGCCTCGAGGAGGTCGTGCTAGACATGGCTAGGCACATGCACTCGCTAGAGGGGAGAGACTGGAGCTACGCCGTCAATACAGGTACGGGTGCCTTCAACGGCATAGCATTGGCAGATACTATCCTCGCCAGTCTTCAAGGCGGAGGCGACCTCTACGTTAAGATGATGCTAGCGACAACAGGCAGAGTATTCAGTAGCCATGGGTGGAAGGCTTCTACTAGGGTTCTCAGCAACTACATACTAGCCTTAACCCACTACTACGACTACACACGCAACGAGGACTACCTAGATGAGGCTGAGGCCGCCGCCAGCAGACTACTCCAAACACAGATCAAGAATCCCAGCGACCCCAGAGACGGCGGATTCCTGGTAAGGAAACACTGTGTTAAATGAGGAAGCCCCTGAGTGTTAGGGAAGAGCCTATCAAGGCTTTTTCCCCTAACACTAAGTTAGTGTACTGACGAGCGACATTAAAACCTTGAAACAGTGCATGCAAGACAAGGTGGGAGCATCCAATGGAGCTAGGGCTTGTTAAATTGGGAACTAAGAGCTCAAGCACAGGCCACATCTCCCACGAGATAACAATCCCCAAAGAGTTCATAGAGAAACTAGGCTGGAAACCAGGCACCAAACTCCTACTCAAACTAGCCGACAACAAGATAATCATAGGAAAAACCAGAATAACAGAGGTGCCCCCGTAATGGTCAAGCGCGTAAACGTAGCATTCGACAACCAGGAGTTCGAGGAGTTCAAAAAGAAGAAGCAACAGCTAGGCCTGTCATGGCCCCAAATAATCAGACAAGGCATAGAGTGCCTACTGAAAGAAAGACGCCAGAGGGGATATAAAGAAGAATAACGGGGGGATACAATTGTGTATCGACTGGAACGCGATTCTTCCACTAATAATTACTGCACTTGTAGGAATAGCTGGCTTATATTTTCAAGATAGGCAAACTAGATATTCTAGAGTCGCAGTAATGCTTAATGCCTACACGATCACACAACAGGCAATAATTGATATTAGTGGCGAACTGCTAGAGAAAACCGGAAGAATACTCAAAGAACTTAGCGAAATACGGAAACTCCAAGATAAAATTGCTCTAAGAGAAAACCGTCCAGATAACAATACTTGGACACAATTTATAAACAAATTAAGTTATATATTAACAGTTCTTAGTAGCTTAAATCCAATACTCGAAAACTTAGAGGAAATAATCAAATCAATAGACCCAAATCACACAATACTACACGAAATAGAGGAAATAAAACAAAAAAATACAGAAATATATAAAAAACTAATAGAAATAACAAAAATAGATCCCTACAACCCAGAAGAAGTAAAACAAATCCACAAACCAATGGCAGAACTCTACACAATAATATTAGACAACCTATTCAACCTAATATCGAATCTACAAAAAAGACCGCCACACCAAACAATCCTATTAAAAGCAATAAAACAAATAAC
>WAOT01000041.1 GCA_015521115.1 Desulfurococcales archaeon
CTTGAGGGAGCCTCGCTGCCCCCACCTTTGAGCATGAAGTTGGCCCTTAGCCCATTACCGGGTACGAGGTCTACGTGTATCCATGGTATGTACCTGCCCGTGTTGTCCCCGCTGTTCCTAGCGTATATCGGGTCCACGGCGTTGGGCCTCAGGGCGCCCTCCCTGGTCACGTCCCTCAGGGCCTCCTTGAAGATCTCCACCACACGGCTCCTGAGGGGGAAGTCGTCGCCGAGCTCCAGGTATAGGTAGGGGGTGCCCGTGTCTTGGCATATGGGCCTCCCCCTCCTGCACGCCAGCTCTATGTTCCTGAGTATGGCCGCCAGCTGGGCCTTGGCTAGCTTGTTGTCCTCCTCCTCGTAAGCCTTCTTCAGCGCCTCATACACGTCTGCTGGCATCCTGGTCGCCGCGGTGAGGATCATCTCCCTGAAGGCGTTGTAAAGGCTCTCTTCAAGCCCCAACAGGGTTACACCATACTATTCTCTAGGCCCGCAGTGTAATTAAACATGAGAATATAGGTTGTATTGCTAGAGCCAGGCCAGCGGCACAAAACACCCGGGGGCCAGACCCTAGGACATGACTATGGTGTGAGGGGTTCTAGCCTGGATACACCCAGCACCATAGTACTACATAGCATCATATCTATCCTACATCAAGGCACCACGGCATCACAGGAGGCCCCCTACCCAGGAGCCCAGACCCCTCCACCACTAGAGGTTACCAGCGGTAAGGCCCCGGCGCAAATGACACATACAGGGAAATTGGAGACCAGAGATAAGCGTTGACCTGCCGGGCCGCCTGCTCGACAAGCCGACCCTGAAAGGTTTAATAGCCATAGTAACAGCGTACCAAGACTGGACCCGAGGCCAAGGCCCCCTGGGTGGGCCCGTCGTCTAGCCTGGTTAGGACGCCGCCCTGACACGGCGGAGGTCCGGGGTTCAAATCCCCGCGGGCCCACCACCTACTGCTGCATTAGCTCTCGTAATTATTATAAAAATTAGGAGAATAGTGTAGGCTAACTTGATTACCCTCCTGTAGCAGCAGTAATATGGGTGGGTCTTTGAAGATGTCTGAGGTGGAGGGTATTGTCAAGGGCGGCGTGATTATTCCGCTTAAACCTTTAACGGAGCTTGAGGGTAAGAAGGTCAAAATAAAGATAGTAGAAGTTGAGGCCGTCGATGCGGAGAAGTTCTATTCATATCTTAGGCTCTTAAGGGAGGGCGAGGATGCTGAAGAACTTTTCGAAATATAAGCAAGGAGATATTGTTGTCCTAGAACTCCCCTTCACAGATTTACTCGGCTCTAAACTAAGGCCTGTCTTGGTATTGAATGCCATAGACTTGGACAACGATATAATAGTAGCTAAGATAACCAGCTCTCCTGGTCTACATAGAGTACCAATAACACAATCAGACTTAGTCATTGGCCGTTTAAAGAAGGAGCCAAGCTATATAGATTGTTCAAGTATTTTTACTGTAGAGAAGAAATTAGTGATAAAGGTTGTCGGCAAACTCGCTGAAAAGGCTCTACTTAAGGTCAAGGAGGAATTAAAGAGTATTTTTGATTTAAAGTAAAGAACCTTCTAACTCCTGGAGTAGAACACTCTATTTGGCGGCTATGCATATCTCACGGTTGTTGATATTCAACTTGGATATCCATGACGTCTATCAGCTTGGATACCATGCATATGGTTGATATGCATTCTTGCATATCTATGTTCTCACACGGCGGAGATCCGGGGTTCAAATCCCTACTCCCTACTGATCCACAATTTCTAGTACTTTCAATTTACATTTCTATGCAAATGACGAGGTGACGAAATATGTTTTCCTATATTATAACTTATAATTTTATTTTTAATAAAATTTAAATATTAATTTTATATTATATTGTGATATCGTGTATAATATCTCATCATACTCTCAGATATTATCGTTGACTGTATCCACTTACAGGTCGGTGCAAAAGTTTGTCTTCTAGGATGGGGGTTGATGATTGCTGCGATACGTGTAGGAGGGAGCTTGAGAGGTGCTTGGATGTTCATAGGAGTCTTGCCCGCCTTTTAGGCATGTATTCATCGCACCCGTTGAATAGGATAATGTCATTCCTGTGCACTATAGAGTCTGCCGCTAGCATACGTAGGATCTCGAGGAATGTGGGGCTCACTCATAAAAATACTGCCCGTTACTTGGAGCTCCTACTGAATGCTGGCCTTGTGGAGGTCTCTTATAAGACTGTTAATTTGAAGCTATATGAGCCCAGCGATATCGGTAGGAGGCTTAGGGTGTTCTTTGAAAGGAGCTGGCATGGTTAGCTCCCAGCTACTCTTCATTACTCTGCTCTGTGATAGTTTCACGTCCACGCTCAATACGGGGGCGTATCAACTTTAGTGAGGCTGCTATTGCTAGGCTTGATACTAGCGAGACAATGAATAGATCCGCATAGAGCTGCGTATAGCTTTTCTCCCAGGACGCGTAGACCTCCATTGGGCCCCTAACGCTTAGGGTAAGAATTGGTTCACTTCCTGAGGCGTCACCCTGCCAGCCCGAGAATATGTATTTAACACCGCCCTTCCCTGGCGCTACTGCGGGGGCCCTTAGCTCTACAGTCTCTCCCTCATAGTACCAGCCAGTACCCTCTACCTGCGGGCCTCCCTTCGATTGTACTGTCACCTTGTACTGGGGTTTCCATACGGCCTCCACTGTTATGGGGGCGTCAACTTTCAACGCAAAGGTCGGCTTCATCTCACCATTGCTCCACCCGGCTAGGACGTATCTGGTGTTATCGGATATCTGGACTATCGGGTTCTTGATACCTACTTGTACCGTATCTCCCGACTTAACATAGCCTCCCCCAACGGGTTCCCCGAAGGATGATACAATGTTTACTAGATAGTAGACGTCATAATCAGCAGAGAGCGTGACGGGCCCGTTCATCTCTATTAGCTGAACCGTGGAGGCTGGATCGTCTAGGACAATTGCGCCCGATAGTACCCTCCACTCGTGGAACTTGTACATTGTTTTCCCGTCATCGACAAGCATCTCACTACCCGCTTTTACCCTCGCAGTAGTTCCTGCCTGATACCATCCCTCGCCCTCCACGCTAGCGTTCGACTCCCCCGTGTCTATCTCTAGCCTATACTCTATCTTCCACTGTGCCTTCACTATTGTAGGTTCCAGCATGTAGAGGTAGTTTTCCGTGCTGCTGGATGGGATCATGCCAGCGCTCCACCCCGTGAACACCGCTCGAACCCCGTCACTTAGTGGTACGATTTTTTCAACGCTCACGTTTACCCTAGAACCTTCAACATACCATCCAGATCCCTGCGGGGTTCCGTATGGAGAGTATACCTGGAGGTAGAGCTCTGTCACGTATAATGCTAGTATAGTCATATTATCATTAGCTGTCACCATAATGCTATCCCCGCTACCGCGATTCCAACCTGTAAAGGTGAGCCTCTCGCCGGGGCCAGTATAGTAGTGCTTCTCCAAAACACTCACGGTGTGTTGTGTTCCTTCCTCCCAGTAGAGTACAATCCGACTACCACTGTGTGGTGGAGTGTACACTACACCATCCACCACCAGAGGGACGTTTATAGGATAACCTCCTAGCTCGACCCTTACTGTCCCGGCTGACAGAGCCGGGATCATGAGGGGGGCGGAGAACAAAGCGAGAACCGAAAGGGTTGCTATGAGATAGACCTTCTTCAAATCGTTTAACCTCAATATACATTGTCTCCCTCAACAGTTAAATAGTGAATGCATGAATAGAAGTTCAACCTCTGGATGAGAAGAACTCCCTCATTTTTAAGATGGGAGTTCCTACTCGAGGTATTTTAAGAATGGCGACACCGACTACCTCGTTTTCATCTACTTTCCATGGATCGGGCGCTATGTTGGCGTCTCCTTTTGTCTGAAACCTTAGGCTTTTACCGTCAATATCAATTGATATTACCCTATGGAGTACATACCCATTCTCGTGCTCATACAATATTATATCCCCGACGCTGACTGTGCGAGGGTTTACAAGTTTTATCACAACTATATCGCCCGTCTTGATGCCTGGCTGCATGCTACCGCTAGTTACAACAACCGCTCTAACTCCTGATAGCGCTACTACTGCCAGGGTTATCACCGCTAATAGGGTTAGCCCTGTAAGAGGGGTAATCATACGTCTTCTCCTGCGAGAGTCCACCTTCCCAGTATCCCGGATCATAGTGTTGTTAGCCTTCACGTGAGCGACTATCAATGGTACCGCTAAAGCCGCGGCGGTTGATAGTGTGGCGGACGAAAGGGACAGGACTGGAGCCAATGGGAGCAGTGAGTAGACTACTCTAGCCGTCACACTCATTGCGAGGGCATCCCTAATTCCATACACCACGTTGATTATACCTGCAGAGAAAATGAGGGCTACAAGAGGCGCTCTGAGCACTATCGCCCTCAACCCCTCGGGGGCTAGAAGGGTTGTAATGGGGACGAGCATCAAGGAATAGTATATTGACAGGACTGTAGAGATCAGAATCGGCCTCCCGGTAAGGTCAATGGCCGCCCTCCTACCGAGCTCCATTCCAATCGATGCGGCTACTATCCAAGACGACGTGTATAGAAAAATATTGGGGTCATAACTTATCGGGTTAAAGCCGACCTCCCGCATGAAGGCTGCAATTAGAAAGTATAAGAATGCGTAGGCCAGGCCTAGGAGGAAGCCTCTGGGTAGACTTCCACTAATTCTACTATTAATTATGCTGCGTAAGACGATTATCGATACTGCTGCGTAGGTGAGCCATGCTAGAATGAGGGCATGTATTAGATGTGATGAAGTGAGGCTCAGGGGGATAACTGCGGCTGTGATGGGATAGAGTAGTGTGTTTACTAATATAAACAAAAATATTATTTCATAATTTATATTTTTTACTAGAAACATGGTTCCGCTCCCTTTGGGATAGGAAAAAGATTGGTTCTCCCCGGTCAAGCAGCCCACCCGAGCGTAGCTCTAATCGTGCTACGGTGTGGGTGTGCTGCTAATGACCGAGTCGTACTCGTTCCACTGGACTGCGTCGAGACCTATCATGAAGTGTAGTGTCGCGTTCTGCGGAGCCTCCTGGAGCACCACTATGTGGAGGCTCTCATCTGCTGATTGCCCCGTCTCTAGCTGGACTCCGAAGTTGTCACCCCAGAGGAAGAGGACGTCTGCATATCCGTCCTCGTTGAGGTCAAGGTATAGGCCCTCGTTCTCCACCTCGTCAGGGTTCAGCTCTGTGTAGTTCATGGTTGTCCCGTTGTCGAGTATCACTTGGATTCTCCATATCTTCAGCGGGATTGTCCCAGTGTTGCGGACTCTGAAGTCTACCTCTGTCGCATAGTAGGGGTATGCGTTATGGATTGTTATGTTAAGCGTGTCATAGTCTCCGTCTAGGTCGGTATCTATAGGCTCTATGGCCGTACACCCGACATCCTTACCCTCAGGGGCGATCACTGGGTCGAAGTCCGGTGGGAAGGCGTTAGTGTCAGGCCAGGTTATGTTATTCCCAAGGTTGTCGGTACACGGGTCGTTAGTGTATATTGTGTTGTTCCTTATCTCCCAGTCCAGTTCTCCGGTTGTCGCGGTCACGTTAACGTCGAGAGTCATATACCAGAGGGCGGAGGCCGCTCCCAGAGCCGCAGCCGCTAGGGCCGCAAGTACTAATGTGCCGCCGCCAACTCTGGAGATCGCATTCTTCAACTTAAAGCACCAAACCCGTTATTCCCTTGGTCACAGGCGTTAGGAGGGGGGTGCAGTGGGGTACTCGTTCCACTGCTCCACCACTATGCTTAGGGTCCCTGTGTAGACTGCGTTCTCCTGTGCGTCGTTCGTTAAGGTTATGGCTAACGTGTCATAGACTACATCGCCTGGATGCATCTGTAGGCCCTCGTAGATCGTCCCGTTTACGAGGCCGCTATCAGATGTCATGACGTCTGTTATGTTGCCTGTTAAGTTAACACTGTAGACCTTGAAGGGTATGGTGCCTGTGTTCTCTAGGTTTATAGCACAGAAGTATGTGATTCCAGGGTATGCGTTAGTTATTGTAATGTTGATAGTGTTGCCGTCATCTGATAGGGTACAGAAGATATCCGATACGTTCTTAACCTCGGGGTTATCCTCGCCCATAGCGGCTGCAATGGCTGTCTCATTATCCCAGTAACCTTCCACGCTTAGTGAGGCGTCTAATTCGCCGGTCTCGACGTTCACGTTGATCGTGAGTCTCTCCCACCAGAGAGCCATTGCGCCTCCAATGAAGCTTAGAGCCAGTATTGCTATAAGCAACACGGGAGCGATGGCCCTCACTCCTGCTTTTTCCATTCTTTTTCTTCCTCTTGAGCCCTCTAGGGGCTCGGGTTAGGTATGAGGTTCCTTGCTAAGAAAAGGGTGGGGGAGAGCGTTCAACCTAAAGTTTATATTCTCTGTTCTTAGAGTGCCTTGACGTTCTAACCTTTAGCAGCTATCCTTACTCCTACCATTGTTCTCGTTTCTAGAACTCCCGGTAGGTGTCTGATCTTTTCTCTGACTACGTTGTATACCTCCCTGAGGCTTGGTGCGTCAACCCTCACGAGCAGGTCGTACTCCCCTGTGACGGTGTAGACCTCGGTCACCCCCTCTTCAAGTATTATCCTGTTGGCTAGCTCTAGCTCTTTGCCTGTCTCAGTTTTTACTAGTACGAAGCCTGTCTCGAGCGGTCTCTTTGTTGCGAGTCTTTCTCCTGCCTCAAATGCCAGGTCTGTTAGAGTTATTACTGTGTAGCCTCTCTCGGGCATCTCTACTACGAGCCTGTTTACGTCGTTCTCAATCATTAGGTCGACAGCACTTTTCGCGTCGAACCCCTGTGGAACCATTATTACCTTGCCCCTAGCATAGTCTGCGACCTTCGCTTCGTCGATTGCACCGTCCTTGACAGCCCTCAGGAAGTCCTGCTCTCTAAGTATCTTCAGCTCTTCTCCAACTCTGAC
>WAOT01000042.1 GCA_015521115.1 Desulfurococcales archaeon
CCCACTCCGCCTCCGTGGTGGAAGCAGACCCATGTTGCTCCCGCCGCGGCGTTTAGTAGAGCGTTGAGCACCGGCCAGTCGCCTATGGCGTCGCTACCGTCCTTCATACCCTCAGTCTCCCTGTAGGGGCTTGCCACGCTCCCGCTGTCTAGGTGATCCCTGCCTATCCACATCGGGCCTATCTCTCCTAGCCTTATGAGGCTGTTCATTATCTTCCCGAACCTGGCCCTCTCACCGTATCCGAGCCATACGACCCTTGCCGGTAGGCCCTGGAATTTCACGTGCTTCCTGGCCTTCTCTATCCAGCGGACTAGCCTGCTGTTCTCCTTGAAGGTGGCTATGATCTCGTCGTCCAGCCTGTATATGTCCTTCTCCCTGCCTAGGAGGCTCGTGTAGCGGAAGGGCCCTCTCCCCTCCTCGAACATGGGCCTAATGTAGGCCTGGACGAAGCCGGGGAAGGCGAAGGCCTCCTTGTAGCCTGCCTCGTAGGCCATCTTCCTAATGTTGTTCCCATACTCGAACACTACCGAGCCCTTCTTGAGGAAGCCGACCATAGCCGCCACATGCCTCTTCATACTCTCGAGGGCGAGCTCCTTATACTTCTCGGGGTTCTCCTCCCTAAGCCTATCAGCCTCCTCGAGGCTTAGCCCTGCTGGGACATAGCTTAGGGGGTCATGGGCTGGGGTCTGGTCTGTTACGACGTCCGGTACGATCCCCATCTCGAGGATCTTCGGGAAGATCTCGGCAGCGTTACCTAAGAGGCCTATGCTAATGGGCTCCCTCCTCTCCTTATACTTGAGCGCCATGTCGAGGGCCTTGTCCAGACTTTCAGTCCACGTGTCTAGGTAGCCGTGGCGTATCCTCCTCTCGATCATCCTCTTATCGACCTCGACGACAATCGCTACCCCACCGTTCATTGTGACTGCAAGGGGCTGCGCCCCGCCCATCTCCCCTAGACCGGCGGTCAGGACTAGGCGGCCCTCAAGGGTTCCGTCTGGGAAGTGCTTCTCCGCTGCGAATGCTAGTGTCTCATAGGTGCCCTGCAGTATACCCTGAGTCCCAATATAAGCCCAGCAGCCGGCAGTCATCTGGCCGTACATTGTTAGGCCCTTCTTCTCCAGCTCTCTGAAGATCTCCCAGTCAGCCCACTTGGGGACTAGCATGGCGTTCGAGATCACGACCCTCGGGGCCATGCGGTGAGTGTTGAATACGGCGACGGGCTTACCACTCTGGACTACAAGGGTCTGGTCGTCCCTCATCTCCATTAGAGTGTCTACAATGGCCTCGAACGCCTCCCAGCTCCTGGCAGCCCTCCCAGTGCCGCCGTAGACTATGAGGTGCTCGGGATCCTTTGCCACCTCCGGGTCAAGGACGTGGAAGAGCATCCTAAGGACTCCTTCTAGCTGCCAGCTACCACTCTTGACGTGCATCTCCTCCCCACGGATATGGCGAACCCTCAGCCTTGCCTCAGGGTTATAGTAGCCCTTCTCTATGAGCTTCCAGATGGGCCTCCCCTTATACGATTCTAGAGAACTCAAACAACCCACCCCGTAGGAGTCTCCTTCATGGTAACTATTGAGCGCCCTAACACCGGTATTTTAGTGTAGAGACCTGAACAGAAGGACATGAAGCGTGGTAGACAGACAGATGGACTCTCCTTAAAAATAGCTGGAACAGCCTTACTGCTACCCCGAGGTGCAACGGGTTGCAGTTCTTCAGGGAGCCCGGCTCCAGCTTCATAGGAGACCCCCGAGACCTTAGGATTAGGGATCTTCAAGAGTGCGGTGACAAGGCGGTGGTAGGAGTCCCCTGGGACTGGTCTACAGGCGGGGATCCTGGAGCTAGGCGGGCCCCGGGTCTTATTTTACGGGAGATCCTATCGCTCCCCACGTATTCCCCCAGCGTTGGTTACCATGTGAAGTGCAAGCCCCGCCTGCCAGGGAACATTGCAGTTTCCCCGAGTGAATGGGAGAAGACTAGGGCCATCATAATAGAAGCCTCATCCCGCCTCTTCCAGGAGAACCGTTTCACCCTGTTCATAGGTGGAGACCACTCTATAACGGGGCCTATCCTGGAGGCACTCATCGAGCGGGGTACAATAGGCCTGCTAATGCTAGACGCCCACTACGACCTGCGGAGCATTGAATGGGGCGTATCGAGCGGGCGCTGGCTATGGGACGTGGCCTCCCGTCACCTGGGCAGCGTCTCAGCGGCGATTATCGGCGTGGGGGAATACTCGAACCCGCACTATCTCGCTGAGAGGGCGTCGAGACTGGGCTTCCACGTTGTGCCCTCTCTAAGCGTGTGGGAGGATATCGGTTCAGCACTCGAGGCGGTTGACTGGCTAGCATCCCAGTCCCCGGACATCTATTATATCACTATTGACATGGATCACCTGGCAGAGGCCTACGCCCCTGGTGTCAACAGTCCCAGCCCTACTGGGCTAGCACCCTATCACACATTCAGGATCCTATCCTACGCCCTCAAGAAGCTCTCTCCCCTGCTGGGGGCGGACATGGTGGAGGTCGTCCCCGTCAAGGATCTGAGGGGGGCGACTGTGAGGTTGGCCGCACGCATCGGGGCCCATCTGCTCGCTGGGACGGGGTGATGTCATGGTTTTGGAGGCGGACACCCTCCTCGAGGGTATCTCCGAGCTCGTCACCTTCAGGGATGGCCCCTACAGGAGGGTCTCTATGGAGAACGCGGGCATAATAAGGGACGCTGTAGTAGCGTTGAAGGGCGGCAGGATAGTATATGCTGGGCCTAGGACTACGGCCCCACAGATAAGGGCTGACGTGAGAGAGGATCTCAAGGGCAGAGTTGTCACCCCCGCCTTCGTCGACTCCCACACGCACCTAGTGTTCGCAGGAGATAGGAGCTGGGAGCTTTGGATGAAGCTCGAGGGCAAGTCATACCTCGAAATCCTAGAGGCGGGGGGAGGTATATACTATACTGTGAAGATGACCAGGAAGGCCTCAGCAAGCGAGCTCGCAGACCAGGCATACCCCCGGCTAGTGGTCATGGCATGGGAGGGGACAGTACATGTAGAGTCCAAGACTGGGTACGGCCTAAC
>WAOT01000043.1 GCA_015521115.1 Desulfurococcales archaeon
CGACAGCACTTTTCGCGTCGAACCCCTGTGGAACCATTATTACCTTGCCCCTAGCATAGTCTGCGACCTTCGCTTCGTCGATTGCACCGTCCTTGACAGCCCTCAGGAAGTCCTGCTCTCTAAGTATCTTCAGCTCTTCTCCAACTCTGACTAGAACCTCTGGTACGCCGTTCCTATCCATCGCGATAGCTGCCTCCCTCAGACCGGTGTCGGCAGGGAGTGCTATCAGCTTCCTCAGCCTTGCCTGTATAGTAGTCTCACCGTAGTCTAGGAGATCCCAGAGCGCCTGTACTGCATGTCGCGGCTCAAACACGCCTACTATCCTGTTCCTAGCGTCAACCACTGGTAGGAACCTGACAGCATTTCTCCTCATCAGCTCTAGTCCTTCGATGACAGTCATTTCCTCTCTTGCAACAATAGGCTCGTCGATCGCGTACTCGCTGATCCTACTCTTCAGGTGTGCGCCTTTGGCGAGTGCCTTCAGTAGCGTCCTATATGTTAGGACTAGCATGGGCCTCCTCTTTACGTCAGCAGTGACAACACCGAGGACGTTGTTAGCAAGCATTACCTCGGCAGCCTTCTGGAGAGTCTGGTCGGCTCCAATGAGGGGGAGGGTCTTGTGGGCCACCTCTCCGAGGGTGAGGCCCACCATCATCCTCACCCCCGACCATTATACAATAAATAATAGACAAGGCTCATAAAGACGTTGCTGCGATAAAGAAAGCGGCAATAAAGAAGAGCGGTGGGAAAACGATGGGAAACTATATAAGCTTTCCCCAATAATATAGAGTAATCGGCCGGCGGCCCCCGCACCAGCATATAACCACAGAAACCAGGGTATGGGTTCAGGAAAAACGCCAAGAAATGCAGATGTACAATATGGGGCCGAGGATGTAAGGAGGAGTCTCCCGGGGGGCTTCCCGGGAGACTATGATAGCAGGTGAGAACCCCGGATAAGCGAATGTGTATGCAGGGCCATCAGGCCCCTGCGGCCTAACAAGCCGCAGTAGGAGCTTCCCCCAGACGGTGTGGCCACCAGCAACGTTTAGGGCGCTGGTGCGGGGGCCGCCGGCTTTTTTACTCCTGTTCTCCTTCGATCATGTATTATAAACCGTGTGAACATACCTGCCCTCGACAGCCTTTACAGTCATGTACTAGCTAATGGTTGCAGGGCATGTTATCCATCTACGAGTAGTGATTACACCTCCGTCTCCTATACTGCCTAGATGGTGGAAGGCGATGAGGATCCTTTTAACACTCCCGCCAGAGGTGCATAATCTGGAGATATACAAGATACTAGGGATGAAAGCGCCTCCCCTCGGCCTGGCCAGCATCGCGGCGGCCCTAGAGCATGCTGGGCACAAGGTTAGGATAATTGACAGTCCCACGCTAGAGCTAGGTATGAAGGAGTGGCTCTCGATTGTGAGGAGTGAGAAGCCGGATCTTGTAGGTATATCTGTTCTCACCCCGCTAGCTCCCAAAGCATATGAGGCGGTTAAAGTTCTAAAGGCCGAGCTCCCCGATATACCTGTAGTCATGGGTGGGCCACACCCAACCTTCATGTTTAATGAGGCCCTAGACAATGGAGCGGACATCATAGTTCTAGGCGAGGGAGAGCTTACCACCCTAGAACTAGTTGAGACCTTAGAGAGGGAAGGCTTCAACACGTCTAAGCTTAAGGATATCCCCGGCATAGCCTTCCGAGACGACCAGGGTAGGACAGTGGTCACGAAACCCAGGAAGCCTATAATGGATCTCGACAGTCTGCCCTGGCCAGCCCGGCACCTACTACCTATGGAAAAGTACACGCTATTCGGCAAGCCCATCCGAGTGGCCCATGTGATGGCCAGCAGGGGGTGCCCCTACGGGTGTATATACTGTACAACAAGCTACTTCTGGGGTAGAAGGGTCAGGTTCAGGAGCGCCTCTAACGTGGCTAGTGAGGTAGAGCATCTTGTCGAGAAGTACAATGTAAAGTACCTCGTGTTCAGCGACGATGAACTATTAATCAACAGGAGGTTCGTTAGGGAGTTCATAAAGGAGATGAAAGACAGGGGGATTGACCTACCATTCGCATGCGGTGCAAGAGTTGACCACGTCGACAGGAAAATCCTAAAACTATTGTCAGAAAACAACTGTGTAACACTATACCTGGGAGTTGAATCCGCAAGTCAAGAGACACTTAATAGGATAGGGAAGCGTATAACCATAGAGCAGGTAGAACGTGCATTCCAGCTAAGAAAGGAGTTCGGCATACCAGTTGTGGGCTCATTCATCCTGGGGTTCCCGTGGGAAACGATCGACGACATGAAGAGAACAGTAGACTTCGCGATAAAGCTTGACCCAGACTACGCCCAGTTTACAGCGCTAACACCGTACCCGGGGACGCCTCTCTACGAATACGCCAAAAAACACAAACTGATCGAGGACTGGAACTGGGAGCACTACACGACTATAAGACCAGTCATGAGGGGCTTCAACTTCACTAGAGAAGAGCTAGCCAGAATGATCAAGTACGCCTACAGGCGATTCTATCTCAGGTTCTCCTTCATAAAGAGAGAGATAGCTAAGGGTAGGATAGTTGACATTATTAGAGTCATTGGTAGGGAGGTCGTCAGGAGTGTGAAAGATGTTGTGGTGCAGCCTATACAGTGGATGACGAGGAAGTAGGAGTTAAAGCGGTATACCCCCAGAGAGGTCTTGAGGGCTGCGCGGAATATATGGGAGTATGAGCGATAACGTTCTACTCCACTTCTCTATCTCTTTGTATATTAAGTCTATAACATACTTTTTATCTATTTTTCCTGAGATCACCTCCCGCACAGACACTAAAAATCTCTCTGGAAGGCCGGGCTCATAACTCTCAATGATCCTGGCAAGCCGTATAATGTTGATCCTCAACACATTCCCTCCAAAACCGCCCTCCACCTGAAGGTACAGCATGTGTGTGTTGGGAGAGGTATATGATGGAACCCTCCTGGCATCAATATTGTCAACAGGCGTCGTTAGGTTCCTACATACAGTTTCCTTCACGGCCCCAACTCGGTGGTCAAAGATCAAGTCAAACTTCCCTATGCGGGTGCGATATATTGCTATTTTATTGATACCCAATGGGAGACGGGACCAGAACGCTCTGATATCATACTGTGTATACCCTAGGTCGCGGAGGAGGCCTGTGGTGACGGCCGGGGGGTTGACACACTTCAGCCTGCAATAAACACAGTTCAGTATCATGGCTTTAATAGCGTCTAATAGCATGAAGATGTTTACCGTCCTCTTCCCCCATCTCCTCAGCTCTTCGGGAATCTGTTTTGAGTGGCGAGACGTCATCCTACAATACACACCACTTATTCGGTAATAGTAGGAACCCTATATTTCGGTTAAGTACGCCGGAGAGGTTCTATAATCCCAATGGTGCCTGGTATGGGGGACAGTAGGGTTTTTGACGTTGTTATAGTCGGTGGAGGGCCGGGCGGCTATCCTACGGCTGTGAGGGCCTCACAGCATGGCCTATCTGTGGCGCTTATAGAGCGCCACAAGCTGGGCGGGGAGTGCACTAATTATGGGTGTGTGCCGACTAAGGCACTGCTTAGGGCTGCGAAGCTAGCCAGAGATCTCGTTAGATATGCGTGGGCTCGGGGCTCTGTTGATGGGGCATCGGTGCTTGAGTGGGCTAGGAGTGTGGCTGACGGTGTCCGTCTCGGGGTAGGCAGGCTATTGGAGCATTATGGTGTCACTGTCATTAGTGATGAGGCTACCGGTGTGGATGGTAACTGCGTTATTACTCGTGGGGGCAGGTATTGTGGGCGGAGGGGTGTGATCATAGCTACTGGCTCGGAGCCCAGAAGACTTAGCAATATTCCATTCGATGGTGTCAACGTAATTGATAATAGGGGGTTGATCTCGCTTGAGAAGCCTCCGGAAAGCATTCTTATTGTTGGTGCTGGATATGTGGGGGTCGAATTTTCATATGCCCTAGCGAGTCTTGGCTCCAACGTACATCTAGTGGAGATCATGGATAGGCCTCTCCCCGCCCTGCCCCGTGAGGCAAGCCTCCAGGCACTCAGGGCTCTGAGATCTCTTGGTGTGAGGGTCTTTCTCTCTCACAAGGTTGTTAACGCCGAATTGAATAAGGGCAAAGTCGTTGTGACCCTGGAAGGTAGAAAGGGTAGGGAGATTGTAGAGGTCGAGAAGGTTCTAATCGCTGTGGGAAGGACTCCTAATAGCAACTTGAAGGGTCTCCGCGAGAGTGGAGTTAAGATTGACACTAGGGGGTTCATCGAGACTGACTGCCACATGAGGACGGGCAACCCCATGATCTATGCCACGGGTGATGTTAGAGGCCCCCCACTTCTTGCGCATAAGGCTTTTGTTGAGGCGCTCATCGCGGCGGATAACATTGCAGGGTACGACGCCTGCCTCAAAGATTTTGTGATACCCGAGGTCGTATACATTCGACCAGAGATCGTTAGGGTCTATAGACCCACGAATTGTGAGAGTGCGAGCGTTAGGGTTAGAGTGGATGCTCTGGCCAGGGCTAGAATTGAGGGAGAAGGTGGTCTAGTTAAACTCACATATGAGAAGAGTACTGGCCGTATAGTCGAGCTGTTGATGATCTTTGAGGGTGCTTCGGAGGTTGCCGGTGAAGCCGCCGCCCTCGTTGCGAACGGTTTGACTATCTATGAGGCCGCTAAAATAGTACACCCCCACCCTACAATGTCGGAGGCCCTATGGGAGGCCCTTCACATAGCCTCGGGGAGCCCTGTCCATCTCGTCGATGTTAGGAGGAGGGCTCAATAACGACTATGGAATACTCTTCTAGCTCCGGCAATTCCACGCGGGCTTTACCCTGTTTTACCTCAACCTTGAGAGGTCTGCGGGTGAACGCCTCATACGCCTTTACTGAGGAGGGCTGCCCTATGAGGCTTAGATCTGCTGTTATCTCGATGCCTCTAATGGGTATAACCCTCCTTATGGGGTGTACTCTGTATCCCGGTTCGAAGGCGGGGGGCGCCTGTTTACTAGGCCCTGTAGGGGCTGAGAGGATCCTCTGGTTGTATGTGTGGTTGACGAGGTGAACTATAAGCCTGTCACCCTGCTTGTAATATTCCGTCTGGACTGTTTCTGGGGCGTTGGTAGTTATTGAGGGCGGTGGAGCGTATTCCCTGATAGGTCTGAGCATGAGCTCCAAGTAATCCGGTAGGCCTAGTCTCGAATAATGTGCTCCTATTAGGTGTGCGTAGTATAGTATAGAGCCTTTCCCGAACCGTGAGTGGGATAGGCCTACGTAGCTAAGAACCGTGTCTGGTGCCGGGGTGCTCCGCCCTAGTGTGTACTCGTAGCCGTAGGCGCTCTTACCGAGCCTAGCCCATGCTAGTACCTTGGCGTTTTCACCTATGACCTCTACCCTGGGCACCTCGCCTAGCCTGGGCTCTGTCCTGTCTTTGACGAATACTGTGCTGTGGTCGCCGAATGGAACCGCTTCTGGGAGCCCCTTCCATAGCTCGTCGTACTGCTCCTCCCCTTTTCTACCGAGGTGTAGGTAGCTATAGCCGAACCAGAGGAGCCCCTCATATTTTAACCCCATGGCGTCTTGCAGGGCTAGGGCTTCCCTGTAGGTGTAATCGGGCCTCATAACACCGAACTCGTGGGTTGCTACTAGCGTTCCCCCCTCCTCGACATATGAGGATAGTGTTGCCTCCACCTCGTCATCAACAACAGCCATGCCGGCGGCCACTATCACGTTATACCGTTTTAGAACGCTCCTCTTGTTAAGGTCTACAGAGGCTACGAACTCCCATGGGATGTGACTATGCATCGCAGCCAGGGCGAACCCCTCTATCTCTCCTATATAGTATTCGGGCTTCCTCCAATAGTACTTGTCGTGCGTGTCTGGGTCGAAGATCACTCCCATATATCTAAGCGGTTGGACGTCTCTCATGTACTCCTCAACCTTCTCGAGGCGTGTATACGCCTCTTCAACTGCCTCTAGAGCTCTTGGGTCGTTAAAGAACTGTGATGAGAAGATCGTGACCATCGGCTGGCCGCCGCTTGCTGCTATCTCCCATATCCCCATCCTCACCGTCTCTGGTGGAGGGCTCTGGACAGGGCGTAGGTCGTAGAAGGCGTTTCTACTGACAAATACAGGTTTATCGCCTTCCCCTAATGCCGCCTTCGAGAGTTTAGTCACAATTGTGAGCATTCCCGGGCCTCTTACGTCTGTCTCGCTCGCCTCGGCAAACACCGCATCGAGATATCTACGGCCCTTTATGACTACTATGTTTCCTCTACCCGCCCAGCCTGCGGGGTGGCTGTTGTAGAAGAATAGCACGTCCGGGCTGACCTTTTTGGCGGCCTCCCTCATTCTGGCGAGCGCCCTTATAGTAACACTATACCTCCACTCCCACGAGTATCGGAATGCAACGTCATCTTCGCTCATAACATGTGGCAGGTCTAGGCCGTACTCCCTCTTGAACTTCAACTGGCAGTGGCTACAGTAGCATGCTCTCACAGGGTCTGGGAGGTAGCGGAAACTATCCAGCAGTATCCCGTCAGCCCCAGTTATACGGGCGGCCTCTTCCGTCTCAGGGACAAAGTAGAGGTCGAGTGCTGGGCTGTTGGGACATATAAGCGGCCACTGGGGGTTCTCGACCTTCTCCATTCTGGGGTAGTGTTCGAGGACTATCACCTCACCCTTCCTGGTTCTCTGAGCCCAGTCAGGGTGAAGCCTGTAGAGATACCTGTTTGCCGTGTGGGCTACCATAACAGCAACGTGTATGCCCTCCCTCCTGGCCTTCTCAGCCAGCTCTGACACATCCAACTTGGAGGTAGGATGCCTCGGGTAGAGCCTGCTGCCCTCATAGAAGACCCTCCCCCAGGCGTCCCTTGCGAAGACGACCAGCATGTTGGCTCTAGCCTTCTTGGCCATTGCCACGAGCATATCCGCTGATATCAGGTGGGCATAGAACCCGTACGGGTCTTCGATGTTGAACTGTATCACTCTGAGAGGCTTATGCCACCACTTACGTCCTCCTTCCGGCATTATGCGTAGACCCCGCATACTATATGCCCTTGCGGCCCCTCCTGTATACGCTCATTATTCAACACTCCAGCCTTATTAAGGGGAAACTGCAGTTGAGTATTTCTACTCAATACATTTTGGGGGTTTAATCTTGTCAGCCTCTTGACGGAAGAACCTTAATAGTTCTAACCTCCTCCGCCTCCTCTCCTCAGCCTCTAAAGCGTACTCCCCCCGCCACGCCTCACTCTGGGACGGTTTAGGTATAGGTGCAGGCCTACCCTCCGGAGATAGGTGAACCATTGTGAAGTAGCTTGAGGCATTTCTCCTGCTCTCACCAGTGATAGGGTTATACGTCTCAACGGTCATCCCCACTTCTAAGCTCGTCCTCCCCAGATACGTGAGTGCGGCGTTGATCCTGACTATATCACCGACCAGTATTGGTGAAACGAAGTCCGTCGCATCTACTGCAGCTGTGACTGTTACACCCCTGGCATATTTCATAGCCAAGATCCCTGCAGTCTCATCCATTAAATATAGGAGTCTACCAGCATGCATTGCGTTATACGCTATCGTATCCTCCGGGTTTACAAGCCTCGTATTCTCAAGACTATACCCGGGAACTATAGGCTTCAGCTCCCTACTGACCGGCGGCTTTCTACTCCTATGCTGCCTCCTCTCCTCAGCCCTCTTATACAGCTCTTCCTCTTGAGGGCCTCTAGGCACAATACAGGCCTCAACGGGCCTAGGCCTTAGATCCTCGCCGACCCTTACATATGTTGTATGGGCTGCAGTCGTTATCCGCCTCGTACCAGTACGGGGATCCTCCTCTTCTACCAGGATTGTTACCTCCATGCTCGACCTTCCAACGTACTCGACCCACGCGGTCACCACAGCGTTCATCCCGAGCCTGAGAGGGTTTATGAAGAAGACGTTATCCATGCGTGCGAGTAGTGCCGGCCCCCGAGATAACCTCATGGCCGCCATACTCCCAGCAGTTATCATCCACTTCAGCACATTACCTCCGTGAGCTACTCCTAGAGGGTTTATATGGGTCGGGGTGACTAGGTGGATCGTCTCTAGGAGTGTTTCGCATATTCTAACCTTTCTCTTACAGGAGTGCCCCTCCAAGAGCTCAGCACCTACACTAGGTTTTCGTCGTCTCGGGATAAATTTGGGTGACAAGGGTTGGAGGTATATGAGAATGGATGGAGTGGGGAGATAACGCTACTCTTCTCGCTCCTCCGGTGCCGCAGTTAATACCACTACCCCGCCGGCTTCCTGGATCTTCTTTATAGCGGTCTCCGAGGCTAGCGGGACTATTACCTTCACCGGCCTGGATATCCTCCCCTCGCCTAGGAGCTTATGGATCTTCATAGCCTCCAGGTTTATCACAGCCTTGCCATCCTCTGTTTGGAGGCGGCCCTCCGCCTCTAGCTTGGAGATCATGTCTTCAAGGTCTTTGAGGTTGATTGTTACTGGGCGGTATCCCACCCTTATTCTTGGGGGGTTAAAGCCGTGTTTTCCGTACCATGTGGGTGCGTACTTTATAGTCCACGTCCACTCGTGCTTGCCAAGTCCTGCCGCCCCCTTACCTCCTTTACTCCCACTTTTCCGGTGCTGCCCGATCTGGCCCCATCCCATCGTCCTAGATCTTCCCCTTAACTTCCTAGTCTTCTTCTTCCTCCTCACTACCATCCCCTATCACCCCTAGAGCATTCGGAGTACGAGTTCGTTTACCGCGGATCCTCTATAACCTAGCTCTCCGCCCGCACGGAAGTGGCGTTTTATTGTCTTCTTAAACCCGCCCCTTGGTGGGTGGAGTCTGAAGAAGGGCTTCACTCCTTTGCTTGCCAGCTTGTGGTAGTGTAGTTCTCCTGCTAGGAGCTTGTCGGCCAGCTCTGGGATCCCGCCGTATAGGCCGAGGTTTGATGCTACCCACTCGTCTGTTAGGGGTTTGTCGCCTCTTATCCTGCCCCTCGTGTACAGCAGCTTTATCAGTGTGTCCCTATCTATCTCCCCATAGGTCGCCCAGTCCTCAACCTTTCTCAGCATCCCCCTAATCCCGGGGAGGCTGCTATGGTATAGGGCTGCGGCGTACCTTCTCCTAAGCCTGAGCAGGTATAAGGTCTTCTCGACGTCCGGGTTGACGTCTGCCGTGCCGCGGATCCTGATGACTATGTATAGGCTCATCTCCCTCACACCTCCCTCCATGTTAGAACCGCCTGCTACGTTCTCAGCCAGTCTGCCGGGGTCACGAACTTGTATGTGTTCCTTAGGGCGAGGTATGTTGCCCTGGCGAAGTTGTAGCTTGTCCTGGTTTCTCCTTTAGTCTGCGTCCATACGTCTCTTATCCCTGCGAGCTCTAGGACTTTCTTTGCTATATCCCCCGCTACGAGGCCTGTACCTTTGGGTGCGGGCTTTAGGATTACCTCGACGCTCCCGCTCTTACCCCTTACAATGAAGGGGACACTGTGGGGCTCTCCACACGTGCACTCCCAGCTCCCGCATCCCCTCCTTACTGGTATTATGTTGAGCTTAGCGTTTCTGATTGCTTTCTCAATGGCGAACCTGAACTGCCTCGCCTTACCCTTACCTAGGCCTACTATGCCGTCTCTGTTGCCGACTACTACAACAGCCCTGAACTTTGTTATCCTACCTGAGTCGGTCATCTTCTGGACTATTGAGACGTCCAGCACCTCGTGTTCTAGGTCTGGGAGTAGTACGTCTACGATCTCTGGCTCAAGTATGGGCAGGTTCTGCCTGAATATCTCCTCTATCCTGGTTATCTTACCCTCCTTTACAAGCCTTCCTACCCTAGTCCTTGGAACCCACTCCTCTACAGAGACGTTCGTGTACGACATTATCATCCACCCTCCGCTACTGCACCTGCTTTACTCCAAGCTTTTCTGCGTACTCCCCTACTATGCGTGAACGCACCTCCTCAAAGTGCGTGGGTAGCTCCTCCGGCTTTAAACCTCTTTCAAGGTATTGGCTGAACTGCCGCTTGTAGAAGTCTGGGTCTCCCTCTGCCAGCTGTGCCGCCCATGATGCTATGTGCTCCCCCCGGATCCTGTCCTCCGAGGGGAGGATCTCCTCGCTGTGCGGCACCTTGAGGCCCGCGTCCAACGCCCCCTTGAGGGCGGCGAAGACCCTTGAACCCTTGACGGGTTCGTGGAGGCCGATGTCAAGCACAGCCTCCCTTACACCCTTCTCTAGCGCTCTATACCCTGCAAGTAGGCCTGTCAGGTATGCTGCTGAGGTGTTTGCAGTACCACCCTTCCAGCCGTAGAGTTTAACGAGCTCCCTGCTGTGGGCTGCCGCTATAGTCATGTCACCCTCTATCCTCGCCTCAACCACCTGGACTATTATGTACTTGTTAGTCCTCCTGACGACGAGCCTCGGCTTACCGCTCTTTATCAGTTTAATCCTCTTATAATAGTTAGTTTTACCCTCTCTACGCCTCCTCCACGGCACCCTATACCTTGGCCCATGTCCCATTACTGTCCACCCTCTTTCTTGAGTAGGCCCTCCTCTACGAGGTGCCTCCTAAGGTCGGCCAGGCTCTTGTACGTCCCTCCTTTTGCGAGCCTGTATAGCCTCCTATAAGTCCTCCTGTCGATCATACCATGATCCCTTAGATACTTCAGGTACCTCCTGATCTTCCTTATCCTCGCCATCCAGACCTCCTTAGGATCTAGCCTTGCAGAGGCCTTACCCTTCCTCTTACCGTGGCCTCTCCTCCTACCCTTAACCCTCTGCCTATGCCTCTCGAGCCACCTGCTGTGGCTGTTACCCTTCTTCGGTTTGACTTTGATTATGCCCCTCTTGATCAGCATTAGTACGTCCTTCTTTGTTACCGCCTGCTCAATGTCCTCCGCGTGCTCTGGGTCGGGGCTTATCCAGATCCTACTCTCTCCAACCCCGAGGATCTCTGCTGCGAGCCTCCTCTGTAGCCTATAGTCCATCTCTACACGCACCCCCTCACGGGTTACGGGTTCGCAACTCTAAACCCTTTCGCCCTCGCAGCGTCAAGTATTTGTAGGCGCTTCCTTAGACCTACCGTGCTGCTGATTACTACGATGTGCTTTTGCGGGTCTAGGTTTTCTAGTTCCTTAGGATTGGATACCCGGGCGGGCATCAGGCCGCTGGGATGAAGGTTACGCAGCTCTCTCGGTGTCCCGTACCCAGACTTAACTATTGGTGGATAACCCTTAAGCTGGAGGCGCATCTTGTTGTCGTTGCCCTTAGGCTTCCTCCAATACTCTCTCCTCTCAAACTTCCAGAACCTCCAGGAGAGGTACCTCCTGAAGGTAGGCTTATCCTTCCTCTTCGCGAGCCTCCTCCTGAGACTCCTCTTCTGTGCCAGAACCCTCCTTATCTCACTACTCATTACTCTGCCACCCCCTTCTCGTAGATGTATATGCCGTCCATAAACTTCCTCCTGTCCTTATCCTTGATCTTGGTCGCTAGCTCTATGTTTGCGGCGGTCTGGCCCACCTTCTCTATGTCTATGCCCTCCACGATGACATCGTTATTCTTCTTGTCTATCGTGACCTTTACTCCTGGTAGTATTTTAGCTATTCTGGGAGCCCTCTCCCCTAGGAAGTTCGATATTATGAGCTTATCACCCTCTATCTTCAGGTTGATCGGAAAGTGGCTGTATATTATCTTGAGCTTATAGCGGTAGCCTTTCGTAACGCCTACTATCATATTCTTTATATGTGCTGCGAGAGTCCCGACCATAGCCCTCTTATGGGCGTTTGCGAAGTATGTCTCGACTACGACCTTCCCGTCCTCTCTCCTTAGAATGACACCCTTGGGGACTGGGAGCTCCCTGGCTAGCTCCCCCTTAGGCCCCCTCACTGTGACCTTGTTACCCTCTATCTCCACTTCAACACCCTCTGGTATCTCCACGACCTTCTCCACATGGACGTCTTTAGCCATGCCCAGCCACCTACATCATTCTACCATGGGGTGGGATGTGGGGTCTCCGTCTACCCCTTATCCTCGCCGTGTCCGGTCGTTAGGAAAGGGTAGGCGGGATATATAGGTTGCCCGAGGATCTCTCGAGGGATACCCTGTGGGATGCAATGCTTGGAATAGAAACACTACTGGGAGTATCCTAGTATACGTACGCTATGACTATTCCTCCTATCTTCTTCTCGAGGGCCTCTCTATGGCTCATGACCCCCTGGCTCGTGGTTAGTATTAGGATTCCGATATCTCTGCTTGCCAGGTACTTCCTAAGGCTCTCAGGGAGTCTCATAAGCTCCTTGTAGCTTATTGGTGTCCTCGGCTTTACGACGCCTGTCTTGTTTATTCTCCCGAGTAGTTTTACCCTGAATTTGCCCCATCGTCCGTCGTTAATGTATTCGAACTCGCCTATATAGCCCTCTTTCTGCATTACCCTGAGGACTGCCGCTATGAGTTTCGATGCCGGCATTATGATGGCTTCCGGCTTACCCCTCATCTCAGCGTTCTGGATAGTTGCGAGGGCGTTAGCTAGGGTGTCTAACATCACCATTCCCTGCTCACCTCCTCTTCTCGAAACCTAGTAGGGGCGCTATCTCCCTGAAGCACTGTCTACACAGATAGAGGCCGTACTTCTGTATTACGGCGTCCCTCGTACCACAGCGCATGCATCTCTGTGCTCCTCTACCCATCCTCTTAGGCTTCGGAGGCCTGACCTTACCCACTCTACTGTCACCTCCCCTTAGATCCATTTGACGCCGAACATCTCGCTCAGTAGTACCATCGTCTCCTCCCGGGTTACCCTGTGCCTGAGAGGTATATGTTTCTTCTTCGCCCTCCTACGCCTCACTATCCTGTGTCCTGGTCTCTCTATGGTGAGTATGACGTCCATCCCAAGTATTCCTACTGTGGGGTCGTAGCGTACCCCTGGTATGAGGATGTGCTCTTCTATGCCGAATGCGACGTTCCCGTGCTGGTCTATGCTGCTAGCCTTTAGCCTGTAACCGACTGCCTCAAAGGCCTTCTTGAGGAACTCTATAGCCTTCTCACCCCTAAGGGTGACCATTACAGCTATGTTCTCCCCCTTCCTAACTCCGAATGCCCTTATGGTTCTCTTCGCCCTCCTGAAGACTGGCTTCTGACCCGTTATCTGCTCTAGGACTTCCGCAGCTTTTACTAGCCTCTCGCCACTGTAGCCTAGGGCTATGTTTACTGTAACCTTAGCTATACGGGGTCTACGCATGGGGTTCTGACGCCAGCTCTCGAGTATTTTGGCCGCAACCTCTGGGGGCACCATGCTCATTTCCATACACCCTCCGGCAAGCTTATCACCGGCTTGTCCTCGCCTATCACCAGCACGTAAGCGAGGCTTGTCTGAACTGTTGAACCGTCAGGGGTCTCGAGTGTAACTATACTCCTCTTCCAGCCCCACGCCCTCTGAACACCCTTTATCACTCCTACTCTGCCGACGTTTCTGCCTGCGAAGATAATCGCAATCTTACCCTCACCGAACTTAATGTGCCCCTCTATCTTGTTATCAGGGATTCTGACTATCACGGTGTCAAGTGTCTTGTAGACGTCCTCAACCGGGTTCCTGGGGTCTGACACCCTCACTAGGATGTTCCTCCCATCGAAGAGGTTGAGCTGTATGTGCCCTCCCTTCACTGTCGTCTTGTTCTCTATTCTCAGAGGCTTGATACTAGCTTCCTCCTTGGGTATTGGGTGGAGGACTAGGTGCTTGGTAGGGTAGGGGAGCATCCTGAACGTCTCCCCAGTATCTACAACCTCTATTACATCCATAGGCCCCACGGGGAACTTGTAGTCTTTCCTCACTACTCCGTCTACCTTAAAGTGGCCCTCCGAGATCAGCTTGCGCGCCTCCCTTGCAGTGGTAGCGTAGCCGAAGATGTCCCTCACAAGCACTAGTAGGGGTATACTCCTGTCCTGCGAGTGGGGGCCTGGTCTAGGCTTGACAGCCCAGACATGCTCTTTCTTATGTATGGGCCAGAAGACGGGAGCTGCTAGCCTTTTGAGCCTCCTCTGTCCTCCCATTCTCGCCATTACTCTGCCACCTCCTTACTCTCCTCAGTCTCCTCTTCCTTTCTCTCTCCCTCAACCTTGGCTCCACGTCTCTCCAACAGCTTCTTCCTCCACGGGTCGTCTAAGTTTAATTCGACGATCATCACGTTTGAGGGATGTATTGGGCGGAAAACGGGGGTGCCGTCCGCCTTCTGTATAGTCACGCCATCCACAAAGATAACATACCTCTTAAGATCTACCCTGACGACCTTGTTCTCGTGGCCCTTGAAGTCCCCCCTCATGATCCTTACCTTGTCCCCCTTCCTTACAGGTAACCTCCTCACACCATACTTCTCTCTTAGCTCACGGCTCAGGGGCGCACTAACTAGCTTCTGCCTCCTATGGAGTGGGGCTTGGAAGTAAGCCTTCCTCTGCTTTCTAGGCTGCTTGCTTGCTGTCAGCCTTGCCATGCCCTTCTGCACCTCCAGGCTCCCTTATCTGCGACCTGGCCCCGCCTTATATTATTATAGTGGCGAGCTTCGCCACTCTAGGCCACCTTTCAGCGGCCTCTTTGGCTATAGGGCCTCTAATCTCGCTCCCACGGGGTGAACCGTCCTGGTTGACTATGACTACAGCGTTATCCTCGAAGGACACCCATGTGCCGTCGGGCCTCCTGAAGGGCCTCCTCTGCCTGACTACTACCGCATATACGACCTGCCTCCTCATGTTGGGAGTACCTTTCTTCACTGTCACGACGACAAGGTCTCCTACAGCCGCCCTGGGCAGCCTGCGTAGCCTTGTCTTCACGTATGGCACGTTAATTATCATAACCTCCTTAGCGCCACTGTTATCAGCCACACTCACATAGCTCCCTACCTGGAGCCCAGCGTTGATCCCTCTACGGGAGAGCACAGCACCATACTTCTTCTTTTTAGGCATATCCTACCAGCCCCCACACCACACCGGGTACTCCAGGGATTTATCTAGTCTTCTTAACCCCCAGCACGACAAACTTAACCGTCTTCGATATCGGTCTTGTCTCACCTATTACCACGATATCCCCGGGCTTCACCCTTACGCAGTCGGGTAGGTGCGCTGGTATCTTCTTACTCCTCCTCTCATACCTCTTATACTTGTGGTCGTAGTGGAGGTATGTGTGCCTTATTATTGCCAGCCTCTTCGCACGCACCTTCTCAACAGTGCCCTCGAGCAGTACACCCCTTACCCTTAGGCTTCCATGCCATGGGCAGTTGGGGTCATTGCATATAGTATCTGGAGGCTCTACTCCTGGGATCTTTAGGTTCTTCACCTGCTTGGGCTTAGGCATTTCCCCGCTACCTCCTACCTCTTTTCAGCCTCTTTGTTCTCTCAGCAGGATCCCCTAATATGTCATCTCCCCTTAAAACAACCTTTTCCCCTGAGGGCAGGGTTACTTCGAGGACGATCTCCCCTTTCAGGACGGTTATCTCCCTACCTCCCGGGACTCTGAGGGTTAGTGTTCTCCTAGTCTCCCAGGTGATGACCCCCTCTAGTTTTTCGAGGGAAGGGTTTAGGGCTTTGAGAATTCTGGCTTTAAGGCCTATAAGCTCGTGGAAAAATATGTTCCAAGGCTTGTGCTTCAAGGCTTACCCTTCAGCTCCTCCTCCCTAAGGATTGTTAGGATTCTCGCTATGTTCCTCTTCAGCTCCCGTAGCCTGCCAGGGCTTTCTAGGGCCCCTGTAGCTGCCTTATGCCTCAGAGTTATGAGCTCCACTCTTAGCTCTCTAAGAAGCTTCAGCTTCTCCTCTCTGCTCATCTTCCTGATCTCCTCAGGTCTGATCTTATGCTTCGCCACCGCCACTCACCTCCGGGGCCTCTCCTCCCTGTTCAAGCATCTCCTTGAGCTCCTCGGGCATCTCGCCCTTCTCAAGCTCCATCTCGGCTCTCAACTGCTCCAGCACGTCGGCGACCTCACTCTCCTCCTTGATCCTAACATAATCGGCAGGCTTGCCGGGCTTCACTATTAGTACTTCCACACCTATGATACCCTTTGGGAGTCTGGCGTAAGCCACTGCCCGGTCGACTAGCTCGTCAACTATATGGCCTGCCTTATACACCTTCCCGGCCCTGTACTTTTCGAACCTCGCCCTCTCGCTAGTCAGCTTACCGCTTATCTTGATCTCGACTCCCACGGCACCGTTGGCCATGATCCTCCTTAGTGCTGCGAATGCTACCCTCCTAAAGTGGAAGCCTCTCTCGATACTCCTCACTATCCTGAAAGCCTGTATCCTGGCATCTAGCTCGGGGTTCTCCGGCTGGCTTACCGAGACTTGCACGTTGCCTAGGCCCATAACTTCTGCGAAGATCTTCTGTAGCCTCCTGATAGTACTGCCCCTTCTCCCAATTATCAGGGCGGGCCTTTCAGCGTAGATGTGAACTCTCGTCCCCAGGCCTGACTGGAGGATCTCAACCCTACTATAGCCGGCCTCATAGAAGTTCTGGGCTAAATACTCGTCTATCATCGCCCTGATCAGATTCCTCTTAAGGAAGTGCCTCTCCACCCTACCCATGCTACTCCACCTCCATCACAGCTACCTCCACGTGGCTGTGGATCCTGTTCTTGGGTGTGGCCCTCCCGAACGCCCTGGGCATCCACCTCTTGAGGGTTAGGCCTTTATGGACGGCTATCGCGATTATCTTAAGCTTCTCGGGGTCGAGATCCTTGTTCTCGGCGTTCGCCTCCACATTATTAAGTAGCTTTAACATGTAGCGGGCAGCCTTGACGGGATAACGGCCTACAGGCCATCCCCACTTATCCGCTAGCCCCCTCCTATGGGCCTGTTTGCCGTGGGCGTGGCGGAAGGGTACGGCCTCCTTCTTCTCTATAACCCTCTCAAGGAACTTCTTGGCCTGCTGTAGCCTCATCCCCCTTATGGCCTCTGCAACCTCCCTCATGACCTTCGGGTGAACTGGTATATCCCACATCATGGCCTTCGCTATCTTCTCCTCGTCGCGGAACTTGAAGCTGTAGCTCCATCTAGGCATATCATTCACCCCTTCACTACTTGCCTATGTGGAGGCTGCTCCTGGTGGCCTTCAGTCCTGGCTCGCCGTGCTGCACTATCTTTGTCGTGTGACTGAACTCTCCGAGGTAGTGGCCTATCATCTGGGGGACTATCTTGACGGGCACAAACTCCTTTCCATTATAGACGGCTATCGTCAGGCCTACCATCTCGGGCAATATGACGAGATCCCTCACGTGGGTACGGATCACTGCCCTCTTACCCTTTAGGGCACCCTTAGCCCTAAGCTTCCTAATCTTTAGGAGGAGCTTCTTCTGGGCAGGGGTAAAGCCCCTCATTAGGCTCCTGCGCTGCCTCGCCGGGAGCAGCTTTGCAAACTCGTCGAGGGGCATCTCGAGTAGCTCCTCTAAGGTCTTCCCCCTATACCTGAACTTCTTCCACTCTGGCGGTATTTCTATTGTGCTCACGCCGCTCTCCCTCTCGCCTAGAGCCTCTACTGCCCCCTAATAGCCCATACCCCTAGGTTGAAGTGTCGTGGTTATTTAAACGTAATTCAGCGTAGGAGAACCAGCACCTTCTTAGCCGCCTCCCTAGGGCTCCTGGCCACTAGCACGCGGGCCCCCTCAGCCTCGAGGAGCCTCCTAGCGTCTCTATCGTGGCGTTCATGTGTTATGAATACTGGCTTTATCCCTCTAGCCCGGAGACTTGATACTACAAGCCAGGGCGGCTCATCTTCAACGGTCTGTGCTAAATCGCTCACCAACACAACCCTCCTGGCGGCAACCCTCTCACTGAGGACTCTCAGAGCAGCGCTAATGTTTGTCCTCCCACCGAACTCCGCCTCGAGTAGGAGACGGGCCATGTCCCTTTTACTGAAGGGGCCTGTGTAGCTTTGAACCTCATGGCTGAAGAAGACCAGTTTCTCGACGTGTCTGGAGAACATTGAGGCGACAGCGATTGCCCAGGAACTGTACTCTATCATGCTAGAGCTAACGTCAACGCCTAGCGCCACAGGATTTGATTTGGCCCTGGAAACGAACACGATCGGCTCCGGCTTCCTTCTAAGTATGTTATAAATTGTCCGCCTTAGCTCGAGCCTACCACGCTTGGTATTATACACTCTCTTGGAAGTAGGTAGTAGGCCGCTCCTGCTCGCCGCCCTTGCGAGTATCTTCTCCATGCTCATAATTATGATCCTCCTCTGCTCTTCGCTGGAGGCTCTAGAGTAGAGGGCCTTCAACATCTTAACAGCATCAGCTAAGCCTAGGGCCGCCACAGCTGAGTCCAGGCGTGCTGGGGTTAACCCGCCTCCCGTGCCCTCAGCCAGCGCTACAAGCCTCCTCGCCTCGGCTATGATAGCCTTAACACTACTCTCATTAACTCTCCCTAGCCTCACCCCACCTGCCCCCTCGAGGAGGGCCTCAGCCTTGTCTGCATAGTAGTGGGCCATGTCCGCCCTGCCCTCCTCGTGTGTGTCTAGGTATAGCCTCGCCTCCCTGAGGGCCTTGGCAGCGTTAACGGCGGCTTCGATAAGCCTTCCCTTAGCACTCCCGAGACCCCTGCTTGGTAGTGCCCAGAAGTTCCGAGGGTCTGACATGGATAGTAGCTCTAAGAACTCGTCAGGCGTTAACATTTTCCTATACTTCGCTAGCAGGCTGCCCGCTGACTCAGTGTCTAGTTTAGATATAGCGTTCGCTATCGTCTCCAGGTCGAGACCTTTCACTGGCTCGCCTTGCGACAGTACTCCTATTAGTACGTCGCTCGTGAGGTTATGGCTTTTCTCGAGGAACTCGATTACGCCCTCCGGGTCGCGGAGAGGCTCTCCCCTGTTGATCCTCTCCCGGAGTATGCTGGCCACAATCGATTGGGTCTTGTGGTCTCTCTTCTTGAGGGCAGCCCATCCCGTTTTGAGGAGGCGTGACTCGCTCATATTTTCGAGCTGCTCCCTGGCCAGACTAATCCCAGACTCCATCTGGAGCATAAGAGCATCCTTGCTTTTAGGGAGTTTAATAGATTTTACCGCGTCATCCAGGCTCTCATATCCCGCCCTGGCTAGTTTGAGCGCTAGGTTTCTAAGAGCTGCACGGTCTAGGAGCCTCTCTTTACCAGCTCTTCCTGTTATCGCCCCTATCCTCTTCAGCTTCACATATGAAGCTTTGATCCTAGCCCTCTCCTTCTTCCTCCCCCTAACAGCCCTCTTTAATGAGACCCTCTCACCCGGCTTAGCGCCTAACATGTCCGCCTCTTCTAGGATCTCGTTGAACAGTGTTCGAAGCCTAGAGTCCACGTTTTTAGAGGACATTATCCTATCCAGCTCAGCCTCCAGCTCTTTCCTCCTCCTACTGGCCGGTGGCCAGACCGCTGCGATAACATCGAGGAGCTCGTCAGCCCTGAGACCCCCAGTATACCTGAGGATCATGTAGTCCCTGAGAATTCGCTCTGCCTCCACTAGCTCCGCGGTTCCAACTCTTTCCCCAAGGCTCCTGAGAGTGTAGGCCAGCGATAGTATGACCTCCCTTATCTCCCCCGCTTTGATAAAGGTCAAGGCCCGAGCACCTTCTTTATAGTCTCCACTACTATCTCGTGATCCTCGGGCCTCTTTACGAGGACGCTCTCAGCAGCCTTAACCACATCCTCAAGTGTCACGATGTCTGAACCACGTAGCTCAGCTATAGCCTGGGCCATCCTAGCCCATAGAACCGTCTCAGCCGGCCCCGGTCTATATACGACGCTCGAAGTTCTAAGCTGCGATATGGCGTCGAGCATTAGCTGGGCTATGTGGCTCGGGATTTTGGGCCCGGTCGGGGAAGCCCTTAGCTCCATTATGCGGGCCTCCACATGTCTTGGGGGGTAGTTGAACTCCACCCTAACAACCCTTCTGAGGAAAGCATCGCTCAACTCGTTCTGACCTATATCCTCTGGGTTGCTAGTGAATATGATCTGGAAGCCTTCACCCCTAGCTCGGAATACCCTCTTCAACTCTGGAACTATTATCCTCCTCTTGTCGCTCACGTCTAATAGTATGTTCTGGAACTCCTCGCTGCTCCTCCGGATCTCGTCTATTAGAATCCCGGTGTCCAGTATTAGTGCTGAGAGGAGGGGGCGTGGTATGAAGCTCTCCTCGTTGAAGCCCTTCTGCATGGCCAGTAGCGGGTGAAAGTCACCTATCACCTTATACTCATCGTAGCTCTCACTGCAGGGGAGCACGAACGGTTTCTTGCCGGCCCATAGCTCTAGGAGAGCCTCCCCCACCTCAGTTTTGCCCGTTCCAGGCGGCCCTTCGAAGAGTACTGGCCTCCCGTTCATAAAGGATGCGAATACTAGGGCTACGATCTTCTCGTCCACGACCAGCTTATACTTCTTCTCTAAGAGTTTAACAGCTGCTTTCGGGTCGCGAATTGGCCCTGGTAGGTCTGACTTGATTATATCAGCGTATGTTTCGTAGACTCTCTCCTCGACCATTGACTCGTACGCTCCCTTCTGTAACATGATGTCTAACCCTCTGGCTCGGCTGTGAGACCATAAGATGGAGGGAGCCGGTTGAAGGTAATTTAGGCTAGGTCTCGGAAGGACTTATCGACACCCTTCTCGGCCACGAACGCTCCCGGTTCGTATAGGTCTTCGTCGTACAACTGCTTGTCCAGCTCTTCACATACTTCTCTGTAGGGACATTTTGAGCACCTTTTAGGTGAGCGGTTTGCGTATGGGACTATTCCGTACTTTTTCACGAGAACTATATCGTCTAAGGCCTTATAGAGGTAGGCGATCTTCTCGGAGTCCAGCTCTGATTGACGTGTAGCCGTTCTGTATTCGACTTTGAGAACTACATGATCCCTGGCACCCTTCAACATTATTCCGTACGCTGTAACTTGGAGCATATCGCTAAGCCACACGCCCTCCTTGGGGCCCCTGCCGCTTTTCCTCTCGACTATCTCCACCGAGCTATCACTCTCCTTGTAAGCGTCGGGTCTACCCCTCAACACTACTGAGCCGAGTTCAGTGGAGATAGTCTCCTCGACCCTGTAACCTCTCCTCTTTGCGAGTAGACCCTTTAGATAGTGGTAGATGTGTCCCAGCAGGAGTCTTATCCTCTGGGTTAGCGGCTTCTCTACCGGGGTGTAAATGTTGAAAAAGTAGAGGCGCGGGCAGTATGCAAACGTGTGGAGCTCGCTGGGATAAATCGTTACTTTACTCTCCTTATCCATATTACCAGCCTTTTACCGTCGATCTCCCATTCCTTCATGTAGTATCCGCTACCTCCCTCCCCGACTACGATCTTCTTAGATCTTGTCTCGTTAGCTATGTAACCTGCATGCCTCTCTACAGCTCTAATTAGCTCCTCATCGCCTTTCAGTATCGTCTCTATGAAGGCATCAACCGGTAGGTCTAGATCCTTTCTCATTGCCTGTATTCTCCTTACAATCTCTCTAGCGTAGCCCTCTAGTATCTCCTCCTCGCTGAGCCTCGTATCTATTCCTACTAAGCCGAAGTCCGTCTCGGTTACGGTAAGCCAAGACGGATATGCAATTTTGAGGTTTACATGTCTGGGCTCAATTCTAACATTCTCTCCCTGTATTACAGTTTCGTGGTACCCCTTTGATACTATGTCTTTAGCTACCTGCTCCTTGTGGCTTTCAATATATTCTACTAGTTGTTTTGTCAGGTGCTTGAACTCTGGGCCTATAGCCCTGTAGTTTGGCTCCACGTCATAGACCCTCTGCTCCTCGAAGAAGTTAAACCCTACCACTTCGATGGACTTAGTGTTCAGGAGCTGCTTCAATAGGCCCTCCATGGACTTTATGCTCTCCGCGACTCTCTCATCCTTTACCGCTATGATAACCCTTCTAACAGGCCTCCTCAATTTTATTCCAGCCTTGTTCCTCGCTTCAGCAGTTGCCTCGAACAGCTTCTTAGCATTCTCCATGTTTCTCTCCAGTTCGTCGTTGATCCATTCCTCGTCGGGGAGTGGCATGTCCATTA
>WAOT01000044.1 GCA_015521115.1 Desulfurococcales archaeon
ACCCCACGCCCCCTCAGTTACCTTATATACCCGGCTAACACCTCACTCCAACAGTCATCGGGGTCGGGGAATGGTGTCAATTATAGAGAAGATAGTGGAGTTCAACGACGACTCCACTATTGTAGTGAACGGGATAGGCAAGCCCAAGGTGATCAAACTACCCGAGGAGGTAGTCGGCTGGTTGAGGGAGAGCCGCGCCGCAATCCGCGTCCTAGACGAGCTCATAGGCCACTACAAGTTCCGCCACAGGCTCAGCCACCCAGGGGCGATAAGGAGCCTCATCCTCCTACTATACGCCCGCTACAAGGGCATAGCACCATACAGGATCGCCAGAAAATACGGTGTGGCCCCAGAACAGCTCTACAGGATAGAGAGAGGCCTCAAAAGAGACGGCCTCTACGACATGGTCATAAACCTCCTAAAAGTGGAGGCAGCAGAGAAACAGTATTAAACCCGCCCCAACGGTATAAGGTATCAAGGGCCCACAATAAGGGCCCAAAGGGCGCCGGGGTAGCTCAGCTAGGTAGAGCGCCGGGCTGTTAACCCGGTGGTCGGGGGTTCAAGTCCCCTCCCCGGCGCCACCCACAATCCTCAGACACCTGGAGATGATTGTTTCCAATCACATTCTCAACCACTACAAGAACCAGAGACTCAATCAGACCCTCAATCTGTTATACACTTGTTATACGCCCCCGGGAACATGGAAGCGTATAGCAAGATGTTCACATCCGCTGACAATGAGAGTAGATCCGGCGAGATCCCCGGCCCCGCTTCTTATACCAGCCGGGATGAGGTAAGGGTGGAAGTTTTGCTACCACCCATTAAGGATATACCGCAGACTGCCCGGAGACAACTCCTCCTTGTTCTTGTTGAGAGGGGTAAGGTGAGGCCTAGCATTCTGGGCGTGTCGAGGAGCTACCTCTATATGATGAAGCGCGGGCAGAGGCCCATACCTGACAGGATAGTTGAGAAGTTGCTGGAGCAGGCCACGGACGACGACCTGGCCCGCGTCCCGTTCTTCGCCCAGTACGTGGAGTACTCTAGGATCCGCTCGATGGATGTTGACAGGATGGTTAGGCTTATAGTTGAATGGGCTAAGGCCAACCCTGCTAGTGCTCGCGTCCTGCTCGACGCCCTGGAGACGGAGTTCGAGAGACTGGGGCTAGCGGGGCGCGCTGTGAAGGTTACTGAGGCTCACTGGGAGGAGTGGCTGTCGTACCTCGACTCTCGGAGGGAGGCAGGAACTCTGAGCTATAAGCAGTGGCAGAGCCACAGGATCTATCTGAAGCGGCTCCTAGACGCTACAGGCTGGGTTATAGCGCCGGGCCTTGTCAGGAGGGCTATACCCGAGGAGGCCGCTAGGAGTCCCAAGGCTGCGCAGAAGATGAGTGAGAGCGTCCGGCTCTTCGTCCGGGAGATACTCCAGGATCAAGATCTTTATGCTAGGCTACCTAGGTTCAGGGCGAGAAGCAGAAAGACAGTTGCCCCGAGCTGGCCGGACATCTGCAAGGTTATAGAGGCGGCCGAGTGGCCACCCGCAAAAGCCCTCCTCTACCTTGCTCTCAGCGGTATGAGAATCGAGACACTCTACACTATAACAATAGATAAGGTAGATATCGATAGGAGGATAGTGGCTCCCATGGCTGATCGCCGCTATAAGCGGGACTTCTTCGGCTTCATCCCCATTGTTGCGGTGGAGTACCTTCGGGAGGTCTATCTTCCCTGGAGGGAGATCTGGCTCGAGACAGCTGTCAAAGGCCAGGAGGATCTCAGGGAGAGGTTCATCCCAGTTAAGCCCAGGAGGATCAGACAGTACCTATACGAGATCATGGACAGAGTTCTGGGCTACAGGTTCGAGCTACGCACCATAAGACACAGGGTTACTACACATCTCACGCTCTACCTGAGCAAGCTCGAGGTCGACGTACTAACAGGCCACGCCCCGAGGGACGTAGTGCAGGCCCACTATCTACAGTTAGACATCTTGGAGGATCTCCGTAGGAAATATGATGAGGCGATGAGCAGGGTTCCCTGTCTATCCCCGAGTCCTCCCTAGGGGTGAGCAAATGTGTCGAATTTCATGTGTGTTGTGATTGCTGTGTCTGCGATGGTGCTTGCGCACATGGCGTGTTATTTCGCATGCCGATTAAGAGCTAAGAGGTGAAGCGTGGTGAGCCGGGCTCTGGCCTCCCGGGCTGTTAGAGAAGGTCTGGGAGAGTGTGGGGCCGTTCTTCTCTAACACTTATGATAATACTATTTAGGGGAGAGTATGATATGTCTGATATAAGGGGGAGGAGCTTGGAGGTGTCTTATCGCCGGGTGTATGGTGCTGAGTTTACCGTTAGGGATGTTGAGGGTAGGGCGATTGATGTTGTTGTTCGGTTTGCTGGACTGCTGAGGCAGCTCAGGCATACTTGGTTTCTTAAGAGGGGTCTGAGGCCTGTTATTGTTATTAGTGATGATTATTCTAGTGTGTGGCTTTCTGTTGAGGATGGTGAGAGGCGTATCTATATTGAATTGGAGGTTTGCGGGGAGTGTCGTGGGGGTGAGGGTGTCATCGAGGTTGTCGGGTATGATGGAAGGGTGTTTGCTAGCCTGCTGAGGGCGTTTTCTGCTGCTCTCTCGAGGGTGTTTGAGGCTAGTATTGTGGCGAGGGGTGCGGTGTAGTGGCCACGCTCCCGATCCCTGGGGGTTCTGTCCCTGGGGGCGGGGGGCGTGGGAGCCTGTTAGAGAATGCTTTGTTCGCTTTCCGCTGGTACTTCTCTAACATCCTCGAGTACGAGCACCGCCGCATAATCGAACTCCGCCGGCGGGGCTACGATGTGACTCGGATAGCTTGGGAGGTCTACGGGGATAAGAGGAAAAGGTACTGGGTCTGGAGGATCCTACGCAGGCTCCGCCGACTCGGCCTCCTCGAGTGTCTCCTACGGGGGAAGTTATGTTGCGCTTGTGGCGGCGACGCGGCGCAGCGGCATGTTGCGCCCTCTAAAAGTGTGGAGAAGAAAGGTGACGACAGCAGGGGAAACGGGAAGCGGAGCCAGGGGAAGGCGCAACATGGCTCCCGGACAGGCTCGCCCTCCCACGGCTTGGCAGGACTCAGAGGCTGGTGCTCGGGGCCCTGCTGGTACACGAGGAACTCACTCCTAGCGGGATAGCAGCGTATATCTGGGCGGAGCATGGTGTGAGACTTACCAGGAACGCTGTGTGGCACGCCCTGAGGAGGCTGGAGGCCCGCGGCCTCGTGGAGGGCAGGAGAGGCTGGTACCGCATAGCAAGCGGCTACACTAGGATCCTGTGGAGAACTTCCGGGTCGACGGCAAGCAGATATGGAGCACCAAGGAGCGGGGCCACCCCACGAGCCTGGAGAACGCCCTGCAGCTCGCTTTCTTCCATGGGAAGACCTGGCCGGTCAACCAGGTGGAGCTGATGCGCATAGTGAACGGGCTCAAGAGGATGGCCGAGGAGCTCAAGCGGATGGGGTGGAGCCACACAATCATATACCTGAACCCGAAGCAGGGCCTAAAGATAGAGCACAGCTTCTACAAC
>WAOT01000045.1 GCA_015521115.1 Desulfurococcales archaeon
CATAGTGAGAGGCGAGATAATTTCCCTCATAGAAGCTGTTAAGTCTAAAGAGTGCATAATAAATCCAGATAAATATAAATAATATAAATTTAGATTCTATTAGAGGGTCGATCCAGCTGAAACCTAAGATTTCTACCATTAATATTAATATAAAATAATTTATTTTAATTATTATTATCAATTATTATAAGGCGTGAATTAATATATCAGCATCCGCAATAATAAAGAAGTGAGGGAATTCCAGAATGAATAAACTATCTAGAAAAATAATTAATATAATTATAGAAAAATTCCGAGAAAATAAAGATGTCGTAGGTATTGTAGTATATGGTAGTATTGGCAGAGGAGATGACGATGTATACTCGGATATAGATATGATTATCTATTTAAAAGAAAATAATAAAAATGAAATATTATCTAAACTCGTCGAGACGTTATCATCTATTGAGAACAGTCTATACAATTTTGTTTTAAAAGATAAATATATTTTTGTTTTAGAAGATAAAAAAATATGGATTGAGACAAGAATAAATAATTATAATAATATTAAAAATGATGTAATATATATTATTCAGTCAAGAATAAAGGATCCTAAGAATGCGGTAGTTTATGATCCCTATAGCGTTATACTACCATTAATTAAAATGCACTGGTTTACAATGGATGATGAAAAAATCTATAATAAGGAGATAGATAATCTCATCCACGGTCTACTCTACTATCTACATCTATATGCTCACTACGCGAGCCACAGAAAGGATTGGTTCAGAGCGTATATGAACTACACTATAGCTCTCTACAAGCTTGCAGGGCTCACAGCTGCTGCTTATGGAGAAAAATACAATTTATATGGTCCATGGTTTCTCTTAGAGAGGATTGTTAAAGATAACTCTATTGTTAATGATTTCCGTAAGCTTACATTAATGCGTGAAAATAACTTAAAATTAACTATTTTAGAAATTAATAATTATTTAAATAAGCTAGTAGAGATAGAAGAGGTGTGATACCTTGAGGATAGTTATAGTGGGGTCGGGATACGTCGGTAAGAGCATAGGCTCATATATGTCTAAGCTAGGCCATGAAGTATTTTACTATGACTCCTCTAAGAAAGTACTAGATGATCTAAAGAGGCTAGGTGAGAATGTTATCTATAGTCCAAAAGAATTCCCTAGGAATGTAGACGTTTATGCTATAAGCGTTCCGACTCCTGTTAGGAACGATGGAACCCAGGATCTTAGCGCAGTGATCAATGCCTTGGGGAGTATCGCTACACCACTAAGGGAGAATTCGTCTAACAAGCCTATAATAATGATAAAATCAACAATTCTTCCTTTAACTACTGAAAAAAAGATTATTCCTCACTTAAAAGAGATAACAGGTCTTAATCCAAATAAGGATTTCGGCATTATTTACAGCCCGGAATTCATCACCGAGATACATCACACATGGACAGATGACCCCCGGTTTGCGATTAACGCAGAAAAAGAAATGCTCGTAATCGGAGAATCGAATATTAAAGTTTGGGGAGATATAATAGTAAACGAACTGTATTTGGGAAGGAAAAAAGCCTTTAGAACAAACTATAGAACCGCCGAAGCAATTAAGTATGTTCTCAACGCCGCTTTGGCAACAAGAATATCATTCTGGAACGAGATATTCCTTATTATGGAGAAGTTAGATATAGACTCTGACGTTATTGCAAAGATTGTTGGATCCGATCCACGAGTAGGCCCCTATGGAACAGTTCATAAGAAGGCGTTTGGCGGGAAGTGTCTACCAAAGGATCTCAAAACCTTCATAAAATTCGCTGAAAAATATCATAATCCCGTTCTATTGAAAGCAGTTCAATACATTAACGAATATATGGCTAGCCACTACGGAGTACGCGAGTGAAAAGATTCTTCATTGAGTAAAGGTTCGCGGGTTTGACATTAAAATGATATAATAAAGATAGTTAATAGCCAGCATAGATACGGTGGGGGATGAGGAAAATCTCATGGGCCAAGCCTCCCCCAAGGTGGAGGCGGTGAGGTCTCCGGCAGGATCCGACCCCTCAACTATGACAGCGCTGGAAACCAGTTAATCATTAAACCAAGACTATAATTAGCCCCCACTACTACTATATCTATGGGTGAACATAATGGTAGAGAGAATTAAGACTGGAATCCCCGGCATGGACGAGATACTATACGGTGGGATACCAAAGAGGAACGTAGTCCTACTCAGCGGCGGGCCCGGCACGGGTAAGTCGATATTCAGCTACCAGTACCTCTGGAACGGCCTAAAGAATGGGGAGCCAGGCGTATTCGTGGCCCTAGAGGAGCACCCAGTACAGGTCAGGATAAACATGGCGCAGTTCGGCTGGGATGTGAGGCCCTATGAGCGCGAGGGAATGTTCGCGATAGTAGACGCTTTCACCGGAGGGATAGGGGAGGCGGCTAAGAAGGAGAGATACGTCGTATCGGACCCGGAGGACGCAGGCCTCCTAGTAGACGTGTTGAAGCAAGCTATCAGGGACGTTGGAGCCGTAAGAGTGGCAGTGGACTCAGTGTCAACGCTATACCTAGCCAAGCCGGTGCTGGCTAGGAGGACGGTTATGCTCCTAAAGAGGGTATTATCCGGCTTGGGGACGACGAGCATACTAGTGAGCCAGGTCTCCGTGACGGAGAGAGGCTTCGGAGGCCCAGGGGTAGAGCACGCCGCCGACGGCATCATTAGGCTAGACCTAGACGAGGTTGAAGGCGAGCTCATAAGGAGCCTAATAGTGTGGAAGATGAGGGGCACCAAGCACAGCATGAGGAGGCATCCCTTCGAGATAACGGAGAAGGGGATACGCGTATTCCCCGATAAGGTTGTGAGAATAGGTAGAAGCTTCCGGATAGAGCCAGCCTAGAAGGCTAGATGGGGGATGGAGGAGGCCAACGACTAATATCCTCCCCTTCTTTATCCTCGTGGAACCAGTGAAGACTCATGGGTAAGATTACCGGGGAGTACCTAACATTCAACGATGTAGTCATAGTTCCAGGCTACTCCAGAGTCGAGCCAAGTAATGTAGATATAACGGGTAAAGCGTCAAAGCGGGTCATACTACCAATACCAATGCTCTCTAGCCCCATGGATACCGTGACCGAGCACCGTATGGCCATTATCCTGGCACGCTTCGGGGCTCTAGGCGTAATACACAGGAACATGTCGATCGACGAGCAAGTCGAGGAGGTATGGAGGGTTAAGAAAGCCAACCCCAGCCTCTGGGCCGAACTACCCCGCGTAGACTCCCCCGAGGCCCTCGAAGACCTCCTACTCCGCCTCGAGGAACTCGGCTCCCAGGCCGCCATCGTATTCCACGGTGGCGCGCCTGTTGGAGTATACCTAGCGCTAGGCGCGGACCCCGACTACTGGGCGGGGAAGGCCAACGCCCTAGTAACACTGCTCTCCAGCGTCAACCCGGCCCCAGTCACAGATGAGCTGGGGAGGCTAATGGTTGGAGCCGCTATAAGCCCCTTCGACCACGAGAGGGCAGTAAGACTGGAGAAGGCCGGGGCAGACCTCCTCGTAGTAGACGTAGCACACCTTCACAACGAAAACGCCGTCACAGCCCTCAAAAAACTCTCCTCCAAGATAAGCGTCGACCTCGTAGCCGGAAATATTGGAACCCGAGAGGCCGCCCTAGACCTGTTATCAAGGATTGAAAACATCGCCGGCCTCAGGGTGGGAATATCCAGTGGGAGCATCTGCAGCACCGGTGAGGTAGCTGGAGCAGCAGTGCCGACACTGCAAGCAGTCCTAAACACTGTCGAGGCCCTGAAAGAGCTGGGCCTCCACGGGAAGGTGCCCGTGATAGCCGACGGGGGCATAAGAACGCCTGGGGACGCTGCCAAGGCCATCATAGCTGGGGCCAGCAGTGTCATGGTTGGAAGGTTCCTAGCAGGGTCAGAGGAAGCTCCTGGGGCTAAGGTGAGGGTTGGAGGCAAGGTGTACAAGGCGTATAGGGGTATGGGTAGTAGGGGTGCAAGGGAGAGGAGGTACGCTCTAGACAGGTACTCGAAGCCGAGCAAGGCTATCGAGGAAGGCGTGGAGGGCCTGGTACCCTACACGGGGAGTGCTCTAGTCAAGATAATGGAGATGGCAACGGGCCTCCAGGCCGCCCTGGGCTATGCTGGAGCCTCGAGCATAGAGGAGGCGTGGGCCAAGGGGAGGCTGGCGAGGATTACACCGATAGGCTCAAGAGAGGTTAGCCCCCACGACGTACTCCTAGGGTGAAAGTGGAATGGCGCAGGGCAAGGTCCTATCAGCTCCAGGCAGGATAATCTTCCTAAGGCTCGAGTCCGGTGCAAGGCTCCCCCAGGCGATAGACGAGGAGCTGCGGAAGCAGGGGATAGGCTTCGCAATGATCCAGGGGATCGGCGGGTTGAAGTGGGCCAGGCTCGCCGTGTTCAGCCCCGAGGAGAAGAAGTACTATTCAACCGATATAGAGCCGGAGCCTGGTAGAACCCTCGAGCTACTAAGCCTATCCGGCAACAGCGTGCTGGGCCCAGACAACACCTACTACACGCACATCCACGCCGTAACAGCGGCCGCGCCCGATAAGATCTATGGGGGCCACGTGATAGAGGCCGAGGTCGACCCCCTAGCCGAGATATTCATCATAGAGCTCACAGGGAGGGTCGAGGACTTCCAGCGCCTCCTAGCCAACAGGTGGGGAGGCGAGTAGCCGAGGGACCCTCAAACCGACTAGAAAGCGGAGAGGTGCACTAGGAGAATGGCGATAGACTATCAGGTACGCATGATAACAGCCCACCTAGACTGCAGGAGCCTCGAAGACCCTGTTGACGCTATCTACGAGTACACGAGCAGCCTGGGAGAGGCAGGAGACAGGATAGCCTCGGAAACAGGGGTTAGCGTGTGGAGCAAGAGGATTGTTCTGGACCACTGCGAGGACTCGATAGACGAGGTACTTGGCTCCGCCCCCTACAGCGATGTCCTAGTATCCCTTGGAGGCCTCACCCTGGGAAGACTAGATAGCGAGGCCGCTGCGGACCTGGCGGAGAACGAGTTGTTCTTCAGCATCCTTCTCGCGGAGAGGAGTTGGGACGAGGCTAGGAGGGCCAGCGAGGTAATCCACGAGGTCACGGACAGGGACCCGAGCCTTGCCACGCGCTTCGGCGTGAACACCTTAGGGGAGAGGATAGAGACCCCGTACTTCCCCCTCGCGACAGCCCCAAGACATGGCGTGGTGACTGCCGGGCTCCTCTACCCCAAGTACCTTCTCAACGCCTACAGGAGTGGGGGCTACAAGGGCCTGGTAGAGGCTATACGCGAGGCCGGGAGCCAGGCAGTAAATGCAATACGCATAGCCGCCGATGAAACGGGGCTATCACCGGGTGGGATAGACCTCAGCCCCTCCCCGTGGATGGAGGAGTCCACGCTAGCCCTCGTAGAGTTCGTAGCCGGTGTGCGCATGCCGGAGCCAGGCTTAGCCCACGGCATAGCCCTTGTCAACAAGGCAGTTAGGGAGGCCGCCGCGGGCCTCCCAGCCACGGGGTTCAACGAGGTGCAACTGCCAGTAGCCGAGGACCTCAAGCTGAAGGCCAGGGTATCGGAGCTCGAGACAACCGCTAGGGACCTTGCAAGGTACTCCGGGGCATGCCTCGCAGGCCTAGACCTAGTAGTAGTACCCGCTAACAGGGACTGGGTCGCAGGCCTAATACTAGAGGTCGCGGGCTACGCCCTCACCAAGGGAAAGCCCCTGGGAGTGAGGATCATACCCGTAGAGGGAGTGGAGCCGGGAGACAAAGTCTACCTGGAGAAGTTCGGTGAAACACCGGTCATCCCCCTCTAGCCAGGCGGAGCAGGCATTCCTCGAGCCTTCGCAGCCTCTCCTTATACCTCTCTAGGACCCTACAAGCCTGGCGGAGCAGGCTACACGGGGCTGGCAGGACTATGTGGAGCTTATCGTGGCCGGCCACCTCCACGTGGTATCCGCAGGGCTTCCTCGCCTTGTAGCATGCTCTTATGAAGCCTGCGCTCTCAGCACAACGTACAATTGCCTGGGCCGTTTCCTCGTTCCTCGTGGTTACGTGGAGTATTGGTGGCTGAAGGCTTATCCACGCCATGCCCGCCCCGCTAGGCTTGTAATCGCAGTAGCCCGTTACCCCGTCTCCGCATTTTCCGGGGTCGTGCCATACTGCGATTATCCTCGCCCCTCTCTTGGAGAAGAGGTCCTCGCCTTCCAGGACTGCGATCCTGCCGCTACAACTGCTCGTCGTGTAGAAGGCCTCCGCCGCCTCGTTCAACTCGGCTAGGAATCCTGCAATGTCCTCGTCGACGAGCCCCTTCTCCAAGTGCTCACGCAATCTTGAAAGCGCCCGCCTCCTATCCTCCTCCCACTCCCTGCAAGGGGGACCCCCACTGCTCATTGGCTCCAATGGCTTTACCTCCCTCTCCCGGGAGGGTCCCTCATTAATCCATGCTGAATTTTTAGTCATCACAGGGTATTCGGGGGTATCCAGGGTGCAGGTATAGCAATGACGAGCCCAGACACTGACCCATATACCGCCACGGTAGCCAGCCTGGTCAGGATCATAGCGGGTAAGACCGGGTATGATGAGGAGAAGATCGCCTGGCTAGTCGCCACCCCCTCGAAGCCTGGCTACGGCGACCTTAGCGTGCCCCTAGTACGATTCCGGAGGGCGACGGGTAAAGCCCCGGAGGAACTCGCAGGGGAGATCACGGGGGACCCCCAGTTCCAGTCCCTTCCAGTCGAGAAGTACGAGGTTGTGAACGGCTACCTAAACATCTGGCTCGACGTGCCCCGGATCGCAGGCATCCTGGCCGGCCTCTACTCTAAGGGGTGGGAGATGAGGGTCCCCCAGACTCCCAGCCCGAAGAGAATCGTGGTTGAGCATACCAGTGCGAACCCGATACACCCCCTGCACATGGGCCATGCCAGGAACACGAGTATAGGGGATACCCTGGCCAGGCTACTCTCGGCTAGGGGCCACAGTGTCAACCGGAGGTACTATGTCGACGACGTAGGGAAGCAAGTAGCAATAGTGGCATTCGGCTTCGAAATCCTAGGCGTAGACCCCCTCGAGGAGGCTAGGAAGAAGGGGATGAAGCCCGACGCCCTAGCCGGCTGGGTATACGCGGTAACACACACCATACTAGAAATCCTGGAAGCAAAGGAGAAGCTGGAAGAAGCTGAGGAGGCAGAGGAGAGGAAGAGTATACAAGAGAAGATAGACGACTCGATGAACACCCTGGCCCAGTTAAAGTCTGGGGACCCGGGAGGCTACTTCGACAAGCTCCTCGAGGGAATCCCCAGGGCTGGGGGACCCTCAAGGGTTCGGGAAATAATGTTAAGGTACGAGCGAGGTCTCGAGCCCGAGAAGAGCCTAGTCCGAAGAATCGCTAAGGCAGTGCTCGAGGGAATCCGGGAGACCCTTAGCAGGCTCCAAGTAGAGTTCGACGCGTGGGACTGGGAGAGCGATCTAGTTTGGAGTAGCAGGGTGGGCAGGCTCATAGAGCTGGCCCGGAAGAGCAGGTTCTACACGGTGTGGAAGGGGGCAGAGGCCATTGACATACCCAGGATTATAAGGGAGGTTCTCTCGAGGGACCCCGAGGCTAGGGCCAGGATAAGGATACCAAAGGGCTTCGAGATACCCCCGCTTATCCTTGTGAGGAGTGACGGTACAACCCTATACACTACTAGAGACATGGCCTACACGCTGTACAAGTTCGAGCAGTTCAACGCAGACGAGGTGGTGAACGTTATCGGGGCCGACCAGAGGCTCGCCCAGTTACAGCTACGACTCGCACTCCTGGGCCTCGGCTTCAGGAGGGAGGCCCTCAACACGATCCACTATGATTACGAGATAGTCCGGCTACCCGGGATGAGGATGAGCAGTAGGAGGGGGCGGATAGTAACGCTAGACTCCATACTCGAACAACTCAAGGCCAGAGCGATAGTGGAGGTAGAGAAGAGGAACCCCACAGCAGATAAGGACTGGATAGAAGCGGTAGCAGAGAAGATAGCAGTAGGCGCCGTAAGGTTCACCCTCATAAGGACGAGCGCTAAGAGGCCCGTCGTATTCGACGTGAAGAGGGCAGTGGACCTCGAAGAGAACACTGGGCCATACCTGCAATACACCTATGCTAGGGCCCACGGCATCCTCGAAAAACACGGCTCAATAGACTATGGGGCAGTAGACGCCCAGGGGTGCAAGGAGGAGAAGAGGAGGAGCCTACTGCTATCAGCCCTCCGCTTCCCCCTAACCGCTGCGAAAGCGGCCGACGACATGGCCCCGGAGGACCTCGCCTCCTACTTACTACGCCTAGCCGACGAGTTCAACAGCTGGTACCAGGCAGACCCGGTGATAAGGGAGCCCGACAAAGGCCTGAGAGAGTGCAAGGCCCTCCTCGTAAGAACAGTGATGGACTCGCTCGGCCACGGCTTGAGGCTACTGGGAGTCCCGGTGCTTGAGAGGATGTGAGGCGCCACGGCATTGCCCCGCCGGCTACTGCGGAGGCCCACTCTTAGAGCGTTCGAGCTAAGGGGCGCCGCGCAGGTAGCCGGTGGGCTCGCCGTAGCGAACTTAGGCGACGTGTTTAACATACTCCTCCTAGCCTACTTCACCCCCTTTCTCACAGGCCATCCAGAGGCTCTAGCCCTCCTACCGAACCTCGCCGCTATGAGGGGCGCGATCATAACGAGTATGGCCTCCAGGGTTTCCACCAGCCTCCATCTCGGAACAGTGGAGCCCTCTACGCGGAGGGTGCTTGCTAGGGAGTTACTGGGCCTAGTGGCCCTGGCGATGGCTACCAGCCTCTACGCCGCATTCCTCGTAGCGCTCCTCTCCGGGTACAGCTTCCCCCTTGAGGAGACGATCGCCGTCATTTCCGGGATAATCGCTATCCTTTTCCTAGCCCCCTTCGCCGCCTACATCGCTACCATGGGTTACCAGAGGGGCTTGGACCCGGACCGCTACATGGCCCCGGTGCTAACCGTTGTGGGCGACATATCGACCGCCCCGACGATTGTGGGGGTGGCTGTGCTCATAGAGCACTACTCGGTACCCCGCATAGTATTCCTGTCAATAGTGCTGGCATACACTACAGTGACGATAACCGCCGCCTACCTCCTGAGAGTCAGGAGGGCTAGGAGGATACTACTCGAGAGCCTGGCCGCCTTACTAGTGGTCGGCGTCTTCGAGTCCTACGCCGGGGACTTCCTCGTAGGCTACTCCCACACCCTGCTAGCCCTAGGCGTTATGCACGCGGTCCCAAGCATAATGGAGGACGTGGGTGCCGCCGCCAGCGTTGCCGCATCAAAGCTCTCCACCCTCTCACACCTATACGGCTTCACCTCCTCAGCCAAGTACCTCCCCTCAGTAGTAGCGGAGGTGGTGCTAGGCTCAACCACGGGCTTCCTAATACTCTCCCTCATCGCCTTCCTCACAGAGGGACTCGCGGGCTCCCATGCACCGTTCCTCACAGTCCTGACCGTGGTGTTCCTGGGCGGCCTCCTAGGCACCCTGGTATTCAGCCTCGTCGGCTACCTCCTAGTAGGCGGGTCCATATACCTCAACGCCGACCCCGACAACGTCGTCATACCACTACTGACCTCCATAGTCGACGCCTCAACAATCCCCCTCCTAGTACTCGTTGCCTGGACGGTGGCGTAAAGGTGGCGGGAGAGTGTAAAGGCTACAAGAAATACCTCGCGGGTTCAACTATATGGGCAGTCCTGGCCCTCGCCTCCGGGGTCCTAGGCTACAAGATCATTAACGGAGACTCCGCCCTAGTCGGCGCCACGTCCCTCATCCTAGGCCTCGCGGGGGGCTCCTACATAGCCTATAACACGTTGAGGAACCTGGCGCGGGCCCGGGTCCTCGAGGCCTACTGCAAGTGCCCAGTCTATTGCCCTAGGAGGTACTCCTTCCTGTGCAAGAGAGACAGTAGCATACTCTGCTACAACTATGTGACAGGCTACTACTACCTAATCCGGGAGGAGGAGAGGCTGGAGGAACGCCGAGTCACACCGCTGACCCCCCTGGACTACTACTGCGTGAAGTACCTCGGGGGTCGACTGGAGGAGAGGGGGGAGGCGAGGGTCTACTCGGGGCTTGCCGAGTACTTAGTCCCAAGGGACTGCGGCGTGGCAAGGGGAAGGGCCACTATAATAGTGGGAGGCGACCCTTCAGTCCTAAGCGGAGCCCGCAATGAGCAGTAGAATGAAGATAGCACTACTACTCGTAGTATTAATCTACTCCCTATTCTACCCGCCACTCTACGCTTTCACAATACCCCGCAACTACCTAAGTGTTACTACCCTCGAAGTCAACACCACCAGCCCCATAAACGTGGTAGACTACGATCCGGTGAGGAAGGCCCTACTCCTAAAGGTATACGGGCGTGGGGGACCCTCAGTAATAGCGGCCTCCCCTGGAGGGACCCTCAGGCTAAGGCTGAATAGCACATTCATTGGGGGATGTATAACTAATAATTCATTTAAAATAGTATTATTCAACAATGGATTCCACCTACTAACCCTGCGAGACGGGAGGCTCGAGAACTCAACCATACCCGGTCCAACGGCGCTACCGCTATCCTTTAATGTCACATGCTCGGAGGACTCCCTATACCTCACCTATGCTACCACAAATAAAATTATTATTTATAATATTACGGGAGATAGCATAGTTACTGCTTGGCTCCGGGGGACCCTCATCGACTCCCACGCCTACAACGACACCCTGATAGTTCTGGCTAAGACTGGTAAGGAGAGCCTGGCATACACGCTCCGTGAGGGGCACCTTGACGTGTATAGTCTGCTTGGGGGACCCTCAGCCTCCCGCATAGTGGGGCCCGGCCTATTGACAGGATACTCTGGTAACACCTCCTATCTAATAGATATTTATAATAATAAGATTATTTATCTGGAATATCGCGGGGGCAAGGCCACGGTAGAAGCCGCTATCCGGGAGAACTATGAATACATCGTGTTAACAAGGCCGCCCGGGGACTGGATGCACCTAGTCTACATTACAGGCAAGGGAAAGAGCAGCGAGGTCGAAGTCTTCTACACACTAGCCTACACCTTCGACCACGCCGGGGTTAGAGGCGGGGCTATCTGGGCTGGAGGGACCCTCTACAATGGTAGCAGGAGGATAGCCGCGGTACTAACTGCTAGAGGAGTTGTGAGGGGTATGGTCGGGTACTATCCAACCCTCCTCCTATCAGTCAATCCGGGCACCAGGGCGAGGATCGAGGTTAAGCCGCTAGTGGTAACGAAGAAGGCGTTAACACTCAACAGTAGCCGCATAGAAGCCGGGCCCGGGAAGGCTCCGAGCCCTGGAATACTAGAAAGCTACATGGGGAAGCCTCGGATAACAGGTCAATACTATGACCGGTGGGAGAGACTGCTCACGGGCATAGTCCTCGACCTCGTAGTACTAGTGCCGGTATACCTCCTAGTCTCCAAGAACTACGAGGATTAACCCTAATATCCTCACGGGGGACATTACCTCTATAATGGGACCTCCCCCCGCTGACGCCCGCGGAGCCCGGGCTGGTGTGAGGCGGGGTTCCGTTAGGGCGCGTCCCACCTCTTATACTGAACCCTCCAATCTATAATAAAAGCTAAATATTAAGTAAATAATGAGCTACCGAGCGGGGACCCTCACACTATCCCCCCGAATCCTGGGGGAACGCGGCATACTACGAGGATAACTTCCTAGCGCTGTCCAAGCGGCTTTCCCGTGGTAGGATCCCGGGCAAGGGGGTCTCCCTGCTAGGGATCATTTGCATAGGGTAGCGATGATTTGTAGGGTCTGTGTGTTGGCTGGGTGTTGAGGAGTAGTTAATGCCCGGTCCCGGCTTGGGGGCCCTGCGGGGCCTCTCGGACCCCACTGGATCCCCCAACGCGGCCGGCTTAACTGCCGGGTTCGATATGAGTCCGGGTGTTGCCCGACCGCTATGGCCGAGCCGGGCGTGTATCATGGTCTCCCCTTCCGGGGGTTATAAGTGTTTCCCCTCTTGGCGGGTAGTCCCTGGGTGATACTGGGTTCGAGGGGCGATACCCTTGACGGGGGCATAGAGTAGTTGTGGAGCGTGTGATAGCAGGGGTGCTATATAGTGGTTCTAGGCATCATTAAGAGGCTGAAGGGGAAGCCTGCCTGGGATGCTGAGGACGCTGTTGACCCGCTGAGCGGGGTCCCCCAGGGCGACAGTGACGAGTGGTTCTCCAATATCATAGCCCAGCTGGAGGTTGCAAGGGACAGGGCCAAGCAGGTCTACTACAAGATGACGGATGAGCTGGAGAAGCTCCACGCAAGGCTCCACGATGCCATCACGAGGAAGGACAGGGACAGTGCCGAGCTGATAGCCGCTGAGATCGTAGTGAAGAAGAGGCACCTCAAAGTACTACTAGCATACACAAAGCTACTAGAGGCTGCGATCACGAGGATCAACAATACTAGAGACCTAACCAACGTGGCCAAGATATTCGCCAGCATGAACGTAGTGATGAAGTCAATGGAGGGCTACATGTACGACTTCCCCGAGCTGGTAGCACAGATGGCCCAGTTCGCCACCGCCGCCCAGAATGTGATAACCCAGACCTCCCTGGTCTCCAAGAGCCTCCCAATGCCAGCAAGCATATCAGAGCTAGACCCCGAGGTTAAGAGGATGATCGCCGCCGCCTTCGAGGAGGCCGAGAAGGAGACTAGGAACCTGGTTCCATCAATACCGGAGCCGTTGACAATAGACTACGGCGAGCTGGAGAAGAAGCTACTCGACTACATAAAGGCTAGCGGCGGAGTGCTCAACGTTAAGAGGGCGGCCCAATACCTAGGCGTGTCCCCCAGGATCGTCAAGGAGGTACTCTACAGGCTCGAGAGGAAGGGGGTAGTTAGAATAACCGGTGGGCCCGCTCGAGAGGCGGGCTACGCCTAGCAATCCTCACCGATAACCCTGGGGGTGGTTGGCGGTGAGGAGTATAGCCGTCTTAGAGTTGGAGAAGAATGTTAGGAAGCACGCTATAGCCGCTATGAACGCGGAGAAGAGGGGAGACTACGACATAGCCATCTACAACCTGAAGAAGGCTGTCGAATACCTCGAGAGCATTATCAGGAACTACCACGACCACCCACTACTCGGATACTACATAAAGATGCTCAAAAACTACCAGGCCAAGATCAAGCAACTAGAATCCAAGATGCTCCCCGCTAACGGGGGGTCCCCCGACGAGGAGTACAGGGTGGAGATCAGGGGCGAGAAGAGCCCCGGAGACGCCCCTCCAGAGTTCGTGTTAAAGGAGAAGCCCAACATAACCTTCGACGACATAGCCGGGCTGGAGGAGGCTAAGGAGGCCATCAAAGAGGCTATTATATACCCGATAAGGAGGCCCGACCTATTCCCCCTAGGCTGGCCCCGGGGAATACTGCTCTACGGCCCGCCAGGCACCGGTAAGACCATGCTTGGAGCCGCGGTGGCCAACGAGGTCGACGGCGAGTTCCTCTACGTCAGCGCCGCCAACATTATGAGCAAGTGGCTGGGAGAGGGAGAGAAGAATGTTAAGAGGCTCTTCGACTACGCTAGGAAGAGGGCTGAGGAGGGTGTCCCCGTAATAATATTCATCGACGAGATAGACGACCTGCTAGGCGTGCACTCCAGCGAGGTTGGAGGAGAGGTAAGGGTTAGGAACCAGTTCCTAAAGGAGATGGACGGGCTGCAGGACAAGGGGAAGAACCTCCACGTCTACGTCATAGGGGCGACGAACAAGCCGTGGAAGCTCGACGAGCCCTTCATCAGGAGGTTCCAGAAGAGGATCTACGTACCCCTACCAGACGTGAAGGCCCGCAGGAAGCTACTCGAGATGCTAACGAGCAAGATAAAGCTAGCCCCAGACGTAGACCTAGACAAGCTCGCCAGGATGCTCGAGGGCTACAATGGTAGCGATATTAAAGACATAGTCTTCGACGCCTACATGAGGACGGTGAAAGAATACTTCAGGAACGGGGCCACAGGCGAGGGGCCAAGACCGGTATCAATGAGGGACTTCATAGAGGTGATCAGGAGGAGGAAGCCGAGCGTCGACGCCGAGAACCTTAGGAAGCTGGAGGAGTGGAGGAAGAAGTTTAACGCGGTTTAACCGCCACCACCCCCTTCGCATCATCCACAAACCTCACATTAACGAACCCCACTTTCTTGAGCATCGAGGCAGTCCTCCCGGGCAAGCCAAGCCTCCTATGCTTCCCCGCCTCACCCGTATAATGGAACAATACGCCTCCAGGCCTCAGTACGCGGTACAGCTCCCTGTAGAACTCTGTGCCGTAGAGGTCCCCTGTCCTGCCAGAGTACCTGGGCGGGTCATGAATGACCCTGTCGAAGTACTCGTCCCGCAGGAACGATACTACTCTCGTGGCGTCGCCATGTATTAGGGTTACTTCCTCCCTGGCCAGCTCGCGGCTCCACGGGTTATATGAGGCGAGGACTATAACGTTCTCGTCAACCTCAATGGTCACGACCTCCACGGCCCCCCTGCGGAGGGAGGCTATCGCGGTATAGCCTAGGCCCATACACGTGTCTAAGACCCTGTGCCCCCTCCCTATGCGCGCTACCCTAACCTTGGCGAGAGTGTCCCGGAGGGGGTCGGTGCCGGATATCCTGTGCATGTGTATACCGTCTATCTCGAGCGTGGGCGGGGACCGGGGCGATACGGGGAGTAGCTTGTAGTAGGAGCCCGCCCTTATCTCTAGGGGCTCAAGCCTCCCCTCCCTGGCAACATAGTACTTCCTCGACTCAGCTATCTTCTCCAGCACCCTGGCACCTACGCCTTCCAGCCCTTCCAGCGCTCTGGGGGACCCTCCTCTAAGTGCTTCCTCGGCGTCCCAGGGGGCTATGAGTCTGGCTCTCCTCGGCTTGAACTCGTAGACTTCGAATACCTCTTCCCCGGGCATTCCTCCTCCGCGAAGACTTTGTAGCCTCTCAACCCTTTAATACCCCGACTGACAGTAGTCTATTGGGAGGCCCAGAGGATAACCGAAGGGTGATAACAATGCTCCCGTACCGCTCCGAGGAGGAGGAAGAAGAGTACTGGGAAGAGGAAGAAGAGGAAGAATGGGAGGACATAGAAGACGAAGAAGAGTGGGAAGAGGAATTCGAAGAGGAGGAAGAGTGGGAAGAAGAAGAGGAATGGGAGGAGGAAGAGGAAGAAGAGTAGTCTCCGGGACCAGGAGACTAGATTACTCCTATGATTTTTCCCCTCAGGTCGAAGAAGGTGGCATCCTCCACCTCCACCTCGACCCTACGACCCAGCAATCCCTCCTCGTAGGGTAGGACTACGGGGAAGTAGTTGTCGAGCCTAGCCACCAGGCTGTTCGCGCGGAAGCCCCTCTCAACCACGAGGCCCCTAACACGCCTCCCAATATAAGAGGAGAATATCTCACCCGTTATTTCCTCGATGATCTTGGAGAGCCTCTTACTCCTAGTCTTCTTAACAGAGTCCGACAACTGCTTCATCGCCGCGGCCCTGGTGTGAGGCCTCAGGCTGTACTGGGCGAGGTGCACCCTCTCGAATCGCAACTCCCTGACTAGGCGTACAGTATTCTCGAAAGCCTCCTCGGTCTCGCCCGGATGACCCACGATTATATCGGTGGCGAACATCGAGTCAGGGTACCAGGCCTTCACCCTAGAGTGTAGCCGGCGGAACTCTCCCACAGTATACCGCCTACCCATAACACGGAGAACCCCGTCGTCCCCCGACTGGACGGGTATGTGGAAGAACTTGTACACCCTCTCATCCCTATACGCCTCCAGCAGGCTCCGGCCCAGCTCAATAGCGGCCTCCGGAGTCATCATACCGATCCGCAACCGGTAGTCCCCCTCAACCTTGTCCAGAATCATCCCAACCAGGTCCGGGAGGCTAGGGCGGCCGGGCAAGTCCACCCCGTAGACACCCGTATCAGTCCCAGTAAGCCTAACCTCAACGGCGCCCTGCTCCACAGCCCTCCTAACAGCCTCCACTACGACACGGGGCGGGTAGCTCCTAGGCCCTCCCCTAGCCAGCTTAGTAATGCAATAACTGCAATTATTCAGGCAACCCTCCTGGATCATAATCGTGGCAACAAGCCCCCTCCTCGACTCGACGAGGCGGGAGGGCATGCGAGACGTATCCCTCTCAGCCTCCAATAGCATAGAGCCGGGAGGCTCCTCGACAAGCTGGCCGACAAGGTGTACGGCCTGAGGGCCAAGGAGTCTGGCCCGGGGGGCAACCCTCCTAACAGCGCCAGGCCTAGCCTTAGCAAGACACCCAGCAACGATGAGGCGGGAGGAACCATACCTCCCAGAGAGATACTCAAGCCTCTCCAGAATCCTCTGCTCAGTATCAAGCCTAACCGCACACGTATTCACAACTATAACATCAGCCTGGCCAGGCGAGTCAACCCGCTTGAAACCACGCCTCCCCAACACATCCTCCATAACCAGAGACTCAAACCTAGCCAAAGCACACCCATACGTCTCAATATAATAACCAGGCACCCCAACGCCCTAGTAAAACAACCACATACAAGCCAAAGGGTTTTAACATAACGTACAACCATCCACACAAAGAAAGATTCCCGGCTCTATCCGGGATCTCTTTTATGCTTTTTGTTTTCAACTCTCCTATATCGGGTTTATCATTTCCCTTATTATATCCTTGTTTATTGTTTGTTTGATCATGCTTTTTCCCTGTCCTAGTGGGGATCGCTTTGTGTTTCGCCGTGGCGGGTAGTGGATGTATTTTTATACTGGTATGTGGGTTGCTATCATGAGGGGCCGTAGTTTAGGGTGTATCGGTTAAAGTATTAATCCGTGATGGAAGTGTACGACAGGCCCCCTAAAGAAGTAACAGGAGTATAGGAGAGGGTGGGTTAAAGACCCATCATAACAGTGACTCAAAAGTAAATCTAGGATAGAATTGAAAGACCGTCGAGCGTTACAGCTTTACCGACATGCTCCGGGTTTGTAGACTGTAAATCTAGGATAGAA
>WAOT01000046.1 GCA_015521115.1 Desulfurococcales archaeon
GTCCATGAGCTCACATTGAATGACTGTCGGGAGTGGAGTGGGGCACTACTCATACCCTACCCCGCTGGCAGGGGGGCGGGGATGGGGTGGGATATTGGGGCGCTCCTAGGCCTACCAGCTGGGCGCTGGGATCTAGTGTGCGCCTCCATCATAGGAGTAGCACTTTCAAGCGCGTTCATAGCGTCACTACATGAGGGGGTGGAGCGATACTACCTCACAGGTACCGTGGCTAGGATCCCCTTGGTCAGGCAACTACTGGAGAAGCTACTCCCCGGGGAGACTATCTGGTGCCCAGAAGACCCCACCCCTAGGGGTGCGGCGATCCTAGCCCTAGCATCCCTAGGCCTCACCGAGCCGTGGAGGGTTGAGGGGCCCGAGTGCATGGATCCTGTTAAGGGGGCTGGGGAGGTGCGTACCCTTAAGGAGCCCCTGGACGAGCTATACGCTTCCAACCCGAAGCAGGGGGAGCTTGAGGACATCCTAGAACCTATACGGGAGACCATATACTCCCTACTCATGTAGCCCCTGTGGAGGTGTTATCCTATTGGGCATGTGTAGGCTCCGAGAGCTAGAGGCTATGGCCCATGATATGGGTGTGGAAGCCCGATGGCTGCAGGGCCGTGTGGAGCCGGGGGATAGGTGGTGGGAGCCGCCTCTAGATGCTTGGCCCCTCCTAGACCTAGCATTATACGTGGGGCTGACACGTAAGGAGGCCCTCATACTCAGGCCGTCCAGCGTAGAGGAGGTTGCCAACATTGTAAGGGCAGCGGGAGACCTGGGGGTCTGTCTCATAGCGCGAGGTGGGGGTAGCGGCGTCCTAGGGGCTGCGGCCCCGAGGGGGTGTTGTGCAGTCCTAGACCTCTCCCGGCTCAACAATATCAGGGTCGACCCGGAGAACCATGTAGTGCATGCAGGGGCAGGAGCACTATTGTGGGATGTAGAGGAGGAGGCGGGGAAGCATGGCCTGACCACCGGGCTGGAGCCCCAGAGTATTAGGGTAGCAAGTGTCGGCGGCCTCGTCTCAACCCTCGGCGTCGGGGCCCTACAGCCGGGCTATGGTAACATTGAGGACGCTCTCCTATACGTTGACATCGTAGCACCAGTGCACGGGCCCGTAAGGCTGGGCAGCCCACTACGGCCTAGGGGCCTAACACCCTACGGCCTAGAACACCTCCCCCTAGGCGTTGAAGGGGGCCTCGGGGTCATCGTCTCAGTCGGGCTGAGGCTTAGAGGGAAGCCCAAGCATGTCGAGAGCGCATCCTTCCGCTTCCCAGACCTCGCCTCAGCGCTTAGAGCTGCTAGGAGGCTTGTACAGTGGAACCAGCCGGCCCTCCTAAGGGTTCTGGACGAGAGGGAGAGCCTTGCACTCCACGGCGCGGAGGGCCCCCTCCTCATTGTAGCATACTATGACGACGAAGACTCCGAGACCCTAGGGGCACTGATGGGGAAAGCCGTTAAGATCGCCTCCAAAGAGGGGGGAGTTGAGGAGAGGGACGTCTACTGGGAGTGGAGGGAGAGGAGGTATAACTACGGTGAGCTCGTAAAGGCGGTGGCGAGCGCTGGGATGTGGTTCGACACCATAGACCTCCAGGCCCCCTGGAGCACACTACCAGAGCTACACGATAAGGTGATCCAAGCACTGGACAACACCCCAGGAGTGCAGATGAGCTACTCACACATAAGCCACTTCTACCCCAACGGTGGGAGCCTATACGTCACCATAGCGGTAGAAGCGGAACCGGGAGCCTTAGCTAGGGCCTGGAGCAACGCCCTAAGAGTAGCGAGGGGCCTCGGTTCGGTGACCCACCACCACGGTGTGGGCCTCCAGAAACTATACTGGTACACGGCTGAGAACCGTGACGCCCTGAAACTCTACTGTAGTGTTAAGAGGGCTCTAGACCCGAGGAACACGCTCAACCCCCACGGGCCCTCATCCCACTGCAGGGTGCACGGGCTTGGATAGGGCTGACCTAATAGTTGTTGGAGCCGGTGTAGTTGGCCTCTTCACAGCCTACTACGCTGCCCGCGCGGGGTATAATGTGGTAGTCCTCGAGAGGGAGAGGGCGGGCTCCGGTGCTAGCGGTGCGAACGCAGGGGTACTCCACCTAATACAGCCACCGCCTGGAAAGCTGAGGAGGGAGCTCGCACCCATGAGTGCTAGGAGGTATAGGGATATAGCCCCAGCGCTGGGTGTCGAGATAATAGAGGCTCCGCTCCTGATACTAGCCCTCAACAGGAGGGAGGAGCTCCTCCTCCATCCCCTTAAGCTCCTCATAAAGCACTGGCTCTCCCCCGGCACAAAGGCGGAGGTGATCAAGGGGAGGGAGGCCCAGGAGATCGAGCTAGCAATAACACCAAACACCCGGAAGGCACTCCTCGTAGAGGGCTACGGCATAGTACACCCCCCGGCCCTAATAGAGGCACTCAAAAAAGCCGTGCAAGAGGAGGGAGCACATGTTGAGGAGGGCGTTAGTGTTGAGGAGATCACCTGCGGGGACAACACGGTAACAGTCATCACAGGCCAAAACATGCATCTGAAGGCAAGATACGCGGTAAACGCTGCAGGCCCCGGAGCCCAGCGGCTGGCGGAGGGTCATGGCGTAGAGGTCAAGGTGGCCCTAAAGCCCGGGGCGATGGAGCTCTACGAGAAACCAAAGGTTAACGCTGTGATAGCCAGGATCCCGACGAGCAGCAAGACGAAGGGAGGAGCAGTCATACCATGGCCAGGCGAGACACTACTAGGCCCCACCCTCAGCGAAGACCCCAACTACAACCCAACCCCAGGCGAGGTAGCCGAGAGGTACAAGCCGCTCCTAGCAGAAGAGCCGAGAGGCTACAAGGGTACAATCATAGGCTACCGTACAGTAGCGAGGCCAAGAGACTTCCACATAATAAGGCCCAGGAAATGCCCCCGCACAGTCCACCTCCTAGGAATAGAGAGCCCAGGCCTAACAGCGGCACCCCTACTGGCTGAGATCGCATTGTACAGGCTCGGAATACGGGGCATAAAAAGGGGATGAGAGGTTATCGGGGAAAAGAGGGTTTCCCTAGGTTCACGAGGCTTTTTGCTACCCCCCGTCTACTTCCTGTATGCTATCAATGCTCCTCCTGCCACAGCTATCCAGGCCCCTATAGTCCAGAAGCCGCCGTCGAAGGGTATCGTTATTAGCGCTAGTATCAGGACTGTCCAGCCAACTGCTGCGGGGTGGCTCTTATACCATATCAGGAGTCCCAGATGATAATGCCTAGGATTATCTCCGTCCATCCAGTTGCTGTTGCACTGGCAATGTGCCATCCATAGAACTTTTTCGTTGCTAGGACTGCTATTCCGTCAATCAGTATTAGGAGAGCTCCTAAGATGGCTAGCCACAACCCCGTCTTCCCGGGCTGAGCGGCTGTCTCAGCCGATGACATTGTGTTTCACCGTGTATTCCGTGATTGATTTTTACGGGTAATAGATGTAGAAGTAGAAGAGGGTCACTTCCTCCATCTACAAGTAGAAGGCCTAGGAACTAGCAACAATGTACGTGTTGTTTGGTGATGTAATTGTAGTCGACCGTCAGGTCAAAGCCTTGTACCGGCTACTAACTTAACTATGAATATTTATTTTTTACACTCGAACACAGCCTATTGTCTGAGAAAGGGCCTCTGGGGACGAGTTATGGCCTGACTACTTTATCTTATAGAGCCTGCCAGTGAGACGGGCGAGGGCCTTGCTGGGGCGGGTCTCGTTCTACTCTTGGCCGCAGTCCTTCTCGGCCTTGGCGCATATTATAGGAGCCCAGTCGTTGTGCTCCTCGGAGTACTAGTACTAGCGTGGGGCATCCAATTATACCGGAGTGCGAGGGGGGCCTCTTCCGATAGGTACGCTGCCGTTAACTTAGGTTTTATGGTACGGGTTGAGGGGGACACCCTCCGGTTTAAGGAGCCCCTAACACTAACACCCTGCATTCTGGAGGTGGTAATGAAGAAGCCATGGTGGAGGAGGGCTCGACGCGTTAACATTGACCCCGAGCTACTCATGGAGGGGTGGGGCGCCACAAAGCTCACTCCAGTTGGGGGCCCAAGGACTATCTTAACACTCACCCCGGAAGACTTCAAGCACGCCAAGCAAAGCGTACTCACAGGGTTCTATGCTATGGTAAAAGGTGTCTTCAAATCCTTGGCAAGGGTTGACAGGACGATGTGGATACGGCTACCCGCCTACTGTATAACAGACCCACGGTTCCCAAACTCACAGCTCTACATAGCACTCCTAACGCCCAAAACTACAAGCTAACCCCCGAGAAGGAAGTCTTAGGCCCTGTTAAAGGTGTATCAGCGACACTTGAACCCTGCGAGGGAGGCATACGCCTAACGCTGCAAAACCTACAGGGGAACGATGTGGAAGTAGGCATCAAGTTACAAGCACAAAAGGGGAAGATAAAGTACTGGAAGACTATTTACAGGGGGAGGATAACGGGGAAGAGACCATAACGTGGAGGCCAACCCCTGAAGAGCCAGTATACATAGTAGGATCCCGATGGACACCGATCGAGAGACTACTCCACATGAAACTAAACAATGGTGCACCACTAATAACATGGGACGCACTACAAGGCCTAGAACAGCTCGAGATCGGCCTAGGAGAAACACTCCTCAGAGATGTAAGAGTAAGAGACTTCACGAAACTCACACCACAACACTAATAAACCATGCCACTTGAAGAACAATACCAGGAATCCCAGCCCATCAAAGACCCAAGAAGGCCGCCGTAGCTCAGCCGGCAGAGCGCCGCCCTGGTAAGGCGGAGGTCCCGGGTTCGAATCCCGGCGGCGGCTCCACACACCATCCTAACACCCCAGAAAACCATCGTACTCAATCAGATTCTCAACCGCTACAACCACCGTGGACTCAATCCGCTATACGCGTGCCATATGCTCAAAACATGAAAACACCAGTAAATAGCCTGTATTGGTGTGGGAGTTACACCAGTAATAAGTGTGAGCCGGAACACACAAGTTTATGCACTATCCCTTCTCAGGCATAAGCCTATGCACGCTAAGTCTAGACCCCCATTCTCCCCACAACCCTTAACATCATGGTAGATACCTAGTCGTCTGTCTCCCAGCATCCAAGCTGCAAAACTGTGAGCTTACATTTCCCCTCCAAACAGTCATCTCACGAAGTTATTCTAAGAGTTATTAATAACTAGACCGTAGTAGTCTGTGACACAAGCAAGTGGAACCAGTACTTCAACCAGGGGATAGGAGCCTGGATCATGGTATACCTAATCCCCGGCATCTACACCAGAGGATACAGAACAGTAGTCTCCCTCATGCCCACATAGGGCTCATCGCCTACTCGCCGGCTCAGGAAAAGTGGGCTATTGGGTAGCTAGCCACAGCACACCATACGTCTTCAGCAGTGAAACCGCTTACGGAGAGTACTCCGTAATGGCAGTCAGCCACACCGGGCCGACAGGGTATCTCACTTACACAGGCCAGTACGCTCTCACCAAGGCCTCCGGCAGCTCAATAAGACCCTCACCAGCTACCTCCAGAACATCAGCGAGCAGCTGGAGCACCTCAACCTCACACAGCTATACGCAGTCCTAGAGGGAGTCAACAACAATGTTAGCACGCTCCTAGTAATGGTGGGTGACTTAAGCGAGAATAGCCAGTAGATCATGAGTATGACGGAGAACGCTACCCTAATAGCGGAGCACAACGGGGAGTTAATACTCCAGTTAAACACCAGCATACAAAGCCTCAGTGGCCTAGTAGACACCCGCACCCTGCAGCTGCTAAACCAGACCGGACAGATCCTCCTAATTGTAACGGCTAACGGCGAGGTGCTAGCAGGGGTGTCAGCGAACATAACACAGCTCACAAGCCTGCTAGTCCAGGCCAACGCCACCATAACAGGCCTCATACAGTCCAGCACGGGCCAGCTGGCTGCCCTCATAAGCACGGCAAACGGCACGATAGTAGCAGACCTCAGAGCCCTACACCAGGTGCTGGAAGAGATCGGCTACAACATAACAGTCATCAAGGGACTGGGAGAAGACATAATGAACAGCACCCTAACAATACGGTCAACACTGGGGACACTCAACCTTACTACACAGGAGGCAATGACACAGCTAGGGATAATCAAGGGAGTAGTCCAACAGATAAACACGACAGCCCACGGAGTACAGCTCGGGCTCGCAACGGCAGAGGTCAACATAACAGTAAGATTACAAAACCTAAACGCCCCGCCTAGTCAAAGTAGACAATGGGGTAGCAATACTCAACACAAGCATGGGAACAGTAATAACAGACCTAGACAGCCTAGGAGCCCAGGCAACAACACTCCTACAACTATCAAACCAGACCCTCCAGCAAATACAGGGAGTACAGGACACCCTAAACACTATAGCAGAGAAGATAAACAGCCTGCAGAACCAGCTACAACAGGCCCCTACAAAAGATGAGGTAGCACAGGTAGACGCAAAAGCAGGGACAGCCCAGAAACTAGGAATAGCTGGCACGGGGCTAGCAACTGTGAGCCTCATCGGGGTAGCGCTATCCCTAGCGAGGAAGCCGTAGTACAAGTGTGGGGAAACATTTTAATTTATCATAGTACCTTTTTCCAACCCCTAGGGTTGGAGGCCCCGGGGGAGTGGGGGGCTTGCCCCGGGTGCCGGATGACGAATGCCCCCCACCGGCACGGCCCCGGAGGGCTGTGCCGGCTCCTCACTTCGTCGATATTCTCACGGCATGCGTGTTGGATGGTTAGTGAGGGTTAAATTTGCACGGCGCTCACTGGTCTTAAGTGACCGGCGCTGCTGAGTTCCGATGCGTTTGAGGGGCGGTGAGGATCACCGGGTTATCGTGAGCCCCCTGGTGGGGGCGGTGATGATCTAGCGTTTCTCAATGTTTTCCCTTGATTTTCCACGGTCTGGGTAGTATATATGTTGATATATTTCTATGTAGAAGTCCTTTCCACCTACAGAGGTGTCATTTATGGCTTTACCCATAGGCAGTAAGGCGCCTGACTTCGAGCTACTAGATTCCGACCTTAACCGTGTCAGCCTCAAGTCCCTACTCGAGGGTGGGAGGCCTGTAGTGCTGGTCTTCTTCCCAGCGGCTTTTAGTAGCGTGTGCACCAAGGAGCTCTGCACCTTCAGGGACAATATGGTTAAGCTTGAGAAGGCTAACGCCATGGTCGTTGGAATATCAACGGACAGCCCCTTCTGCCTCTCAGAGTTCAAGAAGATACACAGGATACCCTTCCCCCTACTGAGCGACTACAACAGGGAGGTCATAAGGAAGTATGACGTAGTACTAGAGGACTTGCTAGGCCTTAAGATGCTGGCTAAACGGGCCGTCTACATCATAGCACCCGACGGCACAATAGCATGGGAGTGGCACAGCGACGACCCAAGAGTAGAGCCCAACTACGAGCAGGTAATCATAGAGGCGGAAAAGGTCGGTAAGGCAAAAGCCTGCTAGGTATACTCTTGGCAGTATAATATATCTGGGCAACATATCTTAAACTCTAGTTATTCCCCCTTGTATTACCAGGGATCATTTAACATACTAACAGGCAACACCACTATTAGGAGAGCACCAGTAGCTTACTATGCTCATCTACCCGGCAAGGCTTTAACGCTCTAAAGCCTGGCATCGGCTGTGGTGTGTACTATGGGTGAAAGGATCCTACCGGCCAGCTTCTACCAGCGTGACCCCGCTACTGTCGCCCGAGAGATCCTCGGAATGACGCTAGTCCGCATACTAGGATCTAGGAAGCTTACATGCAGGATAGCGGAGACGGAGGCCTACTATGGCCCAGAGGATCCAGCCAGTAGGGCTCATAGGCATAGGAGGGGTAGGATTGTTGAGAGGCTGCGTGGCCCTCCAGGGGTCACACTAGTCTATGGCATACATAGGCAATGGCTCCTCAACATTGTAGCACACCCTGTACCCGGGTGGGGTGCAGTTCTTCTGAGAGCATGTGAACCCTTGGAAGGGTTCAGCCCAGGTGCCAGGCTGAACGGGCCAGGCCTACTCACTAGAGCATTGCACATAGATAAAAGCCTCGACGGTGTACCCGTTTACAGTCCCGAGAGCCCGCTGAGGGTTGAGGGTGGAGATCCACCTCTACATGCTAGAGTCTGCAGGGATCACAGGATAGGAGTCTCAAAGGATGTCCCAGAGAAGCTAAGATTTTGTATTAAAGACAGCAAGTATGTGAGCAGGCCGTGCCGGGACTGTGTTCATTTTAAATGATAATAAATTATTTCATGGAATGGGGAATTCCCATCCATGTTGTTACTATATATAGAAACAATTACAATATAAATTAATATAAGAAGTAGTGCTAGCATCTACCTACCTCTTTCCCTTTTTAGTACGAAGATCGCTAGTGTGATGACCGCGATTGTCACTAATATTAGTGCCCATGGTAGCCATGGTTTCCCTTGCCTTCCTTCTCCGCCCTCTTCGTATGGTGGTGTCGTGTTATTCGACTGTTTTTGTGTTGTCGTAGTTGGGTTTGTAGTTGGCGTTGTAGTCCCGCCCGATGTGGGCGGGCTTGTCATGCTAGTGGTTGATGGGTATGTTGTTTGGGAAGGAGGCGTTGTCTGGGTTGGTGGTGTTGTGGTTGTTGATGATTGCGGTGGTGTGGGTTGTTGTGTTATGGGTTGTTGTAGTTGTATTTGTGGTGGTAGGGCTGTGATGTTGTACTGTTTTGTGTAGTAGGGGTCTCCGTTTGGGTCTAGGCTTAATAGGAGTATGGTGTGGTTTCCTGGCTCGTTGAAGGTGTAGCATAGTATATACTGCGTCCCAGGGTCGTGGTACATGTCTACTATCGGTGTCAGGGGTCGGGGTTCACCGTCTAGGAGTGCTATAGTGTAGTTAGTGTATGCCATGTACTCTATGCATTGTTGCTCGCCTGCTACCGCTATGAAGTCTAGGCTTGAGTCGATCTCGCTGGGAGATGGTGTTAGTGTTAGGTTTAGGGTCTGGGCTGCGAAGCTGTCCCTGTAGGTCTGGGGTGTGGCCACAGTGATGTAGTACTTGTATCCTGGCTGGGGGGTTAGGGTGGTGTTACACTCTACTCTCTCACCTGCCTGGGAGGGGCCGAACCAAACTCTCACATGGCCCTGCGGGCACTGGACGCTATAGTTCCCGTGTCCGGAGGCTTTGACCATGTAGGGGCCCGACACCGGCTTTGTGTGGAGTGGGGCCTTGAGCTCGATGGAGGGGTAGAGGCGCGCCGCTATTAGAGAGTCACCCGCCCAGACCCCGGCTATTAAGCCCTGACTACCTCCTATATTGTCTACACTCCCGTAGTAGACTCTGACGTAGTCTTCGCCTACAACTGCAGGCACGCTGTAGGTTTTACTGTTTGAGGGGTCGGGTATGTAGGGTACCACTAGGTCGCCTCCCGGCGTCTGTGAGACTGCTAGTATGACGGTGCCTGTTATGGGTGGGAGGGTGTCTGGATAGTCTCTCTGTAGCTGTGGGCCGGGCACTTCGTATATCTTGTTCAGGGATGGTATTGCGAGCGTATCATTACCTGTCCAGCCTGCTGCGAGGCCCTGGTAGTCTACGAAGTCCAGCACCTCCAGGCCATGGTCTGTGGCGAGCGCATAGAGGGTTCCATTTCCTATGAATGTCCCGTTTAGGCTGAACTGCGCCCATACTGTTACCAGGGCGTACTCTCCCGTGGGGCTGAGGCGTAGGTCGTACATTGTGGTCACCACGTTTAGCCCCTCAGGGTGCCTTATGGGTAGCACCTCCCGCAGCTCCTCGGCTAGGAGGCTTGTGAGATCCTCCCTGCCCGACCATCCCGTGACTGTGTCCTTCCAGTACAGTCCAAGGGCTCCTCCAACCCTGGCCATGACCAGAACCGTGTGGTTCACCCCGGCTGCCCTCAGGATGCGGGCCTGTGAGGGTATTGTTAGGTTCACCTCCTCCGACGTGTTCTCCTGCGGGTAGTAGAGTGTGGCGTTGAAGCCGTCCCCAACCCATGATACCGCAACAGCCCCCGGCCCCCACGAGGGGCCTAGGGCTTTGAGGGTGCCCTCCTCGGGGGGTTGTAGTGTTAAGTCCTCCACCCCATCCCTGTCGATCACAGTATAGTGTATCTGCGAGCCTCTGTAGCTGACCGTGTAGACCCTGTTATTGTGCACCCACTCCACAGCGGAGACACTATCCGAGTTGATGCCCACTACGCGGGAGCCCATGTCTGGGTCTAGGGTTACTATGAGGAGATCCTGGTATGTGCCGCTCCTAGCCGCTAGCACTGCCCAGCCGTTGAGTGGGTAGAGGGCGACGTAGTCCCATAGGGTCGCCCCTGTCCTGAGCTTTGCATTGAGCGTGTTATCCCCGTTCAAGAGGATCTCGACCTGTACTCCTCCAATGGGTGATCCGATAGCCTTGACCCAGCCATAGTCCGCCCCCTCGAGGCTGTCCACTTGCATGTTTTTGCTCCAGTTTACCGTGTACTCGGCCCCGCAGAGGAGTGCCTCCTCTACATTGTTACTCCCGGTGTTCTCCTTTAGCGCTAGGTGAGCGCATGTGCTGCCGTCCCCGAGGGCTGCTTGGATGTATTGGCTTACTGGTATGTCGATGTACTCCCACCCTTCGCCGGGGGTTATCACCGTTATCCTCCAGACCGTCCCACTACCGGTGTATGTGCGGGTCAGGATGTAGTAGTGCCTTTCGTCCTCAGCTATTGAGTAAAGTGTCCCGTTTGGCTCGATCTCTGTGAGGACGCCGTCGTGGTAGTAGAGCAGGTCGTCCCCCACTCTCAGTAGAAGGGTGCCACCGACGCCCTTGACCTCCATCTCAGCCCCAGTATACCATGGGGCTGGGATTGGGCTGTCGACCTGGGCCTGTGTAACGGTCTTATTGGGCCATACTATGTAGAGCGTGTCAGCTGTCAGTGCAACTGTAACACCGCTCTGCGGGTCGCTACCCCAATATGCTAGTTGCCCGCTAGTATTGTACTCTGCAGTCTCGCCAGTAGTGAGGTCTATGACTGTGAAGAGCGATATGTTCCCGACCCTCCTCCCATACGGGTCATAAACTACCTCCTCATCCACCACGACAGCGGCATCCGTCCCCGAGAGGAAGGCCCTTACAGGTGTAATGTTGAGCGTGTACCCATCCAGGATTAAGGCATGCTCCACCACGCACGTAGACGTGTTCAACACTACGGCCATGAAACCGTCAGGTTCTGAGTGGCTCATGTTCAAGGGGTTCCATATACTCAAGATCAGTGTGACCCTATCCTGAGAGAAGGAGTAGGCCTCGAGATCCGCCTCGTACCCCCTCACAGTATAGTCTAGAAGACCGTCGAGCACATCGAAGGCACACCTCAGCTGGAGAGTTCCCGGGTCTCTAATTGCGAGGACACCACTATAACGGAAGACCTCAACTACAGCCCCGGGGACGGCTAGAGCGTAGTCAGGTACTGAGGCGTTCGCTGTCTCCACTGGGTCAGGCAGGACGGGGTAGTAGTATGTGCTAGACCAAAGGTGCCTTACAGCAGAGGCACCACCCGCCACAATGAACGATACGTTAAGCCCTTCATCCCCGAGGTCGGGGGCCGGGCCCAGGTCGAAGCTAGCTACTAGCAGCTCGTTGTGGAAGATGTATGCTATGACGTGCCAGTCCCTCCAAATGTCTAACCTTAGCGTTACACCGCCGAAGGCATAAACAGTCCTCTCCTCACCACCATAGCTAGCACTAACGTTCCTCAGCTCTAGGGGGCCGACTAGCCAGTCATCGCCTGAACCCTTAAGCCCGACCATGAGGCTCCCGTTCTTGACCCACACGCTAAACGCTATCCTGACGAGCTCCACATCTTGGGAGGGTGTAGGTAGCGGGTACCTCACCTCGCTTGGATACCTGGATCCACCTAGCAGTGCTAGCCCCTGAGGTTGCAGGGTAGGGACTCCGTCCTGAGCTGCTCCCGGTAGTGGGATGGTGGGTAGTGTTAGGAGTGCGAGAACCGCTAGGACTAGTATGGCACGCCTCACCCTAATCACCCCCGAAAGTGACCTTGTAGACGACTGTGCCGCCACTACTCGTGGCCGCGACGACATAGACTGTGTCTGGGGCGGTCGCGAAAGGCCCGGTGTAGGAGGTTTCCTCGGGGAAGGTGACGTGGTATACTCTTATCGAGGCCCTACCGTCAACGGTGATACCGGTCAGCTCTACTGCGTAGAGGTCGTTCCAACCATTATAGATCATGGCCGGGTTGCCGTGGATAGAGCCCGGGGTAGGGGTCGCGGTTGAGGGTATCGGTACGAGGACTATGGAGTCGTTCTCCGGGTCAAGCAACATGAAGCCTTGACCCCCGGGGCCGGCCCACATAAGTACACCTGTATTAGATGGGAAGGTGTAGAGGCTTCCAAGATCCCTGGGGATGTGCATAGACCAGAACACTGTACCGTTCATCGGGTCGACGAGGGACACGATATACGCTTTCTCAAGTGTGCGGTTCAACACTAGCAGACTACCGTCCGCCAGCAGGGTTTCCTGATACGGTATACTATAGTAGTGTACCTCTCCCCCACCGACCACCGCAGATATTAACTCTCCCGAGGGGGTGCCGAAGGGCCTGTAAAGGGGTATTAGGAGCCTCCCACCCCTCACCACACTCTCAAGCGCCTCTATATCCCCGGGCATCCACTGGGGGGTTATGCTCCCATGGTCTACAGTGTCTCCTCCCGTCAGGTTGAGGCTTATGAGGTGCCCCCCGCTTACGTAGAAGAACCTCCCATTTAGGACGCCGATGGGCCTGTCGTAATCGATGTTCCATGTCGCCAGTAGTCCTCCCCCGCTGTCGTATACCCTGAGCTCTCCACTATCGCGGTAGTATACGATGAGGTAGCCCTCGCCCCATGCCATGTATGAGGGGGATGAGGGGAGGGTCGCGATCTGCTCCACGCTGGCCCCGCCCTCCATGTAGTCGATGTTAAGGTACTGTTGGGGTCTGGGCGGTGGCTGGAGGAGGAGCATACTGAAGTAGGTGTAAGGGATGGCTATGTAGTCGCTATCCTCATAATAGACTGGGCTCGGCCCCCCGCTACCCGCATTCTCGAGGATCTCGGCATCGGGTGTGAAAGCCGCGTACCTCAGGAGTACCGTCCAGTTATTGTATAGTAGAAAGCCCCCTCCACTGTAGACGTCCCCCGTGAAGCCCGTCCTGGGCCCCCAGTAGTAGTCGAGGGGGAGCGCCTTAAACCAGAGCCCCTCGGGGAGGACTACGTTATAGTAGCCATAGAGAACCGCCCCCCTCCTACCCTCTAGGCTCTGGAGTAGGTCTAGCCTGTACAGTTGTCCTACGGGGTGGATTCCCGTGTTGTTTACCTTATATATGTTGGAGCCTGATCCTATGATAAGGGCCTCTTCCCCGCTAACGTCCACCCTATAGACTTTCAGTTCGGTGCCGTCTATGTCCACGCGATCCAAAACACCCTCAGGGGAGACTAGGTAGGCCTTGTACAGTGTAGTGAGTAGGGCCTTGTCGCCTCCGACGTAGTAGGCGTGTAGGACGAGCAGGCTAGTGTCAAGACTTACCGTGTAGTTGTATAGCTCCTCCCCCTCCTCTATGCCGTATATGTGGATCTCGTAGCTGCTTGAAGCCGAGAGGTTACCCAGGAAGACCATCATCCGCCCGCCACTAATGGACACGATCGGGCACATAACGGGATAGAACCCGTCGTAACCATAGGTAGACCACTGGATCCTACCCACAAACCTATACCCCAACCCACTCTCAAGGGTAAAACTAGCACCTCCCTCAGCACCCACATGCCCGCCGACGACGCGGAGGATACCATAGATCTTGAGGTACCTCATAGAACCCCAGCTATAAGAGGGGGGAGACCCATCAACCCACCAGCCAGCGAGCTCAACACCGCCGAAAAAGCCCCCATCCCCTATACCTGCTGAAGGGGGGCACAGAACCCTGAGGCTTGAGACAAGTCGCCCACCAGAGTATATGCGGGCCTCCCAGGACGGGATCCCACTTACACCCTCAACATCCACGTATAAGCCGTCAGCAGCTACAGGCTCAGCCCCAACACGGCTAACAACACCGACAACACTCAATGGATCCCCACTCCCCCAGACCTTCGAAGAAGACCCATACAGTGTCGAGCCATAGAGGGATGCAGCAAGCAGCACTAACAAGAGAAACCTAACACCTTTACGCCCCAACAGAGACACCCCGAACCAGCCCCCATAGACCAAAATCGACCAGGCAGATGTGGTAGGCCAGGCATACAATCCGTGAAACCATAAATAATAACGCCTAAGTGTGAATCAAAACATCAAACCCACATGGACAGAACGCCTATATCAACCCGGGGGACACGGTACGTGCCCGCATACTGTAGGGAAATTTTATCATACTTTATTACAGTGTTCTTACTAGGGTTTAGACGATTATCGGCTGACAGGTTTGTGGGGAGTCTAGGCTGAGAACGCTGTAACCGTCTACGGTTTTGGGTTCAGGGAATAGGAAGGAATAAATATAAAAGCTCTAAGCCATATATAATTAGACTGCCGAGGCCCCGGGAGGCGCGGGGGGTACCGGGGTACCGGATGAGTGCGTCCCCCGCAACCTAACACCTTTAACCCACACATACCTCACACCTTACCCTATACCTTAATGACTGTTAACCCCTTGAATTCAACAGTTTAAAATTATAATCTCTCCTAATGTACGCCCTCTTATACTAGTGGCACGGGTACCGGGGGTGGATAATTTTGGATTCCGATTGGGATGTCGGTGAAGGGGTAACGCTCCTCATTGAGAGGCAGCTGTCGGAGGCTTTATTATCGGGCAAGTATAGTGGGCCCGTGGTTGTAGGCTCTGCTGAAGCCCTAGCCAGAGAGGTTGAGAGGCTCAGGTCTAGGGTGCTCTCGCTTGAGATCCGCGTCCTAGAGCTCTATAAGATCCTGAAGAGGATGCGGAAGGAGTTGAAGGAGTTGAAGAGGCAAGTGTCTCAATGCGGTGGTGATCAGTCCGTTAGGAGGGTTTAAGATTACTCTGTCAGTCTCCCTTATACTGTTGGGGCTGTGATGTGGTTACGCACTCCTGAAGCCCCTCTCCCTCTTGTGGGGCTGTGTTGAGGGCCCACTGCCTGAGCCCCCGTTAACGGCAAGTGGTGTTCATGTAGTCTAGTACTTGTTTGTAGAAGTCTTTGATGCCCGGTATTCCTACTATTAGGAGTCTCCCGTCTGAGGACACTATTAGGGCTTCTTTCACTTGTTTCCCGGTTATGAGGACGTACGCCTGCTCTCCCGTTTTTGTTTTGAAGTATCCTGCTAGGATCCCGGTAGTGGGGTCTGCTAGGCCGTTAGTCCTTATTGCGAGGGCGCTCGTCGCGTTCTCCCGGGCTGTGAGTTTTATTGTGGAGTTGCAGAGGTCGAATGCTATGGTGTCGTCCATGTAGAAGTGTGCCTTGATCGTGTGGTCTTCCACTATGACCCCGTAGGACTTGGATGGGTTGAAGGTGTAGGCCAGTCCCCCGATGACTGCGGCGGTGGTGGCTGATAGTATTGCTATTGCGAGGATCTTCTTGGCCCTCGAGGCCTTCTTCACTTTTATCCCGATTATGAGGGCGGCCCAGCTGAATATGATTATCCCTGCGATAATGGGGCTCTCCAGCTCCTGTCTCAGGAGTGTGCTCCCGCGGACTAGGATCTCTAGCACGGCAGGCACCCGTCAGGTAACATGGGCTCCTCACGTGTTTTATGCTTTTATGCTTAAATAGCTCTCGACCGTTAACAATACCTCGGTGACCGTAGTATTGGAGACCGGTTGGAAGGGGCCAGCCACATTCATGCTAGTAGCCTTCGCACCCGCCTACATACTAGACTATACCATAGCGTTAGACCTCCTCGCAAAGACCCAGGGGATCGAGACAGTCACCCTGAAGGCCGAGATAGGGCTGGTGGGTGCCCTACTAGCCCGCATGTGGCTCCCCGCCATAGCCTCATTAGCGGCGCTCCACGTTGAGGGGGTTGTTGGCCTCCGGAGAAAGCTAAAGGCCCTGGGCCTGAGGGAGCCGCGCACCGTGTGGGTAATGCTTGCGGCCCTCCTACCCCTAGCAGGTTTCACGGTCTCCATACCACTCTCAATACTCCTCGGATGCAAGGTTGAGGTGTGTGGGCCCCTCAGCCTAGCCCCCCTCCCCTTCATAATAATAATGCTAGTCCTCGGGGTGGTTGCAGGTCTAACTGTTAACGCGGTCGCCGCCCTTGGGGAGGAGTTGGGGTGGAGGGGATACCTCTACCGCCTCCTCCGCCCCAGGCTCAGCACTCCATTGCTAGTCCTTGTGATCGGGGTTGTATGGGGCCTATGGCATGCCCCCCTAATATACTGGGGGTACAACTACACCATAACCCCGCTCAGCAGCTGCGGGCCCCCGGCGAGGGGCTGGATAGCGCTCGCGGTCTTCACCCTTTCAACGGTGGGCCTCACGAGCGTCCTAATACCCCTCAGGGAGCACTCGGGGTCAGTAGTAGTGCCCGCGGTGGCGCATGGCACCGTTAACGGTGTAGCGGGCCTATACGCCTCCCTAGTAGTGGGGAGCCGGCTAGTAGCGCCCCCCGCAGGGGTAGCGGTCGGAGTCTCAATGCTACTGGTCGGCTCCCTCTTCGGGTGGTGGGCCTCCCGTGGACGTGGCGGATAAGCTCTTAAGGGATGCAAGGAGGGGACTACTCGCCGTGGCCGTCCTAGAGGTTCTACTAGATGAGGGCCCCCTCCACGGCTACGGGCTTAGGAAGTCGCTCACCATAAGGATGGGATGGGAGCCCCCGGAGGCAAGCCTCTACGACGCCCTGAAGAGGCTCGAGAAGCTCGGCCTCGTTAAGGGGAGGTGGGTGAGGGCGGGTAGGGGCCCCCTAAGGAGGGTGTACGTGGCGACGGAGGAGGGCCGTAGAGTCCACGGCAAGGTAGTGAGGCTCCTGTCCAGCATTATAGGGTGGCTAATATGCAGGGAGGTGGGTGAGGGGTGAGCAGCGTAGTAGCGGCACTCATAATATCGGCACCGCTCCTAGCTGCCGGCCCGCTCCTCATAGCGCTCTCAGGAGAGGTATATGGTGAGAGGGGTGAGGGGGCGAGGACAGGCTATGAGACAGTATCCCCGAGGGTCTCAGCAGCAACCTATAGGCTCCTGGGAACACTCCTAACACTGTCCGGAGCGGTCTCAGCCCTTGCAGGAGCAATATGGGGCGTGGCCGTTCAGGCCCTACTCCTCCCACCCCTCCTCATAGCGTCGGCAGTAGCGACTATAGAGTACTCCCGCAGGCTCGCCATCATAGAAGACCTCAGGCATCCACCGACCGGGGATAAAGAGGAGGCAGTCCCCACACCCAGCCAAGCAGTTAAGACGTTCCTCACCGGGGCATACGCCGCCCTCATCCCCATAGCCATACTCGCATCCCTAAGGCTGCACACTCTGGGAGAAGACGGGATAGCGGTTAGCCTAGCCTCACTCCCCGCACTAGCCGGGTACACCCTCTACCTCACACTGACTAGGCCCGAGGCCTACGCCATCCCAGAGCTCGGCAGGGAGGCCATCAGATCGCTACAAGTGACCATACCGCTCTCACTAACACTGATAACAGCGGGCGTCTACCTAGACATAATCGGCGTCCAACTCTTCTGGCCCCTCCTACTAGTGGGGTTAGTACTCCCTATTATCCCACTCCTGACCTTCAAAACCTAGAGGGAGGGGACGATGCCCTTGTAAACCTCCCAGGAGATAGTATATAATAGGGCTTAAACATTGGGTCACCGGAGAAAATGGCGGCCATACCGGGTAATCGCTGGCGCCTTCGCTGTCTGGCTCTCCTATGAGCTGGTAATGGCCTTGTTACTCCGGGACGTGCTATACCCTGCTGACTATATAGTAATAGCGTTCAAGGCCGCCTACATTGCATCATCATTAGCACTCACACTCGAGACACCGAGAAGGGCCGCACCCTTCATAGCATATTGCAGTGTGCCGGCAGGTGCCGCGGTGAGGCTGTCAGGGGCCCAGATAGGGTACACATGGTTCCCCGCAATGGCGGCAACCCTAGGCCTGGCAGCTTCACTCTACGGGAAGGACAAGATACTCGCCCTGATCAACGCCACAGCGGTAACAGTCTTCATAGCAGGCGTACTAGAGCAAGGCTACTTCACAAGCTACAAAGGCCCGGGCCCCGACGGGCCCATAGCCGCTATCATAGCAGCACTCCCACTAATCAAATGCTTACGGGAGGACAACATTAACACCCACGGTATAATATGGGCGACACTACTAGCAATATCGATAGCAACAAGGCTCCTATCACAATAACTATTATAAAGACATAATCATTCCTCCACAAACTCGACCCGATCTATCATACATACTGCAAACCATAAACCAACAACATAGTAGAAACCAACAAAACCACCCAACAACAGACCAAAAAGCTTTTAAATTGGGGGTTCCTTATATGTTTTTGTACGAAACGCCCTGTCGCTTAGAGCACTTCCTTTTCATTGTTGTCTATAGCGGAGTCTTCGGGTATTTATGCTTTTGTACGAAATCGTGTAGTGGTGCAAACAATTGTTTATCATAGTTTTCGTACTGGGATCAATGGATTTATAAGTGAGGTGAAGACATAGAACACCACAGAACCAGGCGGTTTAAAACAAGCAAAACTAAGAGGGGTATGCGTGCATGTAGGGGTTTGACGGTTTATATGTTTAAAACAAGCAAAACTAAGAGTACGAAGAGGCTAAGGAAATTGTAAACGAGGTAGTTTAAAACAAGCAAAACTAAGAGACGAGTGGGTGGTCTAGGTCTACCTGTCCGGCCTTTTGTTTAAAACAAGCAAAACTAAGAG
>WAOT01000047.1 GCA_015521115.1 Desulfurococcales archaeon
ATATAGGAGAATGGAAAACAAAAAGCATAAAACAGATCCCGGCCCTAGTCGGGAATTAGTTTTCTGTTATTTTTTAGTGTTATAGTGGCTATTATTCTTAATAAAGTTATTATTAATAATATTATTGTTTCAGCTGGTAGTGCTCCCCGTTTTATGTACATCCAGCGTTGGGGTGATTCTGCTAGTAGTTTTCCTCCTAGACCGTATTCTTTTACTGTGAAGGTGTGATTCCCCGGCCTCCATCATGTTGTCGGGACGTAGTCGAATTCGTATTCGTTTCTTTCTAGTGCTCTTGTGCTTGATCTAGCTAGTATTCTCTTCTTAGTAGACGTCCGTTTTCTTACCCCAAAGTATTATGTTTTATTTCTAAGATTTTTATATAGTTTTAATTATAATGTGCAGATGAGCTGCTATTAACTTGTTGTGAGCTATAGTGATAGGGGATCAAAAGGTATATTGTTTACGTATCTAAGAATAAATATAAGCAATATATATTTATAAAATAATAAGTAGTTTATCTTTTCTTCTTAGGCCTCAGGTTCTTACTCTTACATCGTCTGCACTTGGTGGCGCCTGGCGGGTTTAGGGCTCCGCACTTCCTGCAGACCATTTTATTGAGTACTCTCTTCTCGACTATTGCTATTAGTTCCGGATCGGTTATCGGCATGGCTCCTCTCTCCCCGGGCTTGCGGGTTGTTGTTTCTCAGCCTTTAAACCCTTGCCTTGCCTGGGTGGCCGATGTTGCGTTGTTATTCTTTACCTCTCTATTATACGTTCTCTGCTGTCGGGGTGTGTGGGTGTGCCTGTGGAGATTCCCTTGGATAAGATTTGTGTTCGCACTGGCGTGTTGTGTCCACGGTGTCAGTCGCTGGTTGACCGGGGATTGTATAATGACTTGGATATCCGTGTTATGAGGGCGCTGCTGGAGGTTGAGAGGAAGTATCGTGACACGAGGATTAGGTTCGTGAAGGCTTATAGGATCGATGATATTGTCTACGTGCTCGTCGAGTCTAGTCCAGGAGTCCCGGCGAGCCTTGGAGCTGATATCAGGAAGCACTTGGATGTTGAGGGTGTGGAGAGGGTTCTCGTGGTCGAGTATAGGGCTGATAAGAGGAGGCTTATCGAGGAGATTATCGCTCCCTACAGGGTTATTGGTATCCAGGAGGCGTTCCTGCCCGATGGCGGGGAGGTGGTTATTGTTAAGGTTCCCGTTGAGGCGAGGAGGCTCCTGGAGTCAATTAAGGGCAGGTATATTCTTAGGCTAGCCGAGAAGCTATTGGGGAAGCAAGTCTATATCGAATATGTTGAGTCCAGCGAGGCTCCATTGAAGCCGGAGTGGCTGGGCTTAAAGAAGCCAGATGTTAGGGGCCTGCTGGACAGGCTTGGCTAGCCGAACCAGGCGTCTAGGCCTACGTGCCTTGCCCGCAGGTTCTCCCTGTAGGCTTTCCTGAGCCTTTCTATGGCCCTCTTTACACGGTCTGGGTTGAAGTCGTGCTCCTCGACTAGTATCCTCCGGATCGCCTCTGGGTCTGGCTCCCTGAACTCTATCTTGTATTCGTCTGTGACTCGAGGGTGGAGGAAGTAGTTGAATATCTCCCTTATATTGTACTGTGGCAACCTAGCCTGGATGAATTCTAGGGCCTTCTCCACGTCCCTATGAGTCTTCACGAATGTTAGAGCAGTCTTAGGCCCGTACCCGGGTACTCCGCCCGGGTTGTAATCCGTTCCTAGAAGTATCCCTATCACTATCAACTGCTCCCTGGTTATCCCGAGAGACTTCAACAGCTTTTCCAGCTCGATAACCTCTGGCTTTACGACCACGTACACGTCTTTGCCTGGGAGCTTCCTCCTGCCAGTGATTGTGAGGTTTCGCGCGAGCCTGGGCGCTCCGAAGAGAAGACTATCATAGTCCTGGCTACCCGCCGCCCAGGCGTCGCCTTTAGCGGCGATGTGGGCGGCTTGGGCCTCACCCTCCTCCGGAGCCTGGACCCAGGGGATGCCCATAGCGTCTAGTAGCCTCTTAGCGTCTTCAACCATGTCCTGGGTTAGGTATATGGCTTGCATAGCATACTTCCTAGCCTCCATCCTTCTGCCCGTGGCTCTCGCCTCCTGGAGCTTCTTCTCGGCCTCCTCCTTCCTCTTGAACCGCCTCTCCAGCTCCTTCTTCTTCAGCTCCGGAGGCTTGCCGTCGAATACGTAGACTGGCTTGACCCCCTCCTCTGCCAGGTTTATGGTCCTGTAGAATAGTCCGGATAGGTGGCTTGTGACCCGGCCTTGCCTATCCATTAGGGGGGTCCCGTCGGGCTGTCTTATGGCGGCGAGGAACTGGTATAGGGCGTTGTATGCATCTAGCGCCACTATTTTGCCTTTCAGGGCTTTGAGGTCTACCTCCACCCGGGCTTCCGAGGGTATTAGCTCCCTGAGGTTTACCCCCACTGAGGGTCCCCCCGCTATACGCTTCTAAGAACGCTTATGAGGAGTTCTTCCTTGCTGGGCTGGGTCGCTATGTAGCCGAGTATTTCGAGGGTCATGAGCACCTTGGCCAGGTCCCTCCTAGAGACTGATTCTCCCCTGCGGTTCAGGTCGGCTATGAGGTCTGACTCTGATACGGGTACCTCTCCATTCTTTGACAGCCTCTGGAGGGACTCATATACGATGTTAATCAGTGGCTGAGGTGTCCACACGCTCAAGGACTACACCTCCCCTTAGGAGTCTATCGCGTGGAGGGGTAAAGAGTGTAGGGACCCCTTTTGGGGGGATTGCAGGGTTTAGAAGGTTAGGGTCGGCGCCTTCTCCCTCTGCCTGCTCGGCTTTATCTGCCTCGCGGTCTCCAGCCACTTGTGGTAGTACTCGATCATCTGCCTGGTCACGCTTGGCTTCACCTTCATCAGGGCCTCCTCGAAGTGCTTCATGGCGACGTACTTGGCGTCTAGGCTCTCTCGGAGTGCGTGCATCGCGGCCTCTCTCACCAGAGCCGCTAGGTCAGCCCCAGTATAGCCTTCAGTCCTCCTGGCTAGCTCCTCGAGGTCAACGTCCTCGGCTAATGGCACGTTTCTGGTGTGGATCCTGAGGATCTCTATTCTCCCCTCTAGGTCTGGTGGCGGCACGTAGATCAGCTTCTCGAGCCTCCCAGGCCTCAGTAGTGCTGGGTCTATTATGTCAGGCCTGTTAGTCGCTGCTATCACCACGACGTCGGATAGGTCCGAGATACCGTCTATCTCCGTTAATAGCTGGCTGACAATTCTCTCTCCAACCCTGCTCCCTATCTCCGTGCCCCTGACGGAGGCGATTGCATCGATCTCGTCGAAGAATACTACTGCTGGAGAGTATTGCCTTGCCTTCCTAAATATTTCCCTAATCATCTTCTCGCTCTCTCCGACCCACTTGCTCAGGACTTCTGGGCCTCTCACGGCTATGAAGTTGGCCCCGCTCTCGGTTGCAACCGCTTTCGCCAAGAGGGTCTTACCGGTGCCCGGTGGGCCGAAGAGTAGTATTCCTCTTGGCGGCTTTATACCGAGCCTGGCGAAGGCATGGGGGTACTTTAGGGGCCACTCGACGGTCTCCCTCAGCTCCTGTTTGGCCTCGTGGAGCCCTCCTATATCGTCCCAGTGCACTTCTGGTATCTCTACTTGTATCTCCCTGAGGCCGCTCGGGGTTATCTCCCTGAAAGCGGCCATGAAGTCCTCCATCTTCACAACCATCTTCTCGAGTACCTCTACGGGTATCCTCTCCTCCTCGATGTCGATTTCCGGTAGGTATCTCCGGAGTGCGTGCATTGCGGCCTCTCTGACAAGTGCGGCTAGGTCCGCTCCTGTGTAGCCCTTTGTTATCTCGGCTAGCATCTCAAGGTCGACATCATCTGCTAGGGGCATGTGCCTAGTATGAATCTGAAGGATCTCCAGCCTCCCCTGCTTGTCGGGGAGAGGAACCTCTATTTCCCTGTCGAACCTGCCGGGCCTCCTTAGAGCCGGGTCGAGGGCGTTGGGCCTGTTGGTCGCCGCTATCACGACTACCTGGCCCCTGCTGGAGAGGCCGTCCATAAGTGCTAGTAGCTGTGCTACAACCCTCCTCTCAACCTCCCCGGCGACTTCATCTCTCTTTGGTGCTATTGCGTCTATTTCGTCGATGAATATTATGCTTGGAGCGTTCTCCTCAGCCTCCTTGAAAATCTCCCTAAGCCTCTGCTCACTCTCACCATAGAACTTACTCATAATCTCCGGGCCGTTAATCGCTATGAAGTAGGCATCGCTCTCGGTTGCGACAGCCTTTGCTAGCAGAGTCTTACCGGTGCCCGGGGGCCCGTAGAGGAGCACGCCCTTCGGGGGCTCTATGCCCAGCCTTGCGAATAGCTCCGGGTGCCTTAGGGGTAGCTCTATGAGCTCCCTAACCTTCTCTATAACGTTGCTCAGGCCGCCTATGTCTTCGTAGAATACTCTGGGTACTTGGCTCGGGCTTAGGGGCTTGTTGAGCACCTCTATGGTTGTCTTCTCTGTTATGATCACGGGTCCCCGGGGCTTTGTAACTACTACCGTGAAGGGCATACCCTGCCCTAGAACGGGTACCTGGATTATGTCCCGCTCCACCACCGGTATGCCTATTAGCCTCCTCTTAATGTACTTCCGGAAGCTCTCATCGTGCACCGATGACTGGCTCATGGGAGCCAACTTTACCTTTACTGCTGGCTGGACCTCCGCCTTTCTAACCACAACCTTGTCTCCAACGTTCACGCCAGCGCTCTTCCTGAGTATCCCGTCCATCCGGATGACTCCCCTACCATTGTCCTCGGGAAGGCCGGGCCAGACTATTGCAACAGTCTTCTTCTTGCCCTCTATCTCGACGACATCACCGGGTCGTAGGCCTAGCTCCTTCATGGTCTGAATATCTATTCGAACCCTCTTCCTCCCGGTATCCCTGCTCCTAGCCTCTTCAACCCTGAGGATTACTTCCTTGTAGGGCTTTCCTTCACCAGTCTTACCAGACGTCAATCTCCTGCGACACCCCTCCTAATAACTATCCCGGGGAAACCTACTCGTTAACAGGAGGCTATAAACGAGGGCGTAAGTACATGGTTATAGGGAGGAGGGTTTCGAGGCCTAGCTGAGCCTGTGAACGGTCTCGACCTCTACCTCCTCGACACCATCTACACTCTTTATTAGCTGCTCGAGGGCCTCAGTCCCGCCCTCACTCTCCTCGGGTATGGCGATTATGACTTTTAGCGCCTTCAGGCCGAAAGCTATTGGCTCCTCACCACTACCCATGACCTCGTAGTTCTCAGGGAGCTTAGCCTTTATCCTCTCCAAAAGCTCTCCCGGCTGGATGTCAACACTATTGGGGAAGACCTTCAACACGACCGCTACCCTAGCCACCTCTACTCGCCTCCAAGCCAAATACTAGGGCCCCGTAAACCCACAGTTCGGGCATGTATAGGGGGTCCCCTGAGCCCTGCACTTCTCGCACCGCCTTATCACTGCTACGCCACAGTTGGGGCAGATGAATACTGTAGCTCTCTCGTTCGGGTGTATTATCCTGCCACAGCTCGTGCACACGGGCGGAGTCACAGGGTCATAGATGTCCAGCTTCTTCACGGGTACGGTTGACACCCTATCTTCACACCCTCCTAGCACTCCCCGTGCAAGGGATTTATAAGGTATCCCTTCCAATACTCCGGAAGTACTCTCTAGCCCTCTCCGAGACACTGGGGAGTAGGATGTAGTCGAAGATGCTCCCCCTAGACTCCCTCAAGCGGAGCGCCTCCACTATCCAGGAGAATCTCCCGCCCGCATACCCGCTAGCCAGCAACGCGGCCCCGGTGGCACCCTCCTTGGTAATGTTCCCTAGCCTGGGCACATTACGGATCTCTAACTGTCCTCTAAGC
>WAOT01000048.1 GCA_015521115.1 Desulfurococcales archaeon
ACATAAATTATTACAATTATATTCATTTATTTTCTTATCAACATGTTTTCTCTGACCAGCATCACTCTCATAATCTATTAAAAGTACAAATTTATTAAATTTATTATTTTTAACTTGTTTTTCCAATTTGTTCAGGCAGTAGTTCACACCCTCACAATGTGTGGGTACTGAACCGTGAACCGACCAGTTTAAAATAGCTTGATTTACGTAACACTCTGCGAGTAACTGTTTTTCGCGTTTGCCTTTGCGGCCCAATCAATATTCACCCTTCTATACTATTTTAAGTAGTTCATTTTCTATTAGATCCTTAATTTTTGCTTCTGGCTGGGATATGAGGGCTTCTAAGTCTGGGAGTTCTTCGAGAACGTCGGGCAGCGTGACTTCATAAAGTGTGGTACCTTTCTGTGTATTCCTATACACGAAGTATATTCTCACGTTCCAGCTCGAGTTATATTCTTCCCAGAGTCTCTCTGCTAGGTTTCCACTATGTGTAGTGACTAGTATCTTAGATCCATGCATTAGTGCGTCTCTGAACGTGTATACAAGCTTGGAATATACTAATGGGTAGATGTGAGCTTCGGGCTCTTCTAACATTATCAATGGTGAAATAATAGTGTCGCTCTGCTCGTATCTTATTGGTTTTGATGAGATGAGAGTAGTAATGGCGTAGAGCATGCGTAGAACTGTATCGCTCACACTAACAGGTCCTACGTCCTTTCCGTGGTCTTTAAAAGCAAGCCTTCCGTTGCTCAATGGTTCTATACTGAGTCCCCGTATACTGCTTTCTATAATTTCATTCACATCCTCAAGAAGATCATCATTATTATAGAGAATCCAGCCTAAATTAGTCGCTCTCTCCTCGACATATGAGAACGGATATTTAGATCCTGTATAACCGTACATTATATTCCAGACAACTCCCATACGGTCAAAGCCATAGAGCCGTGGCACCATTACATACCTTGGGATGCTCTCAAACTGGTTTATATTGTCAACCGGTTTTATAGCACCTAATATCTGGGCGAAACTCTTTAAAGCATCGAAGAAGATTGTAAGCTCATCGGCTCCAATACGTGATGTTGTGGGGGATCTTTCCCAGAGCAGGGCTTCAAAGCTTCCTATGTTATTATCTATATTCAAGGACATCCTGATTTTGTTAGGATCCTTAGTGCAATCTAAGTTTAAACTAAGCCTATGACCTCTGTTTACATCTTCAATGCTTACTCCAGCAACATAATGTCTAGGGCGTGCGAACCTATTGATCACGTCAACACATCTTAGTGCTCGAACGTATGAATTGAATGGAGCTATATGAGCTTCCTCGGGGTACTCTCCTAGAGGTTTCTCTACTAATACTTTCACAGCATACCCTAAAGCCTCTAAGGCTTCTAATAGATTGCTCTTACCGCTAGCTGGATGGCCTAGCAAGATTGTTAAGTCTCCTAGTTCGGTTGAGACCTCTTCGATGCTTTTGAAGTTCTTAATCTTGAGTTTTAGAGCCATATCATACAGCACCATAAGCTATTGGCTGGAACCAGACTCTTTATGTCTTATTCAGTATATCATTAATATATTTTAAATTATGATGTTTTAATATTTAATCATAATTTATATACTAAAAAGATCGTAGTTAGCCCGTGTTAGTTAGCAGCGCAACTCCCTTTGTGAAAACCTCTGTGACGTTAGCTGGTCTCCTGTGATGCTTGATTGTGGTTGCGAATATTCCGATCCAGTCGTGTACTGCGTCGTCGGGGCCTCTGTCGTTTTCTTCGAGGTACATGCTCGGCCATCCTATGGTTCCTGCGCTTCTCCAGTAGAGGTCGTCGAAGTAGACCATGAGGTCGGGTGGGTCTCCATTGGTTATGGGGTAGAGCTCTCTGGGTGTGTAGACTTTTGTCTCCCACCTCTCACCGTTGGGGCCTCTTATCTCTTTGATCTTCTTCTTGAGATCCTCTATGAAGCCCTCATACTCTTCAGGGTCTATTACTCCATTGGGTTCTCGGCCTTTCACGTTTAGGAAGATCCTGGCGTAGTATCCTCCCCATCCCCATGCCTTCGTCTTCTCCCAGTCTATCATGTCCGGCCTAAGGTCTGCTCCCGGCTTGTCAGGCTTCTTCTTCAGGTGTAGGAGCTCCTCCTCCATTAGCCACTGGTTGACTGCGAATGCACCCTTCATGGGCTTGGCGCCGTGGTCTGAGACTACTATGAACTCTGTCCCCCTTGGTACGTGTTGGAGGAGGTCTCCTAGGAGCTTGTCCACGAGCCTGTAGTATTCGGGTATTACGTCCTCGTACTTGTTGGGGCCAGGATACTTTGGGTGGTCTGGGTCGTAGAATTTCCAGAAGGCGTGGTGTGCTCTGTCTGTACCTATTAGCACGTAGAATAGGAAGTCCCACTCCCTGGTCTTTACCAGGTGCTCTAGGACTTTGAACTGAGCTTCTGTCATCCTCCACAGACCTCTCTTGATCTTCTCCTTATCATGGCTCCTGAACTCCACGTCGAATATGTATGGGTGGCCTAGGAGGTTCTCGACCTCCCTCTTCAGGTTTGGCGGCCAGGTGTAGTTCTTGTCTGGGCCTGGGGTTATGAAGTCGGTTATCATCCACCCCCTAATGGGCTTGGGAGGATATGTTGGGGGTACTCCGACGACTATACTCCTCTTACCCTGCCTTCCCATAACGTCCCATACGGTTCTAGCCCTGACCATCCTGGAGTTGGCGATGTACATCTCATTATAGCTCCCCAAACGTCTATGGCGGAAGCCGTATAGCCCAAGTTCTCCCGGAGTCTTACCTGTTGCCATGCTTATCCACGCCGGTATGGTTATCGGGGGGTGCGTGCTTGGGAGCTCGTACTTGTAGGTCATGAGGCTCTCAATGTTCTCGAGCTCCCCCCTGAGATCATTGTAGAGGATCTTGGGCGGGGCACAGTCTAGGCCTAGCACGAAAATCTTTCCATCCACCATTGACACTCCAACCATCCCCTCAACATCTAGCCACAGTGGGAGGGTGTCGTGGACTCCCACTTATAGGCTCGCCGCCTACTCTATCAGCATGGAGCGAAAGGTAGCCGACCTAGACCCAAACCCTGAGACCCTCCTCAGGGGGGTGAGGGCGTTTTGAAGTGGGTGTGGGGTAGAGCACTGCACGTTAACCTCACGGACAGGGACTCCACTATAATCGAGATCCCACAAACCGTTTACAAGCTCCTCCACGGTGGACGGGCTTTAGCAGATCTCCTCCTCTACCACCTCTCGGGAGAGGACGTTGACCCGTTGTCGGGTGAAAACCCTCTCATTATATCACCAGGCCTCCTAACAGGCACCGGCCTGAGCACGGCGAGCAAGACGATCATAGCGGCTAGAAGCCCCTTAACAGGCTTTGCTGGCAGAAGCGCGGTGGGGGCAAAACTTGGCCCGCAGATAAGATACGCCGGTTATGACGCCATCATCATAACAGGAAAGCTGGACGAACCAGGAGTCCTAGTCGTAGATGGAGAGGGTGTCAGAGTAGACCTTGCCAAAGACCTTTGGGGCTTAACGGTTGGGGAGACGACCAAGAGGCTGAGAGAGAAGTATAAGGGGTACAACTACTGCACTATAGGCCCTGCGGGGGAGAACCTGAGCAAGATAAGCCTGATAGACTGTGAGGGGAGGCAGGCCGGCAGGACAGGTCTAGGAGCGGTCATGGGGTCGAAGAAGCTCAAGGCAGTTGTAGTTAGGGGCAGGAGGAGGCCGAAGCAGGGGAACCCCGAGGGGATGCGCAGGCTCATCGTTGAGTGGGCGCGCAAAGTTCCCTCAACAAGGAGCAGTAAAGCCCTGGTGGAGTATGGAACCCCTCTAGTTGTTAGCCTGACAGAGCCCCAGGGCGTCCTGCCCTCCCTAAACTGGAAGAGGAGCACGCTATCATGGTGCCCTGACAGGGAGGGGGCGAGGCAGTCGTATATTGAGGTGGGTAAGAGGAACAGGGTGACGAGGAACCCTTGCATACACTGTAACAGGCCCTGTAGCCAGGTCATAGAGGTGGAGAACCCCTTGACCGGGGAGAGAACCCTGTATGACGGCCCAGAGTATGAGCTAGTCTATAGTCTCGGGACGAACCTAGGCTTCTGTAACCCTATGGATGCCGCCAGGCTCTCCCTCCTGGCAGATGAGCTCGGCTTTGATGGTATAAGCCTTGGCACAACCTTGAGCTGGCTCCTCGAGGCCGTAGAGAAGGGGGTAGTACCCGCTGAGAAGGTAAGCGAGTATAAGGGGCTCGGATGGGGCTCCCTCGAGGCTCTAGCCAGGCTAACATATGATATGGCCTATAGGAGAACCGAGATCGCCTCTCTACTAGCTGATGGGGCCCTTGAAGCGGCTAAGTCCCTTGGCGGAGGAGAACTTGTAGTCCACGTGAAGGGCCTCGGCCTCCCAGCATATGATGCTAGAGGTATGAAGGGGATGGCACTCGGATACGCAGTAGCCTCCCGGGGAGGAGACCACCTGACTAGCGGGATGTACTCCATAGAGCTGGGTGGAAAACTCTGGATCTACGAGAACGTTGACCCACTCAAATACGAGGGAAAGCCCTCAATGGTTAGGGCTATGGAGAACCTATTCGCAGCATACGACAACCTTGGCGTGTGCAAGTTCAGCAGGAGAGAGCTGCCCCCCGAGGAGCTGGCGAAGGCTGTAGAGGCGGCTTTAGGCATACCAACAGGCCCCGAGGACGTTCTCCTAGCAGGGGAGAGGACGATAACGCTAGAGAGATTACTCAACCTCCGCTGGGGGCTAGACCCTAATCGGGACGACACACTGCCGCCGAGGCTAACAAAAGACCCGATAAGCGATGGGCCGAGACGCGGGGAGAGGGTCGACCCGGAGAGGCTGGAGGAGATGAAAAGGGAGTACTACATGCTGAGGGGCTGGGATCCCGAGTCGGGGAGGCCTTACAGGGAGACACTAACAATACTCGGGCTCGACAAACTCCTAGAGCCCGGCTTATTACGGGGCAGTAGCGCCTAGCAACCCGCTAGGAGGAGGGACGGGGGAGATGAGAGTCCCAATAATAATACCGGAAGAGCTCTGGCCCTCGCGGCAGGGGGAGATAGAGGGCACCGTGGTGGCAGTCCACGTTAAACCGGGAGACCACATCACAGTGGGACAGGTTGTGGCCGAGGTCGAGGTTGAGAAGGCGGTACTGGCGGTGGAGAGCCACGTGGAGGGCACCGTGGTCGAGGTACACGTCCAGCCCGGGGATAGGGTGGCGCCGGGAGACCCCCTAGTCGCGGTGGAGACGGGATAGCGATACAACACTCAACTGTGGGGGTGCTCACGACATTGATCAACACTGCAGGCCGCAAGCCAGTGATAAGGATAAGGCCCACACCCCAAGCGGCCAAGATCGCCTCGATAGTGAGAAGGCATGGGCTCCACACAGTATGCGAGGAGGCCCTATGCCCTAACATAACAGACTGCTGGGGGAGGGGTGAGGCCACAATCATGATCCTCGGAGACACCTGCACAAGGGGGTGCAGGTTCTGTGCTGTGAAGCGGAGCCCGAGCCCTCCCCCGCCCGACCCGACGGAACCCCTCCGCGTGGCAATGGCTGTGAAGGAGATGGGGCTTCGCTACGTTACGCTCACAAGCGTTACAAGGGATGACCTCCCGGATGGGGGCGCCCTCCATTATGTCCGGACTGTGAGGATGATTAAGAGGTTAAGCCCCTCAACAATAGTTGAGGCGCTCACACCGGACTTCGGGGGCAGGAGGGATCTCGTCGAAAGGGTCGTCCGCAGCGGTGTAGACGTCTACGCCCACAACATTGAGACCGTGAGGAGGCTAACGTCAGCTATCAGAGACCCTAGGGCAGGCTACGATAAGAGCCTGAAAGTACTCTCATGGGCCAAAGAGGCTGGGGCGATAACAAAATCCAGCATACTCCTCGGCCTCGGGGAGACTGTAGAGGAAGTGGTAGAGGCGATGCAGGATCTCAGGGATGCCGGAGTCGATATCCTAGTCCTGAGCCAGTACCTAAGGCCGACCCCCAAGCAGGTGCCAGTCGCCAAACTCTATACTCTAGAGGAGTTCAAAACGCTTGAGAGGGAGGCCTACAATCTGGGCTTCAAATACGTTCTCGCCCACCCCCTCGCTAGGACGAGCTACCGGGCCTATGAGGCATACCTTAAAGCGGTGGGGAGATCTTGAGGTTAAGGCTCATAGTCGACGGCCACAGGCCACCTCCCCATAACATGGCGCTTGACGAAGCCTTAGCGTCCTCCCCTGACATGAGAGAATACACTTTAAGACTTTACCAGTGGTGGCCCCCCACACTCTCAATAGGGAGAAGCCAGCCCATTTCCGAGGTCAACACTGATGTAGCGAGAGGCCTTAGTGTTGAAATGATCCGGAGGCCCACAGGGGGGAGGGCGATCTACCACGACCCTGGAGACTACACCTACTCAATAACCGCGCCCCAAGAAACCCCCCTCTACACTGCGGGGGTGAGAGAGGCTGCCCACATAGTCGCCGAGATAGTCGCGAAGGCCCTCAAAAGACTCGGCCTCAATGCGAGGGCTAGGGGGCCTGTCCCCTACAAGCCACGAGGCCCCATATGCCTCCTAGCCGAGGGTTCCGGCGACGTATTAGCCGGTGACTATAAGGTGGCCGCATCAGCCGCCCTGAAGACCCCGAGAAGGCTTCTAGTACACGGTGTAATCCTAACTCGATCACGGCCCACGCGCTGGCTCTCCCTAATAAGGCACACACCCCAAGAGGCCGTACAGTACCAGCGTACAATAAGGGGTATCGAGGAGCTGGGGGTTGAAGCCGACATGCTTAGCCTCGCACAGGCATTGGAGCAGGCTGCAGAGGAAGTCCTGGGAGTGGAGGCCTATTCGGCGTACTACACATACAATGAGTTAGTCCTAGCCGGTGAGCTCCGGGGCAAGTACTCCTCAACCGTCTGGAACGTGAGGGGTGTGCTAAGGCTTTGAAGGCATATATACTCCCCGAGCCCCTACCACCCCCTTTAGGCCTAGCGTTTGAGGAGATCCTCCTCCGTAAGGCGTCCCCCTCTGTGGCCGTATGGAGGCACAGGGACTCTGTCATCGTGGGGAGGAGCACGGGGCTAGACCTCGAAGTGGACTGCGACACGGCAAGAAGCCTGGGAGTCCCCGTCTATAGGAGGATGAGTGGTGGGGGAGCGGTATACCATGACCCGGGTAATATCAATATATCTATGATAATACCGACACGGGGGAGAGCGGGCTACAGGGAGGTCTACGGGGTGGGCTTAGACCTTGTAAAGGAGATCCTCCACCGCCTAGACCTTTATCCCCAGGTCGAGAACCGGACGGACGTGGTCGTCATGGGATGGAAGGTTAGCGGGAGCGCAGCATACATCACCAGGAGAGCAGCCCTCTACCACGCCACACTACTAGTTGAGGCCGATACTGCCAGGCTCCACATGTTAGTAAAGCCGAGGCTCGACCTAGTTGAGAAGGGCATAGTGACCCCCGCCAAATACAGGCCCCGGAACATCTCCAGCATGAGACCGGACATATCTGTGGATGGAGTGATCTCGATCATCGAGGAAGTCCTATTAGAGAGAGGCTACATAGTGACCCGAACACCCCCACAAGAACTACTCCTAGCCGTGGCCCTTCTGGAAAAGTATCGAGGCCAGTGTCAGGGCGGCGCTCAGCAAGCTCCTAGCACTCATCCCCCGGTAGGGGTCTATGCCCACCACACTCCTCATCGCGCCACTTATAGGATATAGGTAGCGTGAACCCAATTAACCCGTAGGAGAACCCCCGCCGGGACACTGCAACTATACATATTGGTTTTTAATGGCAGACTATACATCTATTCATGCTGGATAATATTTTGATATCATCATGGGGGCGGGTGCGAGGAGTTGCCTGCGCAGCTGAGAGAGCTTAAAGCACCGGTCTGCTTTGCCGCAGTAAAGACGGAACATGCTGAGAGCAGCCGGATTGAGGAGAGTATCCGTAAGTTCCTAAGCATAGGTGAGGCGCTCAAGGTGGGGTTCAGGAACCTCGGCTCGTTTACTGATGCAGACGAGCTTGTTGACGCCGTCATAAGACACGGCTGCGAGGGGCTGATCCTACTCGTGAGTTCTGGAGGTACAGAGCCTATCATAGTTAGGGCCTTAGAAAACCTGAGGATACATACCCTCCTAGTATCATTTGAGGCAAACAATAGCCTCCCAGCCATGCTCGAGGCCCATGCATACCTTAAGCTGAAGGGGAGACTATGGCTACACAGCGTCTACCTAGACCTAGCCCGGATCTCTGAGAGCAGGGAGGCGCTTGCCGACGCACTGAAGCCCCTGTTCGCAGTTATAGACGTTAAGACGAGCAGGATAGGCGTTATAGGAGAGCCTGGGCCATGGCTAGTCTACTCTAAAGTACCGCCAGCGGTATTGAAGAACAAGTTTGGAGTGGATCTTGTCAACATCCCCCTCCACAGGCTCTTAGACGCTATGGAGGGAGTAGAAGTGCCGCCTAATGAGGTTGAAATGCTCCGCGGCGTAGCGAACCCGAAGATCTCGGATGAGAGGCTTGAGAGGATCCTCACAATATATTACGGGCTTAAGAGTATAGTAGAAGGCTACAACCTAACAGCGGTCTCAATGGACTGCTTCAACGCCAACAGGCTACTGGGAGAGTCGCCCTGCTACGCCATGTCGAGGCTAGCAGGTGAGGGGGTGGACGCCGAGTGTGAGGGGGATCTCCCCGGCCTCCTATCGGTTATGCTAGCTAACAGGCTCTCCTACAACCCAGCAATGCTCGGCAACCTGTCAGCCATTAGAGAGACATACATAACCCTAGCACACTGCATGGCCCCGCTATCCCTAGCGTCATCCTACATGCTCGAGAACAGCCTCGAACCAACTATAGGGACAAGCTTGGCGGCAAGACTCCCCGCAGGACGCCAGGTAACACTACTAAAAGTCGACCTACATACTGGAAGGCTAGTCATGTTCACAGGGAGAATAGTTGAGTCGGGCTTCCTCACACCAAGACACTGTAGGAGCCAGGTCGTAATAAAGACAGGGGCAGACTTGACCAGGCTCCTAGAGGAGCCCGTGGGCAGCCACCTCGTCCTTACCCCAGGAAATATCATAGGAGAGCTCCGTACCGTGGCTAGGCTCCTCGGGCTCACCCCCGTCATACTCTAACCACGCCTATAGACGAGTTTACCCAGGGCCTGGTACGAGTTATCGTAGATCTCGTAAACCTCGAAGACCGCGGCAGGATACCACGGGTGACTGCTCTCCCCGTGAGGTACTGCATGCATTAGGTCGTGAACCATGTTCACATACTCATAGACCGGCCCCTGAGAGATTATTGAGGCCTTCGCCCTCAACTCTAGTGCCCCCTCATCCGGGGGGAAGAGGATCCCGAGCGTCGCCTCCCCTGTCGCCTCAATATTCGTGTACGTGTGGCCCTTACTCATAAGGTGCGTCGCGAGTCTCAGCGGGTCAGCCCTCTCCAGGTTATACACGTACTCAAGTAGGAACTCGGCAGCAGCCCTGTAGGCCTTGGGGCCCGACCCCCAGTACTTACTCCTGATCCTCCTCAGCTCCTCGATCGCCTCTCCCACATACTGTTCTCTGGGGAGGAAGGTTACCATTAATGGGGCGACGTTAGGCCCGGCCGGCCCGCATGTCGCGACCATAGGTGAGAGCAGGTGTGATGCCTTAATGATCTCCACCTCCATCTCATCGGGCGTTTTACCGGAGAGCATGATCTCGACGAGCCTCCTCCTAGCATAGAAGAACTTTTCAAGGTAAATGCTTGGGATCTTCATACCACAACACCTCGTCCACGCTTAAACTGGGTCTGTATGTGAATATTACGACTGAGGCCGGGATAAGTATTTACACCCTCCCGTAAAAATACCTACCTGAAACGTATCAAGTAGTTGGCCTACGAGTATAAAGATCCATTTACAGGCCCTAGAGATTCCCTATAACAATAAATCTATCAGTAAGCATTCTGTTAGGTTTATATGATACTGCACCCCCATTAAGTGATACTGACGAATAAATGGGGTGTTCGTGTACATGGAAAGGAGCACGACTAAAGCGTTGGTATCGATCCTCCTCGTAACCCTAATGGTCATGCCCATACTCTCAGCCGCCCTCCCGAGCCAGGGATATGATAGGCAGACGAGCAGCAACGCCTGGCAGTATAAGTTCCACCCGACACTCCTATCAAAGGTATTGTCCGGCGAGATCAGCGATGACGATGTAGTGACAGTATTCTTCAGGCTCCAGGAGCTCCCAGACTATACGAAGGCGGTAGTAGCGGGGCACCATGATATGGCCGTTAACGCGCTAAAGAACTGGGCTAAAATGACGCAGGCCCAGTTCATACCAGAAGTCTACAAGCATGGAGGCGAGGTTCTAAACACCTTCTGGATAGACAACCTAGTGCTCGTAAGGGCCAAGATGTCGGTCGTAAAGCAGTTGGCAGAGGATCCGTTAGTTGTCGAGGTACTAGAGAACTTCAAGGTTCACGTGCTAGACCCTGTGGAGAAGGAGCAGCTCAACGTAAGGCCAGGACAGGAGGTCGAGAGCTGGGGGATCTTCAAGATCGACGCCCCAGGAGCCTGGGCCTTGGGTTATACTGGAGAGGGTGTTAGGATAGCTGTACTAGACACGGGAGTGGACATAACCCACCCCGCACTGCAGGGTAAGATGCTAACACTAGACCCAACAAGCCCATACTACCCTGGAGGCTGGATGGAGTTCGACGAGAACGGGAACCCCGTCCTAAGCTCCCCCCACGACACACACGGCCACGGAACCCACACGAGCGGCACAGCACTGGGAGGTGACACGGAGAACATACTCATTGGAGTAGCACCTGGAGCGACCCTAATGCACGGCCTAGTCCTACCAGGAGGTGGCGGGACGTTCGCACAAGTCCTCGCAGGCATAGAGTGGGCAGTAGACCCATACTATATCGACCCCGACACCGGCCAGCTTGTACCAACGAACCTCCCAGCCCACGTCATAAGCATGAGCCTTGGAGCCAGCGGCTACTATGGGGATGACCTGTTCCCAGGAATAGAGGCTGCACTACTAGCCAATATAGTGGTCGTCGCAGCCATAGGCAACGACGGGCAGGGCACGAGCAGCAACCCAGGAAACATCTGGGGAGTCTTCGGAGTCGGAGCAACAGACCAGTATGACAACGTAGCCTACTTCAGCAGCGGTGAGGTAGTGAACTGGCCCAACCCACCAAGCGAGTGGCCCTTCTACGGCTACTACCCGAGCCAGTACATCAAGCCGGACTTCAGCGCGCCCGGGGTGAGCATAACAAGCTCGGTACCAGGAGGCGGATACGAGGCGTGGAGCGGTACAAGCATGGCCACACCACACGTGGCGGGCACAGTAGCACTCATATACCAGGCAACAGGCTGGTACGAGGAGCCAGTCCCAGACACGCCCGAGAGAATCTACGAGATCCTGAAGAACACAAGCCTAGACCTGGGAGACCCAGGCCAGGACACAGAGTATGGTTGGGGTAGGATCAACGCTAGCGCAGCGGTAGCCCTGGCAGAGCAGTACGCTAAGAAGACTGGAGTCCAAGGTGTGGTATTAGACAGCTACGACAACCAGCCGGTAAGGTGGGCCCAGATCTATGTCGAAGAGTTAGGGAAGACCTACCACGTGAGGCCTGACGGGACGTTCAAGATACCCCTAGACCCAGGAACGTACCACCTCGACGTCGGAGGCTTCGGATACTACAACAAGACTGTCATAGTGAACGTGACCGTTGAGAACGGGACAATAGCAGGGGTAGTAACAGACCTTATAACGGGCAACCCGATCGCCGGTGCCCTCGTGACGGTTGTCGAGGCAAACAAAACAGTAACGACGAACGAGAGCGGGTTCTTCCAGGTGGAGGTACCCGCGGGCACATACACGCTTACAGTTGAGGCCTCAGGCTACGAACCCTTCGAGACCACAGTATCGGTAGAGGAGAATGAGACAGTATTCCTCACAATACAGCTAACACCCGCGGGCTATGGTACAATAGAGGGCTACGTATTCGACGCTGAGACAATGGAGCCCATATCAAACGCCCTAGTAGTAGTAGACGAGGACATGAACTACTCAGCAGTGACAGGCCCTGACGGGTTCTACATGATAGAGAACGTGCCGGCAGGGATACACGTGGTCGAGGCCTATGCTTCAGGCTACCAGAGCGCATCCGTCAACGTGACCCTAGCACCCAACGAGACAGTCGTAGTCAACTTCACACTCTCAACAATACCGCCAGCCGTCGTCGTATTAGGAGACGCGTACGGGCACATCCCGCTAATCCTCAGCTCAGTGTTCGACGTCCCGGTCATAAGCTATGACAACCTGTCCGAGCTTCTAGCCGACTGGCTGAACGGGACAGTACAGCCTGCAGTCATAGTTGTAGACCACTGGAACGTGAATACTAGCACACCCAAGTGGGAATACCTTGCAGCGTTCCTACTACTGACCAACATGACACGAGTACCAATAGTCCTACTAGACACGCCCTACAGCGGTGTTACTGCGGTTAAGGCGCTGTACGTCTACCATGATAACGTTACAGAGCTAGGATTCCCCGCACCATCAAACTACACCTACGACTGGCCATCACCCGAGTATGTAAGGGTAGAGATGCTAGACCCCAACAGCTCACTCTTCCAGGGCGTCATACCGGATAACGATAGCTGGTTCTACCTAGCAGACCTGGATAACAGCTCCTACGCAGATTATATCGTGTTCTTCAACTGGAGCCAGCCGATAGACTTCGTAGGAAACCTCACCGACGACTACAACGGTATAACGGCGGGTGCTGTCGGGACATGGATCAGCCCTGGAGGAAGCCTCTGGACTATCCTATCGAGCTGGGCTGAGAGCTACTGGATGCAGTACCTAGAGCCGGGATCAGACGGTATGTATAGTCTCAACACAATGATAGTACTCATAAACGCTGTCAACCTGAGCCTGAACTACTACTTCAACACGTCTAACCCGCTACCAAGAACAGTCAACGGAATACTTACCGTGAAGAACATGCTTAGCGCGCATAAGGTGACTTCCGACAAGTACACTAACGTGACAATATACCTTGACAGGCTACCCTTCGGATACGTTGAAGGCCACGTATACGGGAGCGACGGCCTCATACTTGACAACGCGACAGTCAAAGTACTAGGAACGCCTGTCGAGACAATGACAAACAGCAGCGGTTACTTCAAGGTCTGGCTACCCATAGGCAACTACACCATAGAGATATCAAAGGACGGGTATAAGACGGCCTACATCAACGTCACCGTCATAGTTAACGAGACCTTAAACCTCGGAGACATAGTGCTAAAGAGGCTACCAAGGATCGCCATACTCTACGACTTCAACGGCGAGCTCAAGAGCCTAATAGAGGACAGCCTGGGATGGTACGTGAAGGACTACAGCAACGCCACAGACTTCGCTGAAGCGCTAAGAAGCGGCTTCTTCGACGCAGGGATCTGGGCAGGCTACTACATGGCGCCAATGCCCTCATACGAGGAGTTCATGGACGTCTGGGATGCCATAAACGAGACAGGTATCAGCGTGATATTCCTAGACCAGTGGGACGCCGCATGGTACTACCCTGAGCTCTTCGGCTACGGTATAAGAGCGCTCAACGAGTACCTTGGAGACCCGAGCTACAGGTATACTGACGACTACTTCGGTGACATCTACATAAAGATAGAGCAGATGAGCCCGATCTTCAAGGGCTACAACGTGGGAGACATGGTCAAGATCCTCAACTACAACACGCAGGGATACGGAACAGACTACGCAGTATTCGGAGGCTTCAGCGGGACAACACTAGCGACCCTATGGCTGGGAGGCACGACAATGGAGGGCGACGCTATAGCATACAAGGTGCTAGACAACGGGGCGAAGATAATCCTCATGGCCAGCTGGGCCCCAGAGGAGTACCAGGACATACAGTGGTGGACTGAGGACATGATAAAGATATTCCTAAACGCCGTGGTATGGGCGGCCTCAAAGCCCGTAACAGTAACACCTAGCACTGTTGAAGCATATGTCGGCGACACGCTGACATTCAACATAACTAACGCCCCAGCAAACTACACGTTCAACGTGTCATTCGATGGTGAGAGCCTAGGTACGGTGACAACCGATGCTACGGGCAGTGCCACGTTCACACTAACAGTACCAGTAGTACCCGGAGGGAGCCACAGCCTTTACTTCGAGGGCGTTGACATGCTATACTATGGCCAGGCGACGATAGTGGTGAAGGCCAAGATCTCACTAGCAGAGAAGAACATAACGGTGCCCGGAACAGTAGGGTTCAACATAACAGGACTACCTGCTGAGGCGATAGTCCACATCTACATAGACGGTAACTACCTTGGCTCAGGGAGGAGTGACGACAGAGGAGTCCTTGAGGGCCTCGTAAACATACCAATAGTCACGGACGGGACACACTACATAAAGGTACTAAACGGGACATCCTTCGAGGTAATCGCCAGCACAGAGATCTCAACAATGAGCTACCTAGCCAAGATAAGCGAGAATATAGCTGCCTTCAACGGAAGCGTAAGCCAGCTCGTATCAATGCTGAACCACATGAACGCCAGCCTAGTAAGTATAATAGAAAACAAGACCGGAGAGGTCTACGCCCTGGTCAACACGACAAGCGGCCAGATCAAGGTGCAGCTCCAGAGCATCAACGGGCTAGTACAGAGCTCATACCAGGATCTCAAGGCCCTGCTCAACAGCATGAACGGTACACTCGTAGACCTCATAACAACCAAGACCGGAGACGTCTATGCCCTAGTTAACACGACAAGCGGCCAGATCCTAGTGAAGCTGACAGACATCTCCAACAAGATAGACGCCAAGTCCCAGGAGATCCTAAACGCCATAAACAACCTCCAGTCAACACTTGGCCAGAACATAACAGGACTACAACAGGACGTCGGCAGCGCTAAGGGTAGGGCGAACGCTGGAGTAGCAGTTGGCAGCATAGGCCTCATAACAGCACTCGCAGCAATCGCCCTCACCCTTAGAGCAGGAAGACTAGAGTAAATTCGTTAACACTTCCCCCTAAGCCGTAATCACATCTTTTTCCCGGCATCTGGAACATCTATTCCCTCCTCTATGGCCTTACACTTGTTAATCCTTTGCCGATGGCTCATTGGCCACAAGAGCCCTGGTAGCTTATAGTTTAAACGTTCTACACGGAACTCTCAAACCCGCGGAGCTCCCCTATCAGGGAGGAATGGGGGTTGGCCGGATCGGGAGACAAGGTAAGACTGGTGATAGTTGTAGACGATACCGGGGCAATAATAGCAGGCCTACCCCTACAGCTCCCAGCTAAGCACCTGACAACTGAGAGAGTCGTAGAGGAGGTCAGGGACAGGGAGAGTCGAGGTCTGCTAGAGAGGGCTGTAGAACTGGGGAGACTCCAGATCCTGAACCCCACTGAGCCCCACATTAAGCTAGCTAAAAAGACCGCGAGGAAGGCCGGCGTCCTTAGAAGACTTAGCGAGGCCGACATATCGGTTCTAGCGCTTGCACTCATGGTTAAGTCCCAGCATGAGGGGGAGGTTTTAGTTGCCACGGACGACTACTCGCTACAATCCGCAGTTAGGGCTGCGGGGCTCGAGTATATCCCTATCCGGTATCGGGGGATTGGGAGGGAGAGGCCCGGTAGGTAGGCCTTAGGATCACGAGCGCAACAGAGAGTATTGCCGCAGAAAGGGGCCCTATTATGGGTACGGCTGAGAGGGCCAGCATGAGGCGTGCAACCTTGCATGTCCCAGGTGTTCGACAGACGGGTGAAATGACCTCCCTGGACATTGCTAGTAATATGAAGCCGAGCTGTGTCATGATGTACCCGGCGGCGATTATTAGGGTTGTAAGGGTAACTGCCAGCCTGTCATTTACCATCAAGGCCAGGACGGGTGGGGCGAGAGGCCATAATCCCATCCCCCCTACTACTAGAGCGGCCCCCTGAACCTCAGGCCTCCTAGTACTTTTCAGACTCTCTTTGGCGTGGAGGTAGATTGCTACTGCGCCGAAGAGGGATATAAGCTGGAGGAACACTATCGCCTCAATCTCGGCTATAAGTGCCCCATGCGTGAGCTCGCTTCTCACCCAGTAGAGGAGGGCTAGGAGGGAGCCTGGACTATGAGTACCACTATATAAATATGATATTAGAATTTCCACTATTATTATGTACATAAGTAGAGATGGGACTGCAAAGAGGGCTAAGCCCAGGGCTAGACCTATACTGTCAGCTTTTGAGCTTCTCCCGTTCAACAGTGCGCCCCCGTTTAATAGCCCACCTACCACACTATAACCTCTACATGCAGGAAGACTGCGGTGTCACGTGGGATGCCCCCGCTGGTGGACGACTACGCAGTACAGAGGCGTAGACTCGTTGAGGAGCTTGAGAGGTTAGGGTTCATAAGGAGCGAGAAGGTAAAGAGGGCTATGCTGAGGGTTCCGCGGGAGATCTTCGTGCCAGACCCTTATAAGGATATGGCCTACGATGACACGCCACTACCTATAGGCCTAGGCCAGACAATAAGTGCGCCGAGCATTGTGGCGTACATGATAGAGCTCCTAGACCCGGATAAGGGGATGAAGGCTTTAGAGGTGGGCTTGGGGAGTGGATACGCTGCGGCGGTTCTGGCCGAGGTGGTTGCACCGAGCGATGCACCAAAAAGTGAATGGGGACACGTGTACGGGATAGAATATTACGAAGAGCTCGCTAAGAGGGCTAGGGAGAACCTAAGGAAGGCTGGCTACCTGGACAGGGTCACGGTTGTGGTGGGCGACGGAAGCAAGGGGCTGCCAGAGCACGCACCATTCGATAGGATACTCGTATCGGCAGCTGCACCCTTCATACCAGAACCCCTCGTGGAACAGCTCTCAGACCCTGGTAGGATGGTTATACCTGTCGGTGAGATCCTCGGCCAGAGGCTCTACATAGTTGAGAAAAGGGGTGGCACGGTCAGGGTGCTCCCAGACATAGAGGTACTCTTCGTCCCCCTCCATGTGGGGGAGGGTGTAAAACCGTTTAGGGGAGGAGTCTTTCCGGATCCCTGGGGAGCAGTCTAGCCTCCCTAATGTTCTTTAGGCGGAGGGTCTGCATCACTATCCTCTCTAGCCCCATCCCTGCCCCTCCATGAGGTGGGGCTCCGTGCTTGAAGAAGTCTAGGTAGAACTTGAAAGCCTCTGGGTCTAGACCCTTATCCTTTATGTTATCGAGTAGAACCTCGTATCGGTGCTCCCTCTGGCTCCCTGTGACGACCTCTAGGCCGCGGTAGAGTAGGTCGAAGCCTGTAGTCCACTGGGGGTCGCCCTCTAGTCTCATCGTGTAGAATGGCCTTGCGGCCCATGGGTATTCTGTTATGAATATGAAGTCGCTATCATAGACCTCACTGGCATACCTACCCATGAGCCTCTCAGCCTCCGGGTCTAGGTCTTCACCATATGGTAGCTTCTTGCCGTATCTCTCCTCTAGGATCCTGTATGCGTCCCTTATACTGACCCTGGGTATCTCACGTGGTATCCTAATGTCCTCAACCCCGAACTCCTCCAGGATCACCCTCAGTGTTGGGTCTCCCATGAGGGTCTTCCTGACGTGCCTGAAGAAGCCCTCCACCTCTCTCATTACGTCCTCTGGCCCGTCGATGAAGCCCATCTCAATATCTAGGCTGTGGTACTCTGTCAGGTGTCTCGTAGTGTGGTGGGGCTCGGCCCTGAACACCGGCCCGATCTCGAAGACCCTCTCGAACCCCCCTATAACACCCATCTGCTTATAGAACTGAGGGCTCTGAGCGAGGTATGCCTCCCTGCCGAAATAGATGACCGGGAAGACCTCCGCCCCACTCTCCGTTCCAGCAGCGACGATCTTGCTGGTGAAGATCTCGACGAACCCCCTACTCGTATAGTACTCCCTGAAAGCCTTAGCCACCGCCGCCTCAACGAGGAATATCTTAGTGACCCTCGGGTTCCTAGTGTCGAGCCACCTATAGTTTAGCCTCGTCGCAAGGCCAGCCTCAAGGCTTGTTGCAGGCTCAAGTGGGAGGGGTTCGACGGGCTCAGTAAGCACCCTTAGCCCCCGGGCCTTGAGTTCGACCCCCTCCTTAGTCTTACCCCTGACAAGCTCGCCCAGGACGCAGACTACGCTCTCCAGTTTAAGCCGGCCTACCCCCCTAAACTCTTCCTCACTACAGCACCCCCTCTTAAAGACGGCTTGGAGCGTGCCAGTTCTGTCCCTGATTACCAGGAACTTTATCCTCCCGAGATCCCTTACACTGTGAACCCAGCCGCACACGCTAACTTCTTTCCCCTCTAGGTCGTCTATGAGGCGTATCAGCTCTTCTATGAAGCGATCCTTCATCATCCCATACCCACCCGCCCCATATCTCATGCTTAGCTATCTCCTCTTTAGGGTTACCGCCCCAGCCCGCTGGCGAGGTGGCAGAGCC